>PKXB01000146.1:2464-9376 GCA_003133345.1 Hyphomicrobiales bacterium | reverse complement strand
CCGAGCCGAAATTGCCCTGCCCATCGATTAGTTGCAGGCGCATGGAGAAATCCTGCGCCATGCGCACCAGCGCGTCGTAGATCGCCTGGTCGCCGTGCGGGTGGTATTTGCCCATCACGTCGCCGACCACACGCGCCGATTTGACGTATTTCTTGTCGGGCGTATGCCCCTGCTCGTTCATCGAATGCAGGATGCGCCGGTGCACCGGCTTCAAGCCGTCGCGCACGTCGGGNNAGCGCCCGCGACACGATCACGCTCATGGCGTAATCGAGATAGCTGCGCTTCATCTCCTCGGTGATCGAGACGGGGCGTATGTCGGTGGGACTACCGTCCCCCGATTTCGGGTTTTCAACGTCGGACAAAGCTGGCTTCCCGCGCGTGTTTTACGGTCCGATTTTCTTAACTGATTCACCTCGGCATTGCCACCCGAAATCGCGGCGAATACAGGCTTATTATCTGTTGTTTTTCAATAGTTTATTCGAATTCTGGAAAGCCGCGCGGCGGGCTGCAAAACTGCCATACATCACCGCCGTTTCGCAGCCCATTTGACCCAACCGAACACGACCGCTACGCGAAGCTCATGCCGCTCGAGTTCCTGATCTCCGCCCTGGTGACCATGGTCGTCGTGGTCGATCCGCTCGGCCTGGTGCCGACCTTTGTCGCGATCACCCACGGCCTGCCGGACCGCGCACGCCGCGCCGTGGCGCTGCGCGCCTGCCTGATCGCGGCGGCGATCCTTGCCGGCAGCGCGCTAATCGGCGACTGGCTGCTGCGCACGCTGTCGATCGGCCTCCCCGCCTTCCGCATCGCCGGCGGCTTGCTGCTGTTCTCGATCGCGTCTGAAATGGTGTTCGGCCTGCGCATCGAACGGCAATCGAAACAGGCCGAGGAAGCGATCGAGGAGCACGTGCGCAACATCGCCGCCTTCCCGCTCGCCATTCCGTTGATGGCCGGCCCCGGCGCCATCACCGCCAGCGTGCTGCTCGCCGGCCGCGCCGGCGGCGACCCGGTGCATATGGGCGTTCTGCTCGGCGTGGTCGCCGCGGTGCTGGCGCTATGCTTTGCCGTGTTCGCGCTCGCGGCGCGCATCGCGGCGCTGCTCGGCACCACTGCCAATGTCGTGCTGTCGCGCCTGCTCGGCGTGCTGCTGGCCGCGCTCGCCGTGCAATTCGTGATCGACGGCGTGAAGATCGTATTCGGTTGACACATCTTCGAGTTGCTTCATATATCGCATATGAGCGGGCCGGCACGCGGACAAGATAAATTGAAAGAGGTCGCTTTTTTCGACCAGTACGCAGCTCTCCAAGATTACAATGCGTTTACGCCGGCATCAAACCAGCGCCTGATCGATGCCTTCGTGCGGTTGACCGGCCTTCCGCGCGGAGCGCGCGTGGCGGACCTCGGCTGCGGCTCTGGCGTTTTCAGCGAGCTCCTCCACCGCGCAGGCTATAAGGTGACCGGAGCCGATCTCAGCCTGGCGCAGATTGAGCGCGCGCGCGAAGGACCCGGAAATTTCTTTTGAGGTCGCTGACGTCGAGAATCTGCCGTTCGAATCCGAAAGCTTCGACGGCGTGCTGCTTAGCGCAATGGTTCACCACCTGCCCGATCCGTCCGCATGCGCAGCGGAAGTCTATCGCGTGCTGGTCAAGGGCGGCCGATTCATGGCGTTCGATCCCAATCGCATGAACCCCTTCATGTATCTCTATCGCGATCCATCATCGCCTTTTTACAGCTCGGTCGGTGTGACGGAAAACGAGAGACCCATTCTTGCATGGCGAACGGCCGATGTGTTCCGCCGCGCGGGATTTTCTGTCGAGTCGGATTTTCTGTCGGGCCTTTCTTATCAGTATATCGCGTCGGGTTTGATGCGTCACCTGCTGCCGATCTATAATGAAATCGATAAACGCGCGTTTTCTCCATCTATTTTCAAACGGTTTCGAGCGTTCGTCCTCACCAGCGGGAAGAAATAGCCGAGCACAGGACGATGAACGAAGCCTCTAGCAGAGCCGCGCCAATCTTGGCCGCGATTACCGCCGCCGCCCTCTACTATGTGCGGTCCTTCGATGCGTTCGCACATCCGCAATTTTGGGCGGAAGACGGTAACCTTTTGTGGCTCCAACAATACCTGCATGGCCCCCGCGTGATATTTCTGCCGTATGCGGGCTACTTACATATCCTGCAAGGACTCGCGGCAGCAATCGCGGCGCTGTTCGATCCGATTCACGCACCGACGCTATACGCGTGGTCCGCCCTAATCTTTGTAGCTTGGGGCGCCTTTAGCATTGTCATTGCTGCTCCAAATGCGGCTCTCGGGTTCCTTCTTGGCGCCAGCCTCTCGCTGGCGCCAAACCCCGGCGGCGAAATATTCGGCAACCTGATTAACCTTCAATGGTTTCTCGGTCCGGCACTCGCCGCAGTACTTTGCGGCACGATTCCCTCATCGCCGGTCAGGGTTGGCAATCAAATAAGTTTCGTTGTTTTCGCCGGCTTGAGCGGGCCGTTTGCCGCCATGCGGTTACCCGTTGCCGTACTTCGATTTGCCTATACGCGGCATTGGCTTTTTGGGATTGCCATAGCCCTCGGAGTATTAAATTTAATTTTGATCCTACAGCTATCTCCGCCTCTCCAACGCATCGGCGAACCCAATATTCTGCATCTTCTCCAGACAGCGCTGATGCGGTGCGCGGGGGCGAGCGTCATGGGCGTGATTGCGGCGATCGTCGTGATCCTCACATCACTAGTCGTGCGCGACGGCCGGCTATTTCGCATCGGGATTCTGTTTTTCGCCCTCGTGGTCATCGTCGGGACGATCTGGAAGTTTCGATATTACCCGAATGTTTTTGACTCGCCATACAACGGTCCCCGTTATTTTTATATTCCACAGCTCGCGTTGATATGGTGCGCAATATCGCTGTGGTTTTCTGGCGATTGTCCAAGGCTCATCGCGACTGCTACACTTGCTATTTTTTTCAGCTTGTATTCCGCTGATTATTTTTGGAGAGGCGCATGGCCCGATCAGCATTGGGCCGCGTATGCCGAACAAGTCGGCAAGCAGGACTTGACGGCCCCGATCAATCCCGGCTGGTCCATGAAAATCCCGGCAAACCGACAGTGACTCCAAAATTACGGGAGCGCTATTCTATGATGGCTGAACCATGAAGATCGCGCAATTACTGCAATGTAGATCACCGCCGTCGCACATCATACCTGCCAACGACGCGTCCCGCCGGTAATCGGGCGAAGCGCAGCACTCGCCGTCAGAACGGAATCTCGTCGTCCATATCGCCCGACTTGCCAGCGCCGGCCAGCGCCGGCTTGCGCTCGCGCGCCGCGCTCGATCCGGCACTGGGACCGCTGGAACCGAAGTCATCGCCGCTGTCGGCACTGGCGCCGCCACCGCCGCCGCGGGTATCGAGCATGGTGAGCTGCGAATTGAAGCCCTGCAGCACCACTTCGGTCGAGTAGCGGTCGTGGCCGTCCTTGTCCTGCCATTTGCGCGTCTGCAGCGCGCCTTCCAGGTAAACCTTCGAGCCCTTCTTGAGGTATTGCTCGACGATCTTGCACAGGCCCTCGTTGAAGATCACCACCCGATGCCACTCGGTTTTTTCCTTGCGCTCGCCAGTGGTCTTGTCGCGCCAGCTTTCCGAGGTGGCCACCCGCAAATTCGCGATCGGACGGCCGTCCTGGGTGCGGCGAATTTCCGGATCCGCACCGAGATTGCCGATGAGGATCACCTTGTTGACGCTACCTGCCATGATGCTCTCCGCGTGGCGATCTGCGGTCGCGCGACCTCGTTGCAAGTCGCCGCCGCTCGCCGGTAAGGGGGCCGCCCGCCGCGCGCGGCCCCGAAAATTAACTTCACCCTAGACGTTGGCCCTCGTGCGGCAAGCTTGTTCGGCCTTAATCCACAGGGCTTCTGGCACCCCGCCTGGGTTGTAGCGCAATCCCAGGACGCAGTCTTGTTCTTTTTTTGTTCTCGTGAATTTTAACCATTTAGGCATTTGATTCGGCTCACTAATTTGCCTTTTCTGTTGCTATAAAGTCACAGCTCGAATCAACCACAACGTATACGGTCCGCCTCCTGTTCCGCGTTCGCTTTGGCCGAATTTTCAGGAGGTCACACGATGAATCGTTTCACTCTCGCGGCCTGCGCGGGCCTGTTGGCTGCCGCGATGGCATTGCCAGCATTTGCCGCCGACTTCCCGCAGCCCGCCTTCAAGGCACCTTACGCCGCACCGTGGAATTGGACCGGGTTCTATGTCGGCATCAACGGCGGCTACGGCTTTGGCACATCAAACTGGACCAGCGCCGGCGGCAGCACCGGCGACTTCAACGTCCGCGGCGCGCTGGCCGGCGGCACGATTGGTTACAATCTGCAGACCGGCTTATGGGTCTGGGGCCTGGAAGGCGACGTCGACGCCAGCTGGATCAAGGGCACCGACGCCACCATCTGTTGCGAAACGAAAAACGATTGGCTCGCAACGGCGCGTGGCCGCATCGGCTATGCCATGGATCGCTGGATGCCCTACATCACCGGCGGCGCGGCATTTGGCGACGTCAAGATGACGCCGGTCGGCGGCGCGTCGGAAACCGATACCAGGTTCGGTTGGACCGGCGGCGGCGGCCTCGAATACGCCTTCATGGGCGCCTGGTCGGCCAAGGTCGAATATCTCTATGTCGATCTCGGCAAGGCAAACTGCAGCGTTGCCACTTGCGGCGCAAACGACGTTACGTTCAAGACCAGCATCGTTCGGGGTGGCATAAACTACCACTTCTAGCCGCGACGTCTGCAAAGACCTGAGCAGGGCCGGTCTCGCGCCGGCCCTTGTCTTTTTGGCGGATAGTTTTCAACCGCAGCCGGCCCTGCACTGGCAAAACCGGCCCGTTCTTACTACGTTCTGGCGGCATGCCCGAACGCCCCAACCAGCCGCCCCGCGACGCCCGCGCCATCACGATCCGCGGCGCGCGCGAGCACAATCTCAAGAACATCGACGTCGCCATTCCGCGCGACCAGCTCGTCGTGTTCACCGGCCTGTCGGGCTCGGGCAAGTCTTCTTTGGCGTTCGACACCATCTATGCCGAGGGCCAGCGCCGCTACGTCGAGAGCCTGTCGGCCTATGCGCGGCAGTTCCTCGAGATGATGCAGAAGCCGGATGTCGACCAGATCGACGGGCTGTCGCCGGCCATATCGATCGAGCAGAAGACCACCTCGAAGAATCCGCGCTCCACCGTCGGCACCGTCACCGAGATCTACGACTACATGCGCCTGCTGTGGGCGCGCATCGGCGTGCCCTACTCACCGGCCACCGGTCTGCCGATCGAGAGCCAGACCGTGTCGCAGATGGTCGACAAGGTGATGGCGCTGAAGGAAGGCACGCGCATCTATGTGCTGGCGCCGGTGGTGCGCGGCCGCAAGGGCGAATACCGCAAGGAATTGGCCGAGTTCCTCAAGAAGGGCTACCAGCGCGTCAAGATCGACGGCAAATTTTACGAGATCGCCGACGTGCCGGCGCTCGACAAGAAATTCACCCACGACATCGACGTGGTGGTGGATCGCCTGCTGGTGCAGCCGGACATCTCGGCGCGCTTGGCGGATTCGCTCGAGCAATGCCTCAAACTCGCCGACGGGCTGGCGATGGTCGAACTCGCCGACACCAAAGCGACTGGTGCGACCGCCAATCGCGGACGCAATGCCAATGCCGAGCGGCTGATCTTCTCGGAGAAATTCGCCTGTCCGGTGTCCGGCTTCACCATCCCGGAAATCGAGCCGCGGCTGTTCTCGTTCAACAATCCGTTCGGCGCCTGTCCGGAATGCGGCGGGCTCGGCGTTGAGCAGCACATCGATGCCAGCCTGGTGATCCCCGACCCCGACGCGTCCTTGCGCAAGGGCGCCATCGCACCCTGGGCGAAATCAAGCTCGCCCTATTACATCCAGACGCTCGACGCGCTGGCCAAACATTTCCGCTTCACGCTCGACGTCAAATGGAAGGACCTGTCGAAGAAAACGCAAGACGCGATCCTGTACGGCTCGGGCGAGGACGACATCAAATTCGTCTATGACGACGGCTTGCGCGGCTACACCACCAAGAAGCCGTTCGAGGGCGTGATCACCAATCTCGAGCGCCGCTTCAAGGAGACCGAAAGCGAGTGGGCGCGCGAGGACCTGCTGAAATATTTCACCGACGTGCCCTGCGCGGCCTGCCACGGCGCCCGGCTCAAGCCGGAAGCGCTTTGCGTCAAGATCGCGACCAAGCATATCTCCGAGGTGGCCGAGCTGAGCGTGAAGCGCGCCGGCGCCTGGTTCACCGAGCTGCCCAAGCACCTTAACCCCAAGCAGAATGAAATTGGCGTGCGGGTGCTCAAGGAAATCCGCGAACGGCTGAAGTTCCTGGTCGATGTCGGCCTCGACTATCTCACGCTCGCCCGCCCGTCCGGCACATTGTCCGGCGGCGAGAGCCAGCGCATTCGGCTGGCTTCGCAGATCGGCAGCGGCCTCACCGGCGTGCTTTACGTGCTCGACGAGCCCTCCATCGGCCTGCACCAGCGCGACAACGCGCGTCTGCTCGAGACCCTCAAGCGCCTGCGCGATCTCGGCAACACCGTGATCGTGGTCGAGCACGACGAGGATGCCATCCGCACCGCCGACTACGTGCTCGACATCGGCCCGGGCGCCGGCATTCATGGCGGCCACATCGTGGCGGAAGGCACGGTCGACGACATCATCGCCACGCCGCGCTCCTGGACCGGCAAATATCTCTCCGGCGAACTCAGCGTGCCGGTGCTGGAGCGCAAGCCGCCCAACAAGCGACGCACCATCAAGGTGGTCAACGCGCGCGGCAACAATCTCAAGAACATCGACGCCGAGATCCCGCTCGGCCTGTTCACCTGCGTCACCGGCGTCTCCGGCGGCGG
>PKXB01000146.1:0-2339 GCA_003133345.1 Hyphomicrobiales bacterium | reverse complement strand
CGCTGCGAGGCCTGCCAGGGCGACGGCGTGATCAAGATCGAGATGCACTTCCTGCCCGACGTCTACGTCACCTGCGACGTCTGCAAGGGCAAGCGCTACAACCGCGAGACGCTCGAGGTGCTGTTCAAGGGCAAGTCGATCGCCGACGTGCTCGACATGACGGTGGAAGAGGCGCTGGAATTCTTCAAGGCGGTGCCGCGCGTGCGCGACGTGCTGGCGCTCTTGCACCGCGTCGGGCTGGACTACATTCATGTCGGCCAGCAGGCCACGACGCTCAGCGGCGGCGAGGCGCAGCGCGTCAAGCTCGCCAAGGAACTGTCGAAGCGCGCCACCGGCCGCACGCTTTATATTCTCGACGAGCCCACCACCGGCCTGCATTTCCACGACGTGGCGAAGCTCTTGGATGTGCTGCACGAGTTGGTGGAGACCGGCAATTCCGTGGTGGTGATCGAGCACAATCTGGAAGTGATCAAGACCGCCGACTGGATCATCGACCTCGGCCCGGAAGGCGGCGACGGCGGCGGCGAGATCGTGGCGCAGGGCACGCCGGAGGATATTGTGAAGGTCAAGCGCTCTTACACGGGCGCATTTTTGGCGCCGGTGCTCGGGCGCCGCGAGAACAAGCGCAAGAAGGGCGTACAGGCGGCGGAATAGTCTTCCCTCGCCCGGCCCGCCTCGCTAACCTCTCCCGCATGCGGCCATTTAGCGCAACGATCACCCTCCTGCTCGGCGTCCTGTGCGCCGGCTTGCCCGCGCTGCCCGCGCGCGCCGATATGGGCCCGTGCCGACTCGACGCCAACGAGGAGCTGACCTGCGGCGCCGGGGCGGGCGCCGCGCGCGTCATCGACGACACCCAGTCGCCGAACAATAAGCTCGCCTTCGCCTGGCGCCTGCCGGACGCCGACCCGGCCGAGCGGCCCGACGAGGACGCCAAGATCGAGCTGCTGCTGGTGCGGCTCAAGGATGGCGTCATCCTGGGCCAGAGCTTCACCGGATTTTGGGCCAACGGCCACGGCCGCAGCGAGAACAAGCTCGAGGAAATCACCTGGTCGCGCAATAGCCGCCTGGCCGTGCGCGTCTACCAGACACAATTTGCGACCGACACCTTCGAATTCTACGCCCTCGACGCCAAGGGCGAGCCCGCCGGCAAGCTCGACCTCTATAAGATCGTCGAGCCGGCGGTGCGCGCGCAGACGAAGGGCTACGTGCCCCCGACCGATGGCTATGCTTTCTCGGTGCAAGCCGGCAAGCGTTTGCAGCTCGGCAATGACGGCGTGCTGCGCCTGACGGTGATGCTGTGGGAGCCCAAGGACGGCCCGGAGAAATATTTCGACGTGACGCTGCGCATCGCGCGCAAGGGACCCTTGGACGCGACCATCGCGTCGATCAAGCCGGGGCGCGTGCCGAAGTAAGCGGCGCCGGGCGCGTTTTTGGGGCCGGTGCTCGGGCGCAGAGAGAATAAGCGCAAGAAGGGTGGGCAACAGGCGGCGAAGTGATAGCTTCGAGGCTGAATGGTCCGGAAATCGAAAGAAGAGCTGCATCCGAGTATAAAAACGGCGCTCGGCTACGATCCGAACGAACCGGACGATGCTGTGCGCGCCGACTGGAAAGAGCGCACCAGTCGGGTCTGCAAACCCTGTTGGGAGCTCAAATATTGTCCCTACGGCCCATTGGTTGAGCAATCGCCAAGCATTCCGTCGCCCCGCGAAGATGCGGTTACGCACAATGACTATCTTCGGTAATGCTTAGAGACTAATTTGGTTGGAACGCTCGAAACGCTCACTGAAGAAACTCGGCAACAATACGAAGAGTGGATATCGGACGATCAGATTCTGCTGAAACAAGCGCAATATGAATTGAACCACCGAGCCGAGCTTGAAGAGGCGAGCAAAGCCCAGTCAGATGAAGAAAAAATCGATGCGTGGCTCGGCGGACCGTTGCCGCCAATCCAAATCTACCGTGCACCCTACGACGTTGAAGACAGCGACATCGTTGAGAACGCTTTTTCCCCTGAGGAATGGACCGCCCTAAGAGCCGAGGCAGATATTATCCGCGAAAAATACGCCAAAGCACTAAAAACCGGCCAAATCGACAATCGCTCGCCTCTGGAGCCAGCGCGCGCGGCGTGGTTTCGAAAACGCGTCGAACGTTTTGATCCTGCCGACTACCCAGAAAACGTGCCTGCGGCTTTCGAAGCGGCGCAATGTAACGTATTTGGACATGTCTGCCCGGTCTTTTTTGCGGCTGAGGCCTCGACTGAAACATCCACAGAGCGGCGCCGTGGGCGATACATTCGTTTTGATGTCAAGATGCGGGTTGTTATACCAGCGGCGAGAACG
>PKXB01000172.1 GCA_003133345.1 Hyphomicrobiales bacterium | reverse complement strand
TCGCACGGCTTCAATTCGGTGCACGGGCGCATGCCCTCGGTCTTGACCGGCGCCAATCTCGCCAATCGCGATCTGATTTATCTCGGCGTCTCCGGCGACGGCGATAGCGCCTCGATCGGGCTCGGCCAGTTCGCGCATTCGCTGCGGCGCGGCGTCAACATGGTCTATATCGTCGAGAACAACGGCGTGTACGGCCTCACCAAAGGCCAGTTCTCCGCCACCGCCGACCGCGGCTCGAAATCCAAGCGCGGCTTCATCAACACCGACAATTCCATCGATCTCGCCGCGCTGGCCTTGCAGCTCGGCGCCAGCTTCGTCGCCCGCTCGTTTTCCGGCGACAAGCAGCAACTGGTGCCGATCATCAAGGCGGCGATCGCCCACAAGGGCGCCGCCTTCATCGACATCATCAGCCCCTGCGTCGCCTTCAACAACCATGCCGGCTCGACCAAAAGCTTCGATTTCGTGCGCGAGCACAACGAGGCGGTGAACCGGCTCGATTTCATGTCCAGCCGCATGCCGATCGAGGTGCAGTACGAGCCCGGCACCGTCGAGGTGGTGGAGCAGCACGACGGCTCCAAGCTCACGCTGCGCAAGCTCGCCGCCGACTACGAGATCAACGACCGCACGGCTGCCTTAGGGTTCCTGCAGCACCACGCCGCCAAGGGCCAGATCGTCACCGGACTTCTTTACGTGGAGAAAGAATCGGAAGACCTGCATGCGCATCTGCATACGGTCGACGGACCGCTCAATGCGCTCGCCGAGAAAGAGCTTTGCCCAGGCCAGGCGGCGCTGGAGAAGTTCAACGCGTCTCTGCGGTAGGCCGTAAAGTCAGCTCATGGACCTTCGCAGGCTCGGCCAATCCGAACTGCACATCGCGCCGCTGATGCTGGGCGGCAATGTGTTCGGCTGGAACGTCGACGAGGCGACTTCGTTCGCCATCCTCGATGCCTTTGTCGACGCCGGCTTCAATGCCATCGACACCGCCAACACCTATTCGCGCTGGGTACCGGGCCACCAGGGCGGCGAATCGGAAACCATTATTGGCAATTGGCTCAAACGCAGCGGCAAGCGCGACAAGGTGGTGATCGCCANNCAAGGTCGGCGAGGACATGGGGTCCGGCCGCGGCCTGAAGACGAGCGACATCCTGCGCGAAGCCGAGAATTCGCTGCGGCGGCTGCAAACCGACCGCATCGATCTCTATCAGACCCATTTCGACGATCCGAACACCGCGCCGGACGACACCTTGCAGGCCTATGCGCAATTGATCGCGCAAGGCAAGGTGCGGGCCCTCGGCGCTTCCAATATCAGCGCCGCGCGCTTGCAGGCCTCGCTGGACAGCAGCAAGCGGCTCGGCCTAGCGCGCTATGAAAGCCTGCAGCCACGCTACAATCTCTACGACCGCGCGGCATTCGAGCGTGATTTCGAACCAATCTGCGTCAGGGAGCGGATCGGCGTCATCACCTACTACTCGCTCGCGGCCGGCTTTCTCACCGGCAAATATCGCTCGCAACGCGATCTTGGAAAAAGCGCGGCGCGCGCGCCACGCATCAAGGACTTTCTCAACGCGCGCGGCTTGCGCATCCTGCAGGCGCTCGATGACGTGGCCGCGCGCCATGCCGCGACGCCAGCGCAAGTGTCGCTGGCCTGGCTGATGGCGCGGCCATGCGTGACCGCGCCGATCGTCAGCGCCACCAGTCCCGCGCAGCTCGACGAAATCCTGAAGGCGGTGCAGATCAAGCTCAGTGGCGACGATATCGCGGCGCTCGACGCCGCCAGCGCCTGAGCGGCCGGCGCCCGAGGCCAGAGTTCCAGCCATGGAACCGCGGGCGCTGGCCAAGCGTTAATGGCTGACTATGACAGCGACTCCAGCCTCCAGCGCCCAAAAGCAGCGCGACAACGCCAAGGCGCAGCGCCAGGGCAAGGCTAAGGGCACGGCCAAGGGCATCACCGAGCGAGAGAACGTGGACGTGGAGGAGCTGTCGTCTCCACGCACGCCGGTGATCTACGAGGTGGTGCGGCGGATTGGCGACGAGGAAATGCAGCGCCCGGCCACCTCGCTGTGGTGGTCAGGCGTCGCTGCCGGCCTGTCGATGAGCTTTTCGCTGCTAGCGCAGGCGATCCTGGAAATCCACCTGCCCGACACGCCGTGGCGGCCGCTGCTGTCGGGGTTCGGCTATTGCGTCGGCTTCCTGATGGCGGTGCTGGGACGCCAGCAGCTGTTCACCGAGAGCACGATCACTGTGGTGCTCCCGGTGTTCGCTGATCTCAACTGGGCCAACATCTGGCGCATGGCACGACTGTGGACAATCGTGCTCGTCGCCAATCTCGCCGGCACGCTGATCGCTGCGCTGATCTCCAGTTTTACGCCGGTGCTTCAGCCCGACTTGCTGCACGGCATGTTGACCATCAGCCGCGGCCTGCTCGCGCTCGGCTGGTGGGACATGTTTTTCCGCGCCATTTCGTCCGGATTCCTGATCGCCGCCATGGTGTGGATGATTCCGAGCGCGGAGAACGCAAAGTTCTCCGTGATCACGTTGATGACCTACCTGATCGCGATCGGCGGCTTCACCCATATCGTCGCCGGCAGCATGGAAGCCTACATGCTGGTGCTCGCGGGCGACTGGGAATGGTGGCGGATGATCGGGCAATTCGTGATGCCCGTGCTGCTCGGCAACATCGTCGGCGGCACCGCGCTGTTCGCGCTGATCTCCTACGCGCAGGTGATGGAAGAGATCTAACGCTACTGATTGATGCAACTGCCGATATAGCTCGTGCGGTCGCCGGCGAGTGGGCCGTAGACGCCGGCCTGGTGCGCGCAACGCGCGGCGCGGTCCTGAGAGGTCTCCATCCCGTTCGGGCCGGATGGCGCCACGATCGGCAGGTTCGGCAGCACTCGGCCGGTCTGCGGCACGTAAAGCAGCGGCGGCACGGTGGGCGAACCTGGCGTCACCACCTGCTGCGGCGACGGCCCTGTCAAATTTTGCGGGGCTGGCAATGGCTGCGGATAAACGGGACTAGACGAACCGCGCCGCGATATGTGTTTTGGCGCATGCTTAACCGTGGCATGCGGCACCGCAGCGCGCGGCGGCCTGTGTTTCGGCACATGCCGTGATCCTGGCTCGGGCCGCATGATGGAATAGGGATAGTCGTCGGCATATGCCGGCATTGCTGGCAGTCCGAGCGCCAGTACGAGCAAGGCGAGAAGCGGGTATCTGCGTGCCATACTCATCAAATAGGGATGCCGCCACCCGTCCGCTACTCCTCCTCCGGCGCGTCGACGATGGGGTCGTAGCGCTTGGCGTCGAAACCGAGCAGGTTCCAGGATTGCTCCATGTGCGGCGGTAGCGGCGCGCTGACGTCGATGGTGCCGCCGCGCGGATGCGGAACCGATATGCGGCGCGCCAGCAGATGCAGCTTGTCCTGCATGCCGCCGGGCAGCTCCCAGTTCTCGATGTTGAAATATTTCGGGTCGCCGATAATCGGATTGCCGACATGCGCCATGTGCGCGCGCAATTGATGGGTGCGGCCGGTCACCGGCTTGAGCGAGATCCATGCCAATTTCTGCGCCGCCGTCTCCACCACCGCGTAATAGGTCACGGCGTGCACGGCATCCTTTTCGCTGTGCTTGGCGATACGCATGTAGGAATCCTCCTCGATCTCCTGCTTGGCGAGGAAGGTGGAGATGCGCCCCTGTTTCGGCTTCGGCACGCCCGCGACCAGCGCCCAGTAGATCTTGCGCGCCGAGCGCGTGCGGAACGTCTTTGCCAGCGCCGCCGCCGCAAAGCGCGTCTTCGCCACCAGCAGGCAGCCGGCGGTGTCCTTGTCGAGCCGGTGCACCAAGCGCGGGCGCTGCGCGTCCGGGTGCGAGCCGCGCAGCGCACCGAGCATGCCGTCGAGGTGGCGCGTGGTGCCGGAGCCGCCCTGCACGACCAGCCCCATCGGCTTGTTGAGCACCAGCACGTCGTCGTCTTCGTAAAGCGTGATCGATCGTATGAAGGCGCGGTCTTTCTGCGCTTGCGGGGCGTCGTCGCGCGGTTTCGGCGCCTCGAGCTGAAGTGGCGGAATGCGCACGGCCTGCCCGGCCTCAAGGCGGTTCTTCGGCTGGGTGCGCTTGCCATTCACGCGCACCTCGCCTTTGCGAATGATGCGCTGGATGTGGCTGAACGACAGGCCCGGAAACCGCCCCTCGAAAAAGCGATCGACGCGCATGCCGGATTCGTCGGGGCTGACCGCGACGGTCTGCACGCCGGCTGAAAATTGCACCGGCTTCGGCGCGACCACCCGTGGCGGCGCGGGCGCAAAAGCCACCGGCTGCTCGCGCGGCGGGCGAGCGGGAAAGGCACGGCCTCGACCGCCGTCACGCTTCGGCGGATGCTTCACGCGCAGATCGGATTGCCGGGGATTGGATCGCTCTTTGGATCGCTCTTTGATTCGCTCATCGCGATCACGGCCGTGACCGCGACCGCGCGGCCCGGCCTGTTGCCGCCCGCCACCGGGCTGGCGCGGGCCGTTTCTGCGCTGTCTCACGAGGAGCCTCGCTCCAAGTCCCGTTCTTTGCGCAGCTTGGCCCAATAGTCCAGGCGCTTGCGGATTTCGCGCTCGAAGCCCCGTTCCGGCGGATTGTAGAAGCGCTGGCGCGATAGCGCGTCGGGGAAATAATTCTGCCCGGAGAACGCCTCTTCCTGGTCGTGGTCGTAAGAATAGCCGCGGCCGTAACCTTCGCTCTGCATCAGCTTGGTCGGCGCGTTGAGGATGTGCTTGGGCGGCAGCAGTGAGCCGGCCTGCTTGGCGGTGCGCATAGCGGCGCCGAAGGCGGCGTAGGAGGCATTCGATTTCGGCGCGGTGGCCATGTAGATCACGGCTTGCGCGATCGCCAGATCGCCTTCCGGGCTGCCCAGGAAATCGTAGGCGTCCTTGGCGGCGTTGGCGATCACAAGCGCCTGCGGATCGGCCAACCCGATGTCCTCGATCGCCATGCGCACCACGCGGCGCGCGATGTAGAGCGGCGGCTCGCCGGCATCCAGCATGCGGCAAAGATAATACAGCGCGGCGTCGGGATCGGAGCCGCGTACCGACTTGTGCAATGCGCTGATCAGATTGTAGTGGCCGTCCTGCGCCTTGTCGTAGATCGGCGCGCGCCGCTGCACGATCTCCTGCAACTTGGCGGAGTCAAAAACTTCGCCTTTGCGGGCGGCACGCCAGACTTCCTCGGTAAGCGTCAACGCGGCGCGGCCGTCGCCGTCGGCCATGCTGATGAGCGCGGTGCGTGCGTCGTCGTCGAGCGGCAGCTTGCGGCCCTCGATCTGCTCGGCGCGCGTAAGCAATTTCTCGATCGCTTCCGCATCGAGGGATTTGAACACCAGCACGCGCGCGCGCGACAGCAGCGGCGCGTTGAGCTCGAACGACGGGTTTTCGGTGGTGGCGCCGACCAGCACGATGGTGCCGTCCTCCATCACCGGCAAGAATGAATCCTGCTGGGCGCGGTTGAAGCGGTGGATCTCGTCCACGAACAGCAGCGTGCCCTGCCCCAGCTCGCGGCGGCGGCGCGCTTCCTCGAACCCCTTCTTCAAGTCGGCGACGCCGGTGAAAATCGCCGAGATCTGCTCGAAATGCAGGTCGGTCTCTTGCGCCAGCAGCCGCGCCACCGTGGTCTTGCCGGTGCCGGGCGGGCCCCAGAACACCAGCGAGCCGAGCGAGCGGGTCGCCAGCATGCGGGTGAGCGCGCCGTCGGTGCCCAGCAGATGGTCCTGGCCGACCACCTCGTCGAGTTTCTGCGGACGCAGCTTGTCGGCGAGCGGGCGCGGCGCGTCCTTGTCGAGGCCGGCGGCCGCGAACAGGGTCGGACCGGCGGCTTTGGCGCGCGAGGTCATCCGTTGATCACCGCGGAAATCTGCTGTCCGCCGCGGCGGATGAGGATGCGCCAGGAACGGTTCGGCGTGCTGGTGGCCTGCTCGAGATCGCGGGTCTTGGCGATGTGCTCGCCGTTCACCGACACGATCACGTCGCCGCGCTGGAAGTTGAGGTTGCTGGCGTAAGAGCCGCTGTCCACGTCGAGAATGACCACGCCCTCGTCGGCGTTCTGTAATTGCAGTTCGTCGGCCAGCGCGGGCGACAGGTTGGCGACCTTGGCGCCGGAGAATGGCGAGCGCGAGCGGATGGTGATCTCGTCGCGCGGCGTCGCGGGCGCGGATTGCAGCGCCACCTTCACGCTCAGCTCGCGGCCCTCGCGCAACGCGCCCAGCGCCGCCGTGCCGCCGAGCGGCTTGGTGGCGAAGCGATAGTCGAAGGCGTTGACGTCGTCGACAGCTTGCGCATCCACCGACACGATCACGTCGCCGGCCTTGAGGCCGGCATGCGCCGCCGGGCCGCCGGGCGTGACGCTGGCGATGAGCGCGCCGGCCGGGCGCTTGAGGCCCATGCTGTCGGCGATGTCGGCGGTCACCGGCTGAAATTTAGCGCCGAGCCAGGGCCGCATCACCGCGTTGCCGCCGCCCTTGGCGGAAGCCACCACCACCCGCACCATGTTGGCGGGGATGGCGAAGCCGACGCCCTGCGAACCGCCCGAGCGCGAAAAGATCGCGGTGTTGATGCCGACCAGCCGGCCGGTGAGATCGACTAGCGCGCCGCCAGAATTGCCCGGATTGATGGCGGCGTCGGTCTGGATGAAGAACTGATAGTCGGTGATGCCGACCTGGGTGCGGGCGAGCGCCGAGACAATGCCGTGCGTCACCGTCTGCCCAACGCCGAACGGGTTGCCGATGGCGAGTACGATGTCGCCCACTTCAAGAGCGTCGGAATTGGCGAATTCCAGAGTCGGGAAACGCTCGTGCGCGTCCTTGATGCGCAGCACGGCGAGATCGCTGCGTTTGTCCTTGAGCACGATTTCCGCCTCGAATTCGCGCTTGTCGGCGAGCGACACCTTGACCTCGTCGGCACCCTCGATCACGTGCACATTGGTGACCACCAGGCCGGAGGCATCCACGATCACGCCGGAGCCGAGCGATCGCTGCACCTGCTGGCGGTCGCCGCCGCCCGGCACGCCGAAGAAGCGGCGGAAGATCGGATCGTCGAACAGCGGCTGGCGGTTCTGCACCACCTTGGCGGCATAGACATTGACCACCGCCGGCGCCACCCGCTGCACCACCGGCGAATAGGACAGCCGCAGCTCGGCGGCGGTCGGCACCCGGCGCTCCTGGGCACGGGCGTTTTGGACGGAAGCGGTCAGAGCGATGGCGACCAGCAATGCGGCGGTCAGGGGTCGTTTCAGGTGCATGGTGTCGAATCCCGGCGAGAGGCCAAGATATAGGGCCCCGCCGGGGCTAAATGAAGGCCGGTATCTCCCTCTCCCCCACTTGCGGGGAGAGGGTGGCGAGCGAAGCGAGCCGGGTGAGGGGCTATTTCGACGCACTCAGAATCGTGGGAGCACCCCCTCACCCGCCCGACTTCGCTGACGCTTCGGCGGGCGACCTCTCCCCGCACGCGGGGAGAGGTGAAAAGCCTTACTCCTTCGCCGGCACCGTATGCAGATAGGTCACCACGGCATCGAGGTCTTCGGCGGTCAGCGTGGAATAATAATGGAAGCCCATCGGCGGCTTGAGCTTGCGGCCGTCCTTGCTGACCTCTGTCGTGATGGCACGCTTGATCTCGGCGTCGGTCCACGCCCCGATGCCCTTGGTCTTGCTCTGGGTGATGTTGCTCGACACCGACACGCCCCACGGTCCCTTGAACTCGAAGCCGCCGGTGCCGAGCCTAGTCTTGAATTGGCGGACGCCCTTCTCCATCGGCGTATGGCATTCCATGCAGTGGGCGATGGTGGCGAGGTAGAAGCCGTGCTTCAGCCTGTCGCTGAACATGGCTTCGGTATAGGGCTTCTCGGCGCCGGTGAAAATCTGACGCACCTGCGGCATTTTGTAGATCGGATCCGGCACCTTGTTCTTGATCGGCTTGAGCGTCTGTACATAGGCGACGATCGCGTCCATGTCCTTTTTGGTGATGATGTCATAGAAACCGGTCGGCATGATGGTGGCGATGGTCACCCCGTTCGGCCGTACGCCGGTGCGCAACAGTTTCCTGATGTCGGCCGCGCTCCATGTGCCGATGCCGGTCTCCTTGTCCTGGGTGATGTTGGGCGCCGTCACTTTGAACGGCGGCTCGTCGAATTCGAGGAACCCCGAAAAAGCCTTGTCCATGATGTCGCAATTGCCGCAGGTAAGCAGGCCGTTGACCAGATAGTCGCCGCGCTTGACCAGCGCCGACTGCGCATTGGCAGCGCCGAGCGTGACAACGAAAGCTGCAAGTAATGTTGTGACAAAGCGGACCATGATGTTCCCCCACGTGGTATCGGGGTAATTATACATAGGCCGGGCCCATCGGCGAGTGGAAAACGAAAAGGGCGGCCTGGAGGCCGCCCCTGTAAATTTCCTTATGACGAAAGGCTTTATGCAGCCGCGGTCGCCGCTTCGTCGACCTTCTTCTCCTGCACCGGTCCGGAATCCTTGCCCTTGGCCTCGACGTCGCGGTCGACGAACTCGATCACCGCCTGCGCGGCGCTGTCGCCGTAACGGAAGCCGGCCTTGAGCACGCGGGTGTAGCCACCCTTGCGGTCCTTGTAACGGGGACCGATCACGTCGAACAATTTCTTGACCATTGGGATGTCGCGCATTTCCGAGATCGCTTGCCGGCGCGCGGTCAGGCCGCCTTTTTTGGCCAGCGTCACCAGTTTTTCCACGATCGGGCGAAGTTCTTTCGCCTTCGGCAGCGTGGTGACGAGCTGCTCGTGCTTGATCAGCGCGGCCGCCATGTTGGCGAACATGGACGTGCGATGCGCAGAATGCCTGCCGAGCTTGCGGTGAACTTTTCCGTGACGCATCGCCTACTCTCCTAACCTCTTATGACGCAACCGCGGCGCGGCTTACTCGCTTGCGCATGATCTTTTCCGAAAACCGGTTCCCACTTTTCGGGATCATGCGCTAGTAGTGATCCTCGAAGCGCTTGGCCAGCTCTTCGATGTTCTCCGGCGGCCAGCCCGGCACTTCCATGCCGAGATGCAGGCCCATTTGCGCCAGCACTTCCTTGATTTCGTTGAGCGACTTGCGGCCGAAATTCGGCGTGCGCAGCATCTCGGCTTCAGTCTTCTGCACCAGGTCGCCGATATAGACGATGTTGTCGTTCTTGAGACAGTTGGCCGAGCGCACCGACAGCTCGAGCTCGTCCACCTTCTTGAGGAAGGCCGGATTGAACGCAAGATCGGGAATGGTCTCAGCGGTGGTCTCCTTGCGCGGCTCCTCGAAATTCACGAACACGTTGAGCTGGTCCTGCAGAATGCGCGCCGCGTAAGCGAGCGAATCCTCGGGCGTCACCGCGCCGTTGGTCTCGATGGTCATGGTGAGCTTGTCGTAGTCGAGGATCT
>PKXB01000074.1 GCA_003133345.1 Hyphomicrobiales bacterium | reverse complement strand
AATTGTTGACGCGCCTTGTACCAGGCGATCTGTCGGGGCGCGCCACGCTGAATTATGAATCGGGCCGCTTTACGTACGAATTGGAGGCTCCGGTCGAGCGCGTCATCGAGCAGGAGTCAAACGCGGCGGTGAACGTGAAAGCGGTTGTGCCCCTGCACGTCACCCGTATGCATTCAGCTGCAGATGAATTAGTGGCGTAACCCATTTGAAGATCGCGGCTCTCGCCGTAGAAATCTTAACTCCGACGCCCTTCGGGATCGCGCTCGGGTCGCGCTCTTCGATCACAATACGATCTTCACCGCCCGGTCCTCACTAAGCGCCCGTAATCGAATGAATGGCGGAATGTCTGCTGTTGGGACTTTGCGGACATGGCAATCGCGTTGGCGAATGTCTGCTTTCGGGGGACCAGCGGACGTGGAGCGGACGTGGCGTATAGCGTGTTTTATGAGTACACGGCCCGACGTCGTTAGTTAACGACGGCCTGTTTCTTCTTTTTTCTTCTTTTTCCCGGTCTCGCTCGAGCCGATGCCATGCACCGGCGTCCAGCTCGGCGGATCGCTGGCCGGAAAGCTCTCGTCGGAATTGATCACGACCTGATCCTCGTCGTGCTCGATCCGCTGGCGCTCGTCTTCCGCGTGCTGCTTCGGTTTTTCCGACATAAGGAACTCCGAATTCGGTTTTGCTCGCAATGACAACCGCCAGCACCGCAAACGGTTCCACGGGTAAAGAGCAGAGGTGAGGATTACTCCGCCGCCACCTTGTGGGCGGCGTCCAATTTCGCCTTCACCACCACCTTGATGGCGTCGTCGACGCGGTCCTTAGCGTAGCGAATTGCAGTCGGCAGATCGGCGAGCGGAAACGTGTGGGTGTGAATCTTACTGGCGTCGAAACGCTTCTGGCGCATGAAAACCTCGGCGCGATGGACTGCGCTCTTGCCCTCGCCGCGGATGCCGTAGAGGGTAATGTTGTTGCTCACGATATGCGCGACATCCACCGGCACCTGTTCGTGCGCGAAGGCGGCGAGGCAGACCTTGCCGCCGCGATTGACCATATGCACGGCGTCATTGACGGCTTTGCTCGCGGCCGAGCACTCCACTACGTAATCGACGCCCTTGCCGCCGTTGAGCTTTTTCACCGCGGCGACGACGTCCGGCTCCTTGCGGATATTGACCACGGCGTCGGCGCCGAGCTCGAGCCCGATCTTGAGCCGGTTGTCGCGCATTTCGGTGAGGATCACCGGCTGGGCACCAAGCGCCTTGGCCACCGCGACCGCCATCAGGCCGATCGGACCCGCGCCACTGACGACGACGCTTTCGCCGGCGACCAGGCCGCCGAGTTCGGTCAGCGCATACATCGCCGTGCCGGCGGTGACGACGAGCGCACCTTCCTCGTCCGACATCTCGTCCGCAATCGCGACCAGCGTGTTGATGTTGTTCACCTGGTATTCGCAGAAGCCGCCGTCGGTGGTGAAGCCGTTGGCGCGGTGGCCCTTGTCGACGTCGCCGTAGTTGAGGCCGTAGTTGTGGCACGAGGTGTACATGCCTTCGCGGCAGCGCTTGCATTGGCCGCAGCCGGCGTGAATCTCGACCGCGACGCGTTGGCCGACCTTGTATTCATCGACGCCGGGTCCCAGCGCCACCACCGTGCCCATATATTCGTGGCCCGGCGTGAAGTTCTTGTTGAACGGCATGCCGCCTTGGATCATGGCCGGCGGGCCCTGATAGATGACTTCCAGATCGGTCGCGCAGATCGCTGCCGCGTCGATCCGCACCAGCACTTCCGCCCGCTTCGGCACCGGCACCGGCTTGTCCTTGAGCGTGAGCTCCCCCGGATCGCCCAATATCCAGGCTTTCATGGTATCCGGAATTTGAAATTCCGTGCTGGTCTTCACGCCGGCCGGTGCGTACATGAATCCTCCAAACGCGATTCCGCTAAATGCTAAAGCTCAGCTCGCGACCGCCTGTGCGCTGCCTACTTGCGATGTCGGCTCGCCGAACTCGGTGGACAGCGCGCGCGTCGCGGCGTTGATCTCGTCGCGCATGAGTGCGACGTGCTCCTCGCTCGCTCGCATGGTCGGCGTCGACACGCTGATCGCGCCGATCACCGTGCCGGCCTGATCGCGGATGGCGGCGCCGACGCAAATGACGCCGCGCAGGATGGTGGCGTCCATGGAATGGTTTCTCCCTGGGCGCCAAGGAAATAGGCGGCCAGTATTGAGTCAAGGGCATTTTCAGTATGACGAATGCTGATTTCGCGTCATGAAATGTAAAATAGTAGCCCGCGCAGCGGGTTAACAGTCACTAGGGCGTTTAGCGGCCGGGTTTGACCAGCCCCAGCTCGATTTCCAGGGCGCCGCAGAGCATTTGACCCAGTGTGATGTGCATTTCCTGGATCCGCGCCGTGGTGTCGGACGGCACCACCAGCAGATGATCGGCAAGCCCGGCCAGATCGCCGCCGCCTTTGCCGCCCAAGGCCGCGGTGACCAGCTTCATGGCCTTGGCCTGCCGCAGCGCGGCGATGACATTCGGGCTCTTACCGGAGGTCGAGATCGCGATGGCGACGTCATCGGGCCGCCCAAGCGCCTCGATCTGGCGCGCAAAGATCCGGTCGAAGCCGAGATCGTTGCCGGCGGCGGTGAGCGCGGACGTATCGGTGGTCAAAGCGACCGCGGCAATAGCGGCGCGATCGCTCTTATAGCGGACGGTCAGCTCGGTCGCGAGATGCTGGGCGTCGGCGGCGCTTCCGCCATTGCCGAACAACATCAGCTTGCCGCCGGCGCGGATCGATTTGACGCAAGCGCTGACCAGCCCGGCGAAGGCGCCCGATAAAGCCGCCTCGGTGCGGCGCGCGGTGTCGTGATGTTCGGCGAACTCCGCTTTGAAGAATGCTGCTAAGTCCAAGCTTTTGTCCCCTTATTGCTTGCGCATGATCTTTTCCGAAAACCGGTTCTCACTTTTCGGGATCATGCGCTACGCCGCCTCGCCGCGGAATTCAGGCACCGCGTCGCGCAGCACATTGTAGATGACCGCGCGCTCGTTGCGCGACAGGCCCTGCTCCAGCGTCGCCACCCAGGCGCGGATCGCCTCCAGCGAAGGCTGCACCGGCTTGGTGGCGACGATGCCGGGAATACCGATGTCGGTGGTCTCCTCCTCGCGCGCGAACAGGATTTCGTGCAGCCGCTCGCCCGGGCGAATGCCGGTGAACGTGATCTGAATGTCGCGTCCCGGCTCGAGCCCGCTGAGCCGGATGATGCGCTCGGCGAGATCGACGATTCTAACGGGCTGGCCCATGTTGAGCAGATAGACGGACACATCGCCACGGTCCGGCCCGAGCGCGTGGGTCGCGGCGGTGATGACCAGGTCGCAGGCTTCGCGGATGGTCATGAAATAGCGCACCATGTCGGGATGCGTGACGGTGACCGGGCCGCCGGCCTCGATCTGCGCCTTGAATTTCGGCACCACCGAGCCGTTGGACGCCAGCACGTTGCCGAAGCGCACCGAGATCATGCGCGTGGCGCTTGTCCCATGGCGCCCCAATTCCTTGTCGAGCGCCTCGCAATACATTTCCGCCAGCCGCTTGGTGGCGCCCAGCACGGAGACCGGTTCGATCGCCTTGTCGGTNNTTGGTCTTGATGCCCTCGTCCCAGTCCAGTTCGAGCAGCGGCACGTGCTTGAGCGCGGCGGCGTGAAAGACCATATCGGGCATGAATTGCGCGATTAGGCCCATGATCCGCGTCCGGTCGCGGATATCGGCGATGCGGCCGGATATGGCCGCCTTGGTTTGTTTGGCTTTGAGCAACTCCAGCACGGCATGCAGCGCGGGCTCGGAATTCTCGATCACCAGCAGACGGGCAGCGCCGAAAGTGACCAGGCGTTCGCAGATTTCCGAACCGATCGAGCCACCGCCGCCGGTGACGACGATCGCCTTGCCGCTCACGAAGGACTCAAGCCGGCGGTAATCGATTCTGACGCTGGGCCGCAGCAACAAATCCTCAACCGCCACCGGCGCGAGCTGCACTGCCTGTCCGCCGGCATCGAGCGACGGCAACTGATTCATCGTCAGGCCGAGCTTGCGCGCCCGTATCAGCAGCACTTCCGGCCGCGCTTCCGGCGAGAGCGCCGACGGCGTCAGCACGACGCGCGTCACCCGCGTGCCGCGATCGGATAAATCGGCGACCACGCGTTCGAGATCGTCTATGTCGCCCAGCACCGGAATGCCGCGGATCGACTGGCCACGGTCGGCTGCGGACGGTGACAAGACGCCGACCGGCCAGATCTTTTTCACCGCACCGCTTTCGATTGAGCGCAACAGGACTTCGGCGTCGGCCGCGCGCCCAAGCAACAGGGTCGGCGTCGCGTCGGCGATTTTGGCGCGTTGCAGCGTGCGCGCATAATGGAAATAGCGATAGACGACGCGCGAGCCGCCCAGGAAGAACATCTGCAGGAACCAGTACAGCAGGACGGTTATCTTGCCGAAGAAAAACCCACCGTAAACGTTGGGCGCCACCAACACATAGTCGAGCGCGAGCAGCGACACCGCCAGAACGGTGACAGCGCGGAAAATATTGTAGAGATCGGGGATCGAGGTGAACCGCCACTTGTTGCGGTGCAGGTTGAAGATGAAATAGACCACCGCCGCGTAGACCAGGAAGACCGGCAGGAATTTGAGACCGGGCAGCCGTTCATCCAGCGGCTGGCCCTCGAACCGGATAAAAAACGTCAGTACGATCGCCGCCGCGGTTGCGGCGAGATCGTGCAGCACGATCAGAATCTGGCGCGGGGTCAGCTTCGGCAATGGCAACCTTTCCCTGATGGCAGGGAATTATACAGGGAATTTGCCGTTTACAGTGTTTTCCAGCGGCGCGGAAGCTGCAAATTTGATCGGATTTCGAGGGGGTTGACGAGCAAATTCCCTCGCCGAAACCGAAGCCGTCGAGTTGCGGTGACGGTAGTCACCGGATGACTTAGACCGGCCCACTGGTCAATACGTCGCGCATTTTGCCCTCACTGAGCAACTTCTCAAAATACGCAATGGTACGAATAAGCCCTTCTTTGAGTGGCGTGCGCGGCTCCCAGGACAGATGTTTTTTTTGCGAGCGAGATATTCGGCTGGCGCTGGCGCGGGTCGTTCTCCGGCAACGGCCGGCGAACGATTTTCGAGCTTGCGCCAATCATCTCGTTGATCATGGTCGCGAGTTCAAGAATCGTGAATTCATTCGGATTGCCGATATTAATCGGCCCGGTCACTGAATCATCGGTCGCCATTAATCGAATAAAGCCGTCGATCATGTCATCCACATAACAGAATGAGCGCGTCTGCGAGCCGTCGCCGTAAATCGTTATGTCCTTGCCGAGCAAGCCCTGCACAATGAAATTCGACACCACGCGCCCATCGTTTGGATGCATGCGCGGGCCGTAGGTATTGAAGATACGCGCCACCTTGATGCGCAATTTGTGCTGACGCCAATAGTCGAAGAACAAGGTCTCGGCGCAGCGTTTGCCTTCATCATAGCAGGAGCGCGGGCCGATCGGATTGACGTGCCCCCAATAGTCTTCGGTCTGCGGATGTCCCTTTGGATCGCCGTACACTTCCGACGTCGATGCCTGCATGATTTTCGCCTTCACGCGCTTGGCGAGGCCCAGCATGTTGATGGCGCCGTGGACGCTGGTCTTGGTCGTCTGCACCGGATCGTGTTGGTAATGTATGGGCGAAGCCGGACAGGCAAGATTGTAGATTTGGTCGATCTCAAGATAGATCGGAAAGGTTACATCGTGCCGGATGAGCTCGAAGTGTTTGTTGTCGAGCAGATGCTCGATGTTCGTGCGCGCGCCGGTAAAAAAGTTGTCGAGACAAATGACGTTGGCGCCCTCCGCCAGCAGACTTTCGCACAAGTGCGACCCGAGAAATCCGGAACCGCCTGTAACAAGGATACGTCGTTGGAGATGCATACTTCTTGCCTAGAATGACTAACCCCTGCAGGCCGTGAGAGGTGGTCCCACTTCCTGA
>PKXB01000106.1:2545-16062 GCA_003133345.1 Hyphomicrobiales bacterium | reverse complement strand
CGGTCGACGACGGCAAGTCCACCTTGATCGGCCGCTTGCTTTACGAGCAGAACCTCATCTTCGACGATCATCTGGCCGCGCTCGAGCGCGATTCGAAAAAACACGGCAGCACCGGAGCGGACGTCGATTTCGCTTTGCTGCTCGACGGGTTGGAAGCCGAGCGCGAGCAGGGCATCACCATCGACGTCGCCTATCGCTATTTCGCCTCGCCGCGGCGCGCTTTCGTCGTCGCCGACACGCCGGGCCACGAGCAATACACCCGCAACATGGCGACGGGAGCGTCCAATGCCGACCTCGCGGTGCTACTGGTGGACGCGCGCAAGGGTCTGCTGAGCCAGACCCACCGCCACGCGATCATCGCGAGCCTGCTGGGCATTCGCCACGTCGTTCTGGCGGTGAACAAGATCGATCTTGTCGGGTTTGATCGCGCCGTGTTCGAGCAGATCGTGTCGAGCTTTAGCCGCTTTGCCGGCGCGCTCGGCTTCAAGGACATCAAGGCGATCCCGGTCTCGGCGCGCTACGGCGACAATGTTTCATCACGCAGCGAGCGCACGCCCTGGTATGCGGGGCCGCATCTGCTCTACTATCTTGAAACGGTCGACGTCGAGGACGACCGCGCCGGTAAGCCGTTCCGCATGCCGGTGCAATGGGTCAATCGGCCCAATTCCGATTTTCGTGGTTTTGCCGGCACGATTGCGAGCGGCAGCGCCAGCGTGGGCGACGAAATCGCCATTCTCCCATCCGGGCAAACCACCAGGATCAAGCGGATTATCGGCGCCGGCGACGATCTCGAAGCCGCGCAAGCGCGGGATTCGGTCACGGTCACGCTCACCGATGAAATCGACGTTGCGCGCGGCGACATGTTTGCCGCGCTGCGCGATCGACCGCAGATCGCCGACCAGTTCGTGGCCCACCTGGTTTGGATGTCGAACGAACATCTGTTCCCCGGGCGTAGCTACTCCATGAAGATCAACAATTGCACCGTGGCCGCGACCGTCACCGACCTCAAGCATCGGCTCGACGTTACTACGCTGTCGAAGCTTGCTGCCAAGACGCTTGCGCTGAACGAAATCGGCGTGTGCAATCTGTCGGTCGCCCGACCGGTCGCGTTCGATGCTTACGCGGACAACCGCGACACCGGCGCGTTTATCCTGATCGATCGCTATTCCAACGAAACCGTCGCCGCCGGAATGATCGACTTCGCCTTGCGCCGGGCCACCAATATCCACCATCAGAAACAGACGGTGAGCAAGGCCGAACGATCGACCCTCATGCATCAGCGGGCGGCCGTGCTGTGGTTTACCGGTCTTCCGGGCTCCGGAAAATCAACCATCGCCAACCTTGTGGAAGCCACGCTGTGCGCGCGCGGCGCTCATACCATCTTGTTGGACGGCGACAATGTGCGGCACGGCTTGAACCGTGACCTTGGCTTTACCGAGCCCGACCGGGTCGAGAACATTCGTCGCATCGGCGAGGTGGCCAAGCTGATGACCGATGCAGGGCTGATCGTGCTTTGCTCGTTCATCTCGCCGTTTCACGCCGAGCGCCGCATGGTGCGCGAACTGCTCGAGGCCGGAGAATTCATTGAGATTTTCGTCGACACGCCGCTCGAGGACTGTATCGCGCGCGATCCCAAGGGGTTGTATCGGCGCGCGCTCGCTGGCGAAATCAAGAATTTCACCGGCGTGGATCAGCCCTACGAAGTGCCGGAAAATCCCGAGCTGCACCTCATGGCCGGGAGCAAGGACGCCGATCGGCTCGCGAGTGAAGTGATCGAGGCGCTGGTGCAGCGGAAGATATTGTAACGGCCGGTCTAGCTTCGCTTATAAATGTCCTCGATGCGCTCGATGTCGTCCTCGCCCAAATAGCTGCCGGTCTGCACCTCGATCAATTCGAGCGGGATTTTTCCCTGGTTGGCCAGCCGGTGAACACTGCCGATCGGGATAAAGACCGACTGGTTTTCGTGCACGGCTTGAATCGTGTCACCGATGGTGACTTCGGCGGTGCCGCGCACCACCANNGGTGCACGCGCTTGTGGTCGGTCGCCTCGGGGCGCTTGGCCGCCTTAAGCTTCGCCACCAGCTCGCGCACCTCTTGCGAGCGGGCACGCGGAATCACCATCACCGCATCGGATGTGCTCACCACCACCAGGTCGTTGACGCCGACCACGGCGGTGAGCCGGCCGTCCGAATGCACGACGCAGCCGCTGGCATCCATGGTCACCACCGGTCCATGCAAGACATTGCCCGCCGCGTCATGCGGCGTGATGTCGAACAGCGCGTCCCAGCTGCCGATGTCCGACCAGCGGAAGTCGCCCGCCACCACCGCGGCGCGGTCGGTCTTTTCCATCACCGCGTAATCGATCGACTTGAGCGGCGCGCGCGCGAAAGCCTCCGGCTGCAGCCGCAGGAAGCCGAGGTCGGTGGAGGCCTTGGCGACCGCGGCCTCGATCGCTTCGGCCATCGCCGGCTCGAGCCTTGCCAATTCGGACAGCAGCACGTCGGCGCGGAACAGGAAGTTGCCGGAATTCCACAGATAGCCGTCGCGCACGTAGCGGGCGGCGGTGGCGGCGTNNGTGGCGGCGTCCGGCTTCTCGACGAAGCTCTTGACCGCGTGCACGCCGCTCTTGCCGATGGCTGCGCCCGGCAGGATGTAGCCGTAACTGGTCTTCGGCTCGGTCGGCTTGATGCCGAAGGTAACGATGGATCCTGCCTCGGCGGCCTCGCGGCCGGCCAGGCAGGTGGCGCGGAACTGCGACACGTCGAGGATGATGTGGTCGGCGGCGAGCGCCAGCACCACCGCGTCCGGGTCGCGTTTGAGCGCCACCGCGGTGGCGGCCGCAATGGCGGGACCAGAATCCCGCCGCAGCGGCTCGATCACCACCGTCGCCTCGACGCCGACGTCCTCGGCCTGCCGGCGGGCGAAGAAATGGAAATTCGGGCCGGTGATGACGATGGGGGGCCCGAACATCGGGTCCTGCACGCGCAGTAGGGTTTCCTGATAGGTCGAGCGGTCACCGACCAAAGGCAGGAACTGCTTGGGCAGGGCGTCGCGCGAGACCGGCCAAAGGCGGGTCCCGGCGCCCCCGGCCAGCAGGATGGGAATGATCGGCGAGGGCATGGTTTTAGAGTCCGATCCATTCAGATTAAATCAATACCGTCCCTAACATTTTGCTTGTGCATGATCTTTTCCGGAAACCGGTTGCCATCCCCGATCGGGGTCGAGGACAAGCTTTTCGGGATCATGCACGTGCGAGGCTCGTCCGGGCTCTATGTTCGGGTCGGGAATCGTCTTAAGGCAGTTCGGCGTATCTGGCTATCGCTATCGTTGCTTGTTGCCCAAGTCCATTGATCTGCGGCGACTTAGCCAATGCCCCGGCGGGATTGATAATGATTGAACGCATACTCACGGTCGGTGGTTTCACGCTGCTGTCGCGGGTGACCGGCTTTGTCCGCGACATCGTGCTGGCCGCGATCCTCGGCGCCGGGCCGGCGGCCGATGCCTTCTTTGTCGCCCTGCGCCTGCCGAATCATTTCCGCGCCATCTTCGCTGAAGGCGCTTTCAATGCCGCGTTCGTTCCGGCCTATGCCCGCATTCGCGAGCAGGGTGGGCCTGAGCGCGCCGGACTGTTCGCGGACCGCGTTTTCACGCTGTTGCTGGCCAGCCAAATCGTGTTGCTGGCGGTGGCCCTGTTGTTCACGCCGGCGGTGATCGATGTGCTGGCGCCGGGCTTCGCCCGCGATCCGGAACGCTATGCGCTCGCGGTCGATCTCACGCGCATCACCTTTCCCTATCTGCTGCTGGTTACGCTGGTCACTTTTTACGGCGGCATCCTCAATGCCTTGCAACGTTTCGCCGCCGCCGCCGCCGCGCCGATCCTGCTCAATCTCTCGCTCGTGGTCGCGCTCGCGCTGGCGGCGTTCTTTCCGACCGCCGGCCATGCCGCGGCCTGGGGCGTGCTGGTTGCCGGCATCCTCGAATTCCTGCTGGTCGCCGGCGACGCGGCCCGCGCCGGCGCGCTGGCGGCGCTGCGCTGGCCGCAGCTCGACGCCGACGTACGAAAATTCTTCCGCGCGCTCGGGCCGGCCACGGTCGGCTCCATGGGCGTGCAGCTCGCGCTGTTCGCGGATACCATCATCGCGAGCTTCCTGCCGGCGGGCGCGCTGTCCGCGCTCTATTACGCCGACCGCATCGATCAGCTTCCGATCGGTGTCATCGGCATCGCCGCCGGCACCGTGATCCTGCCCGAAATGTCGCGGCGCCTTGCCGCCGGCGACGAAGCAGGCGCCGCCAGCGCGCAGAACCGCGCGATCGAATTCACGCTACTGCTGTCGATTCCCTGTCTCGCGGCCTTCTTCGTCATCCCCGAGCTGATCATGCGGGCGCTGTTCATGCGCGGCGCCTTCACCGCGGCCGATGCCGTCGCGGCCGGTCAGACACTCGCGGCCTATGCCTGCGGATTGCTGCCCTTCGTACTGATCCGCAGCACGGTCGCGACGTTTTTTGCCCGCGGCGACACCGCAACGCCGGTGAAGGCGGCGCTCGCCGCCGCCGCCGTCAATATCGCCTTCAAGTTCCTGCTGATGGGCCCGCTCGCGCAGGTGGGCCTCGCGTTGGCGACCTCGATCGGCGCCTGGATCAATCTCGGCCTGGTGGTATGGTTTGCGATGCGCGCGGGTCACCTCCAAATCGACGAGCGGCTGCGGCAATCGACGGTCAAGCTGGCGGGTGCCGGCCTCGCGCTGGCCGCTACCTTGTGGCTATGCGACGCGCCGGTCGTGCATCTGTTTGAGGGCTGGCAGCGGCTGCGCGATGTCGCAACCCTTGCGCTGCTGGCCGCAATCGGCGGCAGCGTTTATGGTGGCATCGTATTGGCTCTGTTCGGCTCGCGCTGGCTCGCCGCATTTCGCGCCCGGCGGCGCGGTTGACGCAAAGTTCCGTTTTCGCGGTCCTATTGCCGATCGGGTCCGGTGGACATAGCTGACCGCCGACGCTATGGGGACGGTCCGGGCAATTCGTGATTGGCCGATATCGCAGGGTTTCATGAATTCCGCACGGGCAATTCCATCATTTTCGTTGATGCGTGGTGGCCGCGACATCGTTTTGGTGTGTGCGTTTGCAACTTTAGTCGTAAGTTGCGGCGAAGCGCAGAAGCCGGCTGTGCCGCCGCCGCCGGCGGTCAGTGTCGCCGCGCCGGTCAAGCGCACGGTTTCCGATTTCGACGAATATGTCGGCCGCTTCACCGCCGTCAATTCGGTGGAGGTGCGCGCGCGCGTCTCCGGCTATCTCGAGGGCGTGCATTTCAAGGACGGGCAGATCGTCAAGCAGGGCGATCTATTGTTCACCATCGACAAGCGTCCGTTCCAGAACACGCTCGATCAGGCGCGCGCCAATCTGGCGCAGGCCAAATCCAATCTCGCCTTCACCGAGTCCGACTACACGCGCGGCCAGCAACTGGTGCGCGACAAGACCATCACCGAACAGACCTTCGAGCAACGCGCGCAGGCCTACCACAATGCGCAAGCCTCCGTCAGCAACAACGAGGCGGCGGTGCGCCAGGCCGAGCTCGACATCCAGTTCACCGAATTGCGCGCGCCGGTCAACGGCCGCATCGGCGACCGCCGCGTCTCGCCCGGCAATCTGGTGACCGGCGGCACCGCCGGCAACACCACGCTGCTCGCCACCATCGTGTCGACCGATCCGATCTATTTCGAGTTCACCTTCGACGAAGGGTCATTCCTGCGCTATGAGCGGATGTCGAAGACCGGAAACGACATCGCCAGCCGCGGCGCCGGCGTGCAGGTGGCGCTCAAGCTCATCGATGAGAACAAATTCGATCATCAGGGCCACTTGGATTTCGTCGACAATGCGATCGACCGTTCGACCGGCACCATTCGCGGCCGCGCGGTGTTCGCCAATCCCAACAATATTTTCACGCCCGGCATGTTCGCCCGCGTGCGCGTGCCCGGGTCGCCGCCTTATGAAGCCATGCTGTTGCCGGACGCGGCCATCGGCACCGAGCAGACGCGAAAATTCGTTCTCACGGTGAATGCCGATAATACGGTCGTTTCCAAATACGTGACGCTCGGCCAGACCACTGCTGACAACTTGCGGGTGATCAAGGACGGTCTCGGCCCCGACGACCGCGTGATCGTCAACGGATTGCTGCGCGCGCGACCGGGCCAGAAGGTCACGCCGCAGGAAGAGGGCAAGCCGGGCGCCGCGCCGGCGCAAGGCGCGAGCCTGCCACAGACGCCGAAATAACCCTGGCCGAAACCGATGCGCATCTCGCATTTCTTTATCGACCGGCCGATCTTCGCCTCCGTGGTCTCGATCATATTCGTGATCCTCGGCGGCGTCGCGTTTCTGCGGCTGCCGGTCGCGCAATATCCGGAGATCGCGCCGCCGACCATCACCGTGTCCGGCCAGTATCCCGGCGCCAGCGCGGACATCGTCGCCTCGACGGTGGTGACGCCGATCGAGCAGCAGATCAACGGCGTCGAGAACATGATCTATCTGTCGTCGAATTCGACCGCGGATGGACGGTTCACGATCTCGGTCACTTTCGACATCGGCACCAATCTCGACATCGCGCAGGTGCAGGTGCAAAACCGCGTCGCCATCGCACAGCCGCGCCTGCCGGCCGACGTGCGCAACATCGGCGTCACGGTGACCAAGAGCTCGCCCGACCTGATGATGGTCGTGCATCTTTATTCGCCGGACAAGTCGCGCGACACGCTGTTCATTTCCAACTACGCGACGCTCGAAATCACCGATGCGGTGACGCGCATCGACGGGGTCGGCTCGCTCATCGTGTTTGGCAGTCGCGATTACGCGATGCGGATCTGGCTCGATCCCGACCGGCTGCAGTCGGTCGGCCTGACCGCGGGCGACGTTGTGGCGGCGCTGCAGGGGCAGAACGTGCAGGTCGCGTCCGGCGTGCTCAACCAGCCACCGATGGACAAGCCGGGCGCGTTCCAGATCTCGGTGCAGACGCAAGGCCGGCTCGCCGATCCGGACGAGTTCGGCAAAATCGTCGTTAAGCAGACGGCCAATGCGATCGTGCGGGTGAAGGATATCGCGACCGTCGAACTGGCGGCGCAGGACTATTCGACCAATTCCTATCTCGATCTCGATCCAGCGATCGCGCTCGGCATTTTCCAGCGGCCCGGCTCGAACGCGCTTTCGACCGCAAAGTCGATCGAGAAAACCATGGAAGATCTCTCCAAGCGGTTCCCGCCGGGCCTGAAATACACCATCGTCTACAACCCGACGCAGTTCATCCAGCAGTCGGTCGATGCTGTCGAAACGACCATCGCCGAAGCGATCATCCTGGTCGTACTTGTGGTCATCCTGTTCCTGCAGACCTGGCGCGCCGCGATCATCCCGATCGTCGCCATACCGGTGTCGCTGATCGGCACGTTCTTCTTCATGTCGATCTTCGGGTTCACGCTCAACAATCTGTCACTGTTCGGTCTGGTGCTCGCCATCGGCATTGTCGTTGACGACGCCATCGTTGTGGTCGAGAACGTGCAGCGCAATATCGAAGCGGGCTTAAAGCCGCGCGAAGCGTCGATCAAGAGCATGGACGAGGTGGGCGCGGCGTTGGTCGCAATCGCGCTAGTGCTGATCTCGGTGTTCGTACCGTCGGCCTTCATCACCGGAATTTCCGGACAGTTCTACCGGCAGTTCGCGCTCACCATCGCCGGCGCGACGATCATCTCGCTCACCGTGTCGCTGACGCTGTCGCCGGCGCTATGTACGTTGCTGCTCAAGCCGCATGGCAGGCCAGAAGAAGATCGCTGGTGGAGCAAGCCGATCCACGGATTTTTCCGCGGATTCAATCGTTATTTTAGCGCCTTGACGCGCGGCTATGGCTGGCTGTCGGCACGCACTGTCCGCTTCGCCGTGCTGATGCTCGTGGTCTACGCCTGCGTCATCGCCTTTGGCCTCAATGAATTCCGCAAGACGCCGATCGGCTTCATCCCGCAGCTCGACCGCGGCTTTCTCATCATCGTCACGCAGCTGCCGCCGGCCGCGTCGCTGGCGCGAACCGACGACGTCAACCGGCGCGCGGTTGAGATCGCGCTCAAGGTGCCGGGGGTCGCACATGCCGTGAACATCGTGGGCTTTTCCGGCGCCACCTTCACCAACGCGCCGAATGCGGGCGCGATTTTCGTGACGCTCGATCCATTCGAGAAGCGGGCGCAGGATCCGCAGCAATCCGCCGCCGCGATCCAGGGTCAGCTGTTCATGCGCCTGCAGGCGATCAAGGACGGCCTGATCTTTGTTGCCACGCCGCCGCCGGTCTCAGGTATCGGCAATGCCGGCGGTTTCCGCATGATGGTCGAGGATCGCGCCGGGCGCGGCGCGCAGGCCTTGCAGGATGCGGTGTACGCGATGATGGGGCGGGCCGCGCAGACGCCGGGGCTCACGCAAGTCTTTTCCCTGTTCGAGAACACCACCCCGCAGCTCTATCTCGACATCGATCGTGTCAAGGCGCAGTTGCTCGGGATCAACATTCCAGACGTGTTCGCCGCGCTGCAGATTTATCTCGGGTCGGCTTACGTGAACGACTTCAACCTGTTCGGCCGCACCTACCGCGTGGTCGCGCAGGCGCAGAGCGACTATCGCAATGACACCGAAGACGTTTTGAGGATCCGCGTGCGCAACAGCAGCGGTGATACCGTCCCGCTCGGCGCCTTCACCACGGTGCGAACCGTCACCGGGCCCTATCGCGTGCCGCGCTACAATCTTTATCCGGGGGCCGAGCTCGATGGCGCGGCGGCGCTCGGCAAGAGCCAGGGCGAGGCGATCAAGATCATGGAGCAGCTGGCCGCCGAAACGCTGCCGGAAGGTTTCTCCTACGAGTGGACCACGCTCGCCTTCCAACAACTGCGCGCCGGCAACACCGCGATCTTCGCTTTCGTGCTGGCGGTGATGTTCGTGTTCCTGGTGCTGGCCGCGCAGTTCGAGAGCCTGACGCTGCCGCTGGCGGTGATCATGATCGTGCCGATGTGCCTCATCGCTTCCATCGTCGGCGTCGTGCTGCGCGGGCAGGACAACAATATTCTGACCCAAGTCGGGTTCATCGTGCTGATCGGTCTCGCTGCCAAGAACGCCATCCTGATTGTGGAATTCGCCAAGCAGCTCGAGGATGCCGGACGCGACCGCTTCGCCGCGGCAGTGGAGGCGGCGCATCTGCGGCTGCGGCCGATCCTGATGACCTCGTTTGCCTTCATCCTCGGCGTGTCGCCCTTGGCCTTTGCGGTCGGCGCCGGCGCCGAATTGCGGCAGACGCTCGGCACCGCGGTGTTCTCCGGCATGATCGGGGTCACCGCCTTCGGCCTGATCTTCACGCCGGTGTTCTATGTGGTCTCGCGCTGGATCTCGCAGCGCTCCGCGCGCCGCCGTCAGCAATCGCAGCCGGCCAAACGATGACGATGAAATTCGGATTTGGCCAAGCGCTCACGCGCAAGGAGGACGACGCGCTGCTGCGCGGGGCAGGGCGTTACGTGGCCGATGTTGCGCCCGCCGCCGCGCTGCACGCGGTGATGCTGCGCTCACCGCACGCGCATGCGCGTTTCAGCATTCACGATCTCGATCGCGTGCGCGCCATGCCGGGCGTACGCCTGCTGCTCACGGCCGCCGACGTGGCCGGGCTCGGGCCGCTGCCAACGCCCGGCGTGATCCCCGGACCCGAGATCAAGATTCCGGTCTATCCAATCTTGGCCAAGGATGTGGTGCGCCACGTCGGCGACGCCATCGCCTTCGTGGTCGCCGACACGCTCGATCAGGCGAAGGACGCCGCCGAGGCGATCACGGTCGACTGGCAACCGCTGCCGCATGTGATCGGCGCCATGGCCGCGCTGGCGCCGGGCGCACCGCGAGTGTGGCCCGACCGGCCGGGCAATCTCGCCTTCGAGACCGAGCTGGGCGATGCGGGCGCCACCAAGGTGGCGTTCGCGCAGGCCGCACGGACGGTCGCGCTCACCATCGTCAATCAGCGGCTGGTGACGAATTACATGGATACCCGCGGCGTCATCGCCGAATACGATGGCCACCGCTACACGCTTACGCTCGGCAGTCAGGGCAGCCACATCATCCGCGACATCATTTGCGGCAATGTGCTCAATCTGCCGACCGATCGCATGCGCGTCATCACGCCCGACGTCGGCGGCGGCTTCGGCACCAAGCTGTTTCCCTATCGCGAATATGCGCTGGCGGCGGTGGCCGCCGAGCGGTTGCGCCGGCCGGTGAAATGGATTTGCGATCGCTCCGAACATTTTCTCGGCGACAGCCACGGCCGCGACAACATCTCCAGCGCGCGGCTGGCGATTGACGACAAGGGACGCTTCCTTGCGCTCGCGCTCGATATCGTCGCCGACATGGGCGCCTATCTTTCCTGCTACGCGCCCTACATTCCCTGGCTCGGTGCCGGCATGGCGACCGGCGCCTATGACATTCCGGTCGCGCATGTGCGGCTGCGCGCGGCCTATACCAACACCGTTCCGGTCGACGCCTATCGCGGCGCCGGGCGGCCGGAAGCCGCGTATTTGATCGAGCGGCTGGTCGATGCGGCGGCGCGCGATCTCGACACGGCGCCCGACGCACTGCGCCGCAAGAATCTGATCAAGCCGAAGGCGATGCCGTACACGACGCCGACCGGAAAAATCTACGATTCGGGCGATTTCGCCGGCGGCATGACGCGCGCGCAGGAGATCGCCGACTGGAATGGTTTCAACAAACGCGCCGCCTCATCCAAGCGCGCCGGCAAGCTGCGCGGCATCGGCATGGCGACCTATATCGAGGCTTGCGGCAACAACGGGCCGGAAACCGCCGTCGTGCGACTCGAACGCGACGGCGGCGTCACCGTGCTGATCGGCTCGCAGTCGACTGGCCAAGGCCACGCCACGTCCTATGCGCAACTGGTCGCCGAGTGGCTCGATCTACCGCCGGAGCGCGTGCGCGTGCTGCAGGGCGATACCGACGCCATCGCATCCGGCGCCGGCACCGGCGGCTCAAGCTCAATCCCGGTCGGCGGCGTTTCGGTCGACCGCGCAGCCAAGACGCTGGCCGAACAACTCAAGCAGCTTGCCGCCGACGCGCTCGAAGCGGCGCCCACCGATATGGAAATCGCCGATGGCACGGTGCGCGTCGCCGGCACCGACCGCGCGATTTCTTTCGTTGACCTTGCCGCGCATCCGCAGGCGACGCCCGAACGACTCAGCGCCACGAAAGATTTTGGAACCGAGCAGCCGACATTTCCGAACGGCACGCACATCGCGGAAGTCGAGATCGATCCCGACACCGGCGCCACTGCGATTCTGAACTATGTCGTGGTGGACGATTTCGGCGCCACCCTCAATCCGCTGCTGCTGGCGGGTCAGGTGCATGGCGGCGCCGTGCAGGGCATCGGACAGGCGCTGATGGAGGACACCGTCTACGATCCGGCGTCCGGGCAATTGCTCAGCGCGAGTTTCATGGATTACGCGATGCCGCGCGCCGGCGACGCGCCGTCCTTCGTGTTCGAAACGCGCAACGTGCCGTGCAAGAACAATCCGCTCGGCGTCAAAGGCGCGGGCGAGGCCGGCGCCATCGGCTCCTGTCCGGCGCTGATCAATGCGATCCTCGATGCGCTCTGGCGCAGCTATCGCATCCGCCATATCGACATGCCGGCGACCCCGCCACGGGTCTGGGCCGCGATCGCGGCGGCCCGCAAAGCTCAATCAGCTTAGGTGCTTATTGGATCACGAATTTGTGATCGGGGCCAGAGATACAGGGATCACGCGCGACAAGTTCCGTCGGTGGAGGAATAACCCCGCGGCGCCAGGGTTTTTCTGGGAACAGTTGTTTGCACGACAGAAAGCGAAACTCGATGTTCGTTCGCACCATCCTCGCCGCTCTGGCGGTCGGTCTCAGTGTCGGCGCCGTCATCGCCCAGCANNCTCGCGGTCGTTCGCATGATGCGCGGGCAGGCGCCATTCGATGCGGCTGAGGTCGATGCCGCCTTCGCGCAATGGGCTGACACCGCGCAGAAACTGCCAAGTCTGTTCCCGGACAATTCCAAGACCGGAGGCGACAACCGCGCATCGCCGAAGATTTGGCTGAACAAGAAGGATTTCGACGCCAAAGCCGCGGCCTTTGCCAAGGCCGTGGCGGAAAACCATGACACGGCAAAGTCGTCGCTCGACGGGCTCAGGGCCGCGATCCCGGTGGTCGGCAAGGCCTGCGATAACTGCCATGAGGACTATCGCCTTTCGAAGCAATAGGCCTTGTCCACTTCGATGTACGGCGCCGCTGCGATCCCGTCGCGACGGAGTTTTGATTCCTGTATGACAGGCGCCAGCGTGGCCGGGGGACGCCGATGATTCGCAGGCTGATTTTGCTGGCGGCTATTGCCGCCGTGCTGGGGCTCGCGGCGTTCTGGTATTTGACCGCACCCGCCTCGGTGCCGGCGAGCGCGCTCGCGGCCCACACGCCCGATCTCGCCAACGGCAAGGAGATGTTCTACGCCAGCGGCTGCGCGTCCTGCCATGCGGTGCCGAAACAGCCGGACAAGACCAGGCTCGGCGGCGGGCTGGCGTTGAATTCTCCGTTCGGCACTTTCTACGTTCCCAATATTTCATCCGACCCGAAGGACGGCATCGGCGCCTGGACCGACGCGCAGTTCATCACCGCGCTCACCAAGGGCACCTCGCCCGAGGGCGAGCACTACTATCCCGCGTTTCCATACACCTCGTACCAACATATCCGTTTCGACGATCTGCGCGATCTGTTCGCCTATCTCAAGACGCTGCCGGGCGTGGCGGGGAGCGTGCGCGATCATGATCTGCCGTTCCCGTTCAATATCCGGCGCACGCTAGGCCTCTGGAAGTTGCTGTTTCTCGATGGCAAGCCGTTGCCGCCCGATCCGTCGCGATCGGCGCAGTGGAATAGGGGCGCTTACCTGGTCAACGGCCCCGGCCACTGCACGGAATGTCACTCACCGCGCAACGCACTCGGTGGCGTGATCGCGAGCTTGCGCTTCACCGGCGGGCCGAGCCCCGACGGCCAGGGCGGCGTTCCCAACATCACCCAGTACAAGCTCAAGAGCTGGTCGGAGGCCGATATCGCGGAAACGCTCGAGTCCGGCATGACGGCGGACGCCGACCGGGTTGGCGGCAACATGGTCGAGGTGGTGCGCAATATCTCGCAACTGACCGCCGCGGATCGCATGGCGATCGCGGCCTATATCAAGTCGCTGCCGGCGGTCGAAGGGCACAAGCCGCCGCCGAAGAAGCCGGAATAACGCGGCGCCCGAAGCCGGGCCTGACGAGTCGACATTTGCGCGGGCTGCTATAAGCCGATCCCGATGAATCTATTCAAAGCCATCGGCTTCAAGCTGATCTCTGCGCTTTTATTCGCCGCCCTGTCGGCATTCGTGCGCCAGTTGGGGGACGTGGTACCGGTCGGCCAGCTCGTGTTCTTCCGCAGCGCCTGTGCGATCCCGCCGGTATTGTTGATCTATGCCTATC
>PKXB01000106.1:0-2536 GCA_003133345.1 Hyphomicrobiales bacterium | reverse complement strand
CCGCGGTGCTGGTCGGCTTTGGCGGCGTGATCGTGATGCTGATCCCGCATTTCGACGTCAAACACTACGCCGCCGCCGGCGCGGCGAGTGTGGCGACGATCGGCTCGATCTTGGCGCTGTTTTCCGCCTTCTGCAACGCCGGCACGGTGATCCAGACCCGGCGGCTCACGCAGAGCGAGACCACGTCGTCGATCGTATTTTATTTTTCGCTGGTCACCGCACTGGCCGGCGTGGTGACGCTGCCGTTTGCCTGGCACACGCCGACCGGCTCCGAGCTCCTCATGCTGGTTTCGATGGGCATCTTCGGCGGCATCGGGCATATTTTTCTGACCGAAAGCTACCGCCATGCCACCGCCTCAGTGGTGGCGCCGTTCGACTACTCGTCGATGCTGTGGGCGTTGTTGCTGGGCTACTGGGTGTTCGGCGAATTGCCGAGCGCGCTGGTCTATCTCGGCGCAACAATTGTCGCCGGCGCCGGGCTGTTCGTGATCTGGCGCGAGCGCCAGCTCGGGGTCAGGCGCGCGCGCAAGGCGGAAGGCCCGCGCCGGCCTGAGATTTAGCTCATTGCGACGGCTGGCAGTTCGCGCATATCATCCGCATCGCCCGCGGCATTTGGGCAAATGGGGAACGCCGCGACGCCGTTATTTTCGATTTCTGATCGTCGCCCCAGATTGTGAAAGCAAATCCGGCATGGCGTCACAGGCACCCGCGATCGTCGGCGTGCGCCCGAGCGGCGCGAACGCAACGCTTGGACTGCCGGCGTGGCTGCGCGGCATCGGCGTCCGGCAAGTGCGCATCGCGTGCGGCCTCGTCATGTTCTCTTACATCTTCTCGCATTTTTTCAATCATGCGCTCGGCAACATCTCCTACGCGACGATGGAAGCATGGTTGTGGTTCCACATCTGGTGGTGGCGAATTTCGATTGTCAACGCCACGCTCTACGCCGCAGCTGCGACGCATTTCTCGCTCGGCCTGTGGGCACTCTATCAGCGGCGGCATTTTCGCTACACGGTCGCGGAAATCACCCAACTGCTGCTGGGCTTGAGCATCCCGCTCTGGCTCGCCAGCCACTTTGGAGCCGTGCGGGTCGTGGGCTGGCTGTTCGGGCGCGATCCGACCAATTATGCAGCGCCGCTGCTGGCCTATTGGGTCGCAAGACCGCACATGATCGCGGTGCAGTTCGTGCTGTTGACGATCGCGTGGACGCACGGCTGCATTGGGCTGTATTTCTGGCTGCGGCTGAAGCCCTTCTTCAAATGGGCGTGGCCGATCTTTTTCGCCATTGCGGTCCTGCTGCCGCCGCTCGCAATGCTCGGCGCAAACCAAGGCGCACGCGAGGTCATTGAGCTCGCCAAGCAGCCGGAGTGGCGCGCCCAGTATGTGAAGGTTATACCCGCACCGCAGCGTGCGGTCGTCGAAAGAATAACGTTGTTATACTTTCCCATCGGCTATGCAGCCGCGATCGTTATGGTGTTCGCGGCGCGCGGCGTGCGCACGCTGCGCGAACGCAGGCGCGGCATGTATACCGTGTCTTATCCGAACCGGCAGGTGCGGGTGCCGAAGGGCATGAGCGTCCTTGAAGCCAGCCTACGTTTCAATATCCCGCACGCCAGCGTTTGCGGTGGCCGCGCGCGTTGCTCGACCTGCCGCGTTCGCGTCGTTAGCGACCGCGGTGCCTTGCCGCGGCCATCGGGACGCGAGGCATTCGTGCTGGCGCGCGTCGGCGCCAGCGCCGATCCCTCGATCCGTCTCGCCTGTCAGCTGCGGCCGCAAAGCGACGTTGCCGTCATTCCAATCCTGCAACCAAATGTCGGCGCCGGTTTTGTGCGTGGCCGTCAACGCATGCATATCGGCGAAGAGCGCTATGTCGTCAGCATGTTCGTGGACATGCGCGGCTCTACGAAGCTCTCAGAGGTGCGGCTGCCGTTTGACATCGTGTTCCTGATTAACCGGTTTGTCGAAGCGGTCTCGCGGTCGGTCACTGACGCCGGCGGTCAGCCGAACCAGTTCGTCGGCGACGGCGTGCTTGCCTTGTTCGGGCTCGATGTCGATCCGGCGAGCGCGTGCCGGCAAGCGCTGCAAGCCGCCTCGCTCGTCGCGTCGAACGTCGCCTATTTGAATCACCAATTTGCCACCGAAGTGCGCGAACCCATCCAGTACGGCATTGGCATCCATGCCGGGGAAGTCATCATCGGCGACATCGGCTTTCGCGGTCACACGGTATTTACCGCGCTCGGCGACTCCGTCAATGTCGCCGCGCGACTCCAAGACATGACGAAGAGCCTCGATTGCAAGGTTATCGTATCGGAAGAAGTCTGCAAGACCGCGAACATTCCTTCCGATGCGCTCACCCGGACGGAAGTTGCGATCCGCGGGCACGACGAACCGATGACGGTGCGCACCGCAACGGACCCGACCGTGCTTACAAGCCTGCTCGATCCACAAGCCGATCCGCCCCCGGCGGAGCTGCATTGACCAACCGCTGCTCACAATCTCAATTTATGAGTATACGGCTTAGCCCTTGAACGCCTTGAAG
>PKXB01000141.1:7796-10110 GCA_003133345.1 Hyphomicrobiales bacterium | reverse complement strand
CCCATCTGCATATTGTAGACCGGATCGCTCAGCAGGCGGGCGCGGTTGTAGACCGCCTTGAACTTCTTGGCGGTATCGATCGCCGCCGCCGGCGTCACCTGCATCAGGCCCATGGCATGAGCGACCGAGACGACCTTCTGGCTGAAGTGGCTTTCCTGGCGCGCGATCGAATAGGCCACCGCCGAGTCGATCGGCGGCGCGATCGGCGGGTAGTCCGGCAGGCCGACGGTTGGGTAGGCGTAATATTCGAGCGGCAGCCCGCGCCCATAGGCGCCTTCGCCGAGCAGCAGCATGGCGCGGCCGTCGTCGTGCTTGCCGGCGACTTCGGCCAGCGCTGAGAGGCCCGCGACATCGGTGCCGCTTTCGCCGAGTTCGGCATAGATCGACGCCAGAAAGTCGCGCTCGTTGAGCGCATAGAGGATTTCGGCCGCGCGCACGACCTCGAAATTGCCCATCATGCCGTGCGCGGCCGGCGGGAGCGAGGGCGGTCCGCGCAGGCCGAGATCGGTTAAGCCCAGCCGTGCCCGCGCAATCTGGCCGTAATAGGTCGCGGTGTATTGCGCCGCCGTCTCGTAATAGGCCTTGGCCTGCGCGCGCTGGCCCATGGCCTCGGCGGTGCGGCCTTGCCAATAGCCGCCGCGCGACAGCGCATAGGGACTGACGGTGTTCTCGACGATATGAGCGAAATGGGCGGCGGCGGTCTTCGGATCGTGCAGGAAACGCAGCGCGATCCAGCCGGCAGTGAAAAAGGCATCGACCCGGTGAAAGCCGCGCGGCGGCGGGGCGGCGTCGCGCGCGACCCGGTAGGCGGTCTGCGGGTCGTTGTCGTCGAGCAGCTTGCGCACCAGGATGCGCCGCTCCAGCCACCACTGATCGAGATCGACCAGCGCGGCCGGGTCCTGCGGCACGGTGAGGATCAGCTGGCCGGCTTCTTCCGGTTTGTTGTCTTTGCGCAGCCATTGCACGCGCGAAAAAATGTAGCCGGGATCCTGGCGCGCGCTCGCCGGCACCGCGTCGAGCAGCGCCTTGGCATTGCTCAGCCGCTTGATCACCGCGGCGCGGGCGCGGCCGATCGCCAGCTCGTCGCCGCCGAGCCGGGTGGCGGCGCGCATGCCGGCTTCGACGTCGTCGGCATAGAAGCGCTGCTCCATGCGCACCTTGTGGTCGGCGCGCGTAAGCATGCTGCCGTACATCTTGAGCACCTTGCTCTCGACGTCGGCGCTGCATTCTTCGTGGCGCCAGGCGTAGCGCACCAGCGCCGCGGCGCCTTCGCGGTCGCCCTTGGCGAGCAGCGTGCGCGCCAGCATGTAGCGGCCCTTGGCGGTGCGCGGCTTATGGTTGGTGAAAAAGGCGAGTACCGCGGCGTCGCTGACGCCGTCGTTCCACAGCGCGTTCTCGGCGCGGCGGCGGAACAAAGGCGCATGCGGCCAGTTCGGATTGGCGCTCACGAAAGCGGCGTAGCGCTCGAAGGACGGCTTGGTGTTGTCGCTGCGCAGGATCACCCACTCGGCGAGCTTGCGCGCAGCCGGATCGCTGATGCTTTTCTGCACGGCATCGGCGTCGGCTTCCTTGCCCTTGCGGGTGGCCTCGATCACACGTTTCACCGCGGCGATGTCGTCCGGCGAGACGGCGGCCACGGGCGCAGGCTCGAAGCGCCCGGACAGCGGGTGCGCCACCGGATTGAACAAAGCGGGGCTCGCAGTCACCGGCCCGCGCAGGGCCACTTTGCTTGGCACGGGGGCTGACGCGCCGGCGGCCGGCAATGGCCGTTTGCGAGGCAACGGGACATGGCGGACCACCTGCACGGCCGGACGTTTGGCCGCATGGATGGCCGGTTTGGGCTGGGCGGCGGGAACTTTCTTAGGCGCGCCCATGGCGGTTTGGGCGCTCAAAGCGCCAGCCGCCGTAAGCGCCAGGGCCAAGCCTAAGGTCATGCCCCGGCGGTTCCGTATAATCGCTTCCATTCAACCCCTTGTCCGGTCGTCGGTCGGGTTCTGGGCGCCGACTCGAAACGGCCGCCCGGCGCCTCCCATTAGGCCAATATCGCGGCCGAAAGGATAGCCAAAATCCCCATGAACCGAGGCATATACCGCAAGCCGGGCGAAAGCGGGGCGGAGCCCTATTTATCAAGCCAATTCATGGTCCTATTTGGCTGGAGGGCTTTCATCGCTGGCGGCGACCCGATATCTATGGGGTTCCGCCCAGTGCCCCTGTGGAGAAGTCGTGCCAAGGAAAACACCATGACCGCCAAGACGAGCTTCCGTGGATCGTTCACCGCGCTGGTCACGCCGTTCAAGAACGGCGCGCTCGACGA
>PKXB01000141.1:0-7767 GCA_003133345.1 Hyphomicrobiales bacterium | reverse complement strand
TCGCCGGCGCCGGCTCGAACTCGACCGCCGAGGCGATCGAGTTGTCGAAGCACGCCGAGATGGCGGGCGCCGACGCGGTGCTGATCGTGACGCCCTATTACAACAAGCCGACCCAGGAAGGGCTCTACCAGCACTACAAGGCGATCAACGATTCCATCGGCATTCCGATCATCATCTACAACATCCCCGGCAGGTCTATCGTCGATATGTCGGTCGACACCATGAAGCGGTTGTTCGAGTGCAAGAACATCGCCGGCGTCAAGGACGCCACCGCCAATATGGCGCGGGTGTCGCAGCAACGCGCGGCGATCGGTGAGGATTTCAACCAGATGTCCGGCGAGGACATCACAGCGCTCGGCTTCATGGCGCATGGCGGCCATGGCTGCATCTCGGTGACCTCGAACGTGGCGCCGCGGCTGTGCGCCGAATTCCAGAGCGCGTGCCTCAAGGGCGACTTCAAGACCGCGCTCAAGCTGCAGGATAAGCTGGCGCCGTTGCACATCAATCTTTTCGTCGAAACGAGCCCGGCGCCGATCAAATATGCCATGTCGCTGATCGGCAAATGCGCCAATACGGTGCGGCTGCCCATGGTGCCGGCGAGCGAAAAGGCGCAAGCCGCGGTGCGCGAGGCCATGGTGCAAGCCGGGCTGATCAACTAGCTGCTTGGACTCATAAAATCCCCGGACAGACCATTACCCAGTTCCCACGGTCAGCAGCGAGCCCATCCGCATCACGGCGGGAACCTATATAATCAAGATCATTCGCACCTAGCCAGCAGTCAGCTAGAAAATATCGGGTGTGATGGCGACGATCGCGCTTAAAAAAATTAATCGCGCGCAGCTTGAGCGCGCTGCCGACGGACTTGCCGCCGCGGTTGCGGCCTCGCTACCCTGGTCCACGTCTGCGACGAGTATCTTACTGGTGCTCTGGTTGATCGTGCTGATTCCGACGTTNNCCGGCTACCACAAGCTGCTGGCGGTTCCGCTTCTGCTATCACAATTCCGCCGGTCGGACCGCGCCCGATGGGCGATCGCCGGCTTTTTTCTGGCGTCCGTCGGTGTCTTGTTGGTCTCGTGGCTGCCGACCATCTTTCCGGGTCTTGAGGGCATTGCCTGGAGGAGGGGGCCCGGGCGTTGTCGCGAAGGATTACCTGACGCAGAGTGGTATTTTTCAGCTTTGCGGTTTTGCCCTCGCCTATGTGGCCGCCGATGACTGGCGTCGTGGTCGCCGTTGGCGCGCGTTCATTCTTGCGGGCCTCGCGCTGCTGTTCTTCGCAAACATCATCTATCTCGCGAGCGGTCGTACCGAACTCGTGCTCATGCCGATATTTATTTTGCTTCTCGGATTTAGGCTGTCCGGCTGGCGTGGTCTTATTGCGGGGCTCGTGGTATGTACGGTGCTGGCTGGAATCGCCTGGACCTCTTCCGCTTACATGCGTGGACAGCTGACAAGTCTCATCACCATCTGGCACACACCAGATTACATGCGTGCGCAGCTGACGAATCTCATCAAAGGATCCAAGCTAGATCCGGGAGACGTGGCGCTGGCCTCGGCCGGATTGCGACTCGAATACTATCGAAAGTCCATTGCCGTCATCATGAACGCGCCAATTATGGGCCACGGCACGGGAACGATCCGTGCGCGCTTTGAAGACGTCGCAGCCGGCGAGACGGGGGTAGCCGGCATCACCACCGGGAATCCCCATCAGCAAACGTTTGCTGTTGCCATCCAACTTGGCCTAGTCGGCGCGGCGCTCCTGTGTGCAATGTGGATCACACACCTTCTCCTATTTCGCGGGGCGGGTGTTGTTCCGTGGCTTGGCCTGCTCGTGGTGGTGCAGAATATCCTCGGCTCGACGTTCAATTCTAATCTGTTCGATTTTACCGAAGGCTGGATCTATGTTTTCGGGGTCGGAGTGTTAGGAGGCGCTGTATTGCGCGGGATCCCGGATCAAATGAACACCGCAACGTCGGCGCGCAACGATTTATGACGACGCGCCCTAGTCCCGTCTATTTGATCTCGACCAGCCCCACTTGATTGACCAGGCTGTTGGCGGTCACCGGGTTGCCGTCCGGCGTCACATCCATGTTGCGCACGATGTCGCCGCCGCCGGGGATCGCCCAGCTCTGGAATTTTTCTTCCTTCGGATCGAAGCGCACGATCGTGTTCGGCTTGGCGAAGGATTCGTTGTACCAGAGCGCGCCTTTGGTGAAGACGAGGCCGTAGGGCTCGGACTTGGGGCCGCTCGGCGATGGCCATTCGCTGACCTTGCCGGTGGCCGGATCGAGGCGGCCGAGGAAGCCGCGCGCGAAATCCGTGTACCAGATCATGTCGTCGGGAGCGATCGCGATGCGGCGCGGACGCGCGCCGGGGTCGGGCAGGAGGTATTCCTTGATCGCCATGGTGTTAGCGTCGATGGTGGCGATCTTGTTGGCGCCGAACTCGACAAAGTGCACGATGTTTTTCGTATTCACCGCCATCCCATAGGGCCGCGACTTCGGGGTCGGCGGCGTGACGAGCTTCACCTCGCCGGTCTTGGGATCGAGCCGGCCGACCATGTTGGCCTGCTGCACCGTGAACCACAGAATGCCGTCGTGATCGAACACGAGGGTGTGCGGGTCTTTGGCTGCCGGATTTCCTAAATTGTATTCGGTGACAAGCCCGGTTTTCGGGTCGAGCTTGCCGATGAAGCCGGCGACATTGCCGGTGAACCAGATGTTGCCGTCTCTGTCCTCGGTGAGGCCGTGCGGGCCGCTATGCGGCGTCTTCAGGCTGTATTCCCGCATAGTGCCGGTCTTGGGATCGATCCGCCCAAGCTTGTTGGANNAGCGTCGGGACGTCCCACATCTTTATCGTCGCCTGCACCGGGCCGGCAATCAGCACCGCCGGCGGCCGCGCCTTTTCCGGGAAGTTCTTCATCAGATAGGTGGTGACCACCGGCCAATCCTCCGGCGCGATCGGTGCGCCCATGTTCTGCATCATGTGCTGGAGCATGTTCCAGCCGGCGGGCGTATAGCCGGCGCGCAGGCGATTGATGGCATGGCAGCCGCCGCAGGTGGCGACGACGATGTCCTTGCCGGGGCCGTCCGGGAAGTTTTGCGGCGCCGGCTGGCTCCAGGCCGCCGACGCGAAGCACAGCAGCGTGGTCGCGAAAATGGGCAGAATGGCTCTGTTTAGCATGACGCCTCCCCTGACATGCGCTTCTCGGTTTAATCCGGGCGCGGCCTTCGGTGACGATCTTGTCGCTCGGCTGGACGCAGCGTCAAGGCGCTGCTTCTAGCGTTTCTTGGCGCGGTTGACCGGAACCCCGGCATTTGGTCGATTGCCGGCATGGCCGCCAAAACCAATCCCCGCTTCAAGGTCGTCGCCGACAACCGCAAGGCGCGCTTCAACTACGAGATCGGCGAGGTCTACGAGGCCGGCATCGCGCTCACCGGCAGCGAAGTGAAATCGCTGCGCGCCGGCAAGGCGACGATCGCGGAATCCTATGCCGATGCGCGCGGCGGCGAGATCTGGCTGATCAATTCCAATATTCCGGAATACCTGCAGGCGCACCGCTTCAACCATTTGCCCAAGCGGCCGCGCAAATTGCTGCTGCATGCGCGCCAGATCGACAAGCTGGTTGGCGCGGTCGAGCGCGAGGGCATGACCATCGTGCCGCTCAAGCTCTATTTCAACGCGAAGGGGCGGGCGAAGGTNNAAAAAACGCTCCTGGGAGCGCGAGCGCGGCCGGCTGATGCGGCAGAAAGGCTGAATATGATGGCGTCGCAGCGCCGCATCGGCATGCTGATTTTCCCGCGCCTTACCCAGCTCGACATGACCGGGCCTTACGAAGTGCTGGCGCGGCTGCCGAACACCGTCGTCGACCTCGTCGCGCGCACGCCCGATCCGGTGACGACCGACCGCGGCATGCAGATCCTGCCGACGGTTACTTATGCTGACTGTCCGCCGCTCGACGTGGTGATGGTGCCGGGCGGGCCGGGTCAGCAGGACCTCATGGAAGACGAGGCGGCGCTGGAGTTTTTGCGCAAAATTGCGGCGTCGGCGAAATACGTGACCTCGGTGTGCACCGGCTCGCTGGTGCTGGGCGCGGCCGGCCTGCTCAAGGGCAAGCGCGCCACCTGCCACTGGGCGGCGATCGATCATTTGGCGCTGCTCGGCGCCATTCCGGTGCGCGAAAAGGTAGTGGTGGACGGCCATATCGTAACCGGGGCCGGCGTCACCTCGGGCATCGATTTCGCGCTCACGCTCGCCGCCATCCTCGAGGGCGAACAGGTCGCGCGCGAAATCCAATTGCAGATCGAATATGATCCGGCGCCGCCGTTCAATTCGGGTTCGCCGAAGACGGCAGCGCCGGCGATGCTCGAAGCGGTGAAGGCGCGTCTCGCCAAGCTGAACGAGGAGCGGCGGGTGGTGGCGGCGCGGGTGGGGAAAAAGCTCGGAGTTTAGGATCATGGCGGTGCCGACCAAACTCGACCACTGCGTCATCCACGTCTCCGACTGGGAGCGCGCGAACCAATTCTATACGCAAGTGATGGGCGCCGAACTGGTGGCGCGGCCGGTGGGCTTTGTCTATCGTTTCGGCGACAAGCAGCTCAACGTGCATGGGCCGGGCGTGACGCCGGCGGAAGTGGCGCGGCTGCCGGTGCAGCCGGGCAATTCCGATCTTTGTTTCGAATGGCGCGGGCCGATTGAAGACGCGATCGCGCATCTCACGGCGCACGGTATTGCGATCGAGCGCGGGCCGCTGCAACGGTTCGGCGCCAAGGGGCCGGGCACCTCGGTCTATTTCCGCGATCCGGATGGCTCGCTGATGGAATTCATGAGCTACGGAAATGCGAAATGACCGAAGCGCCCGGTGCCCATAATCCGAACATCCTGCCGCCCAATATCCCGGCGCCGCATGATGATGGCGCGGCAAAGCATCTACCCGGCGCGAAGCTGCCTGACCTGGTGCTGCCGGCGGCCACAGGCGCAGCCGTCAATCTGGCGAAGCTAAAGGGCCGCACCGTGGTCTATATTTATCCGCGCACCGGCGTGCCGGGCGTCGATGCGCCGCCGGGCTGGGACGACATCCCGGGCGCGCGCGGCTGCACGCCGCAATCCTGCGGCTTCCGCGACCATTTCGGCGAGCTCAAGCGGCTGGGCGTGGCGCAGCTTTACGGGCTGTCGACGCAGGACACCGCCTATCAGCAGGAAGCGGCGACGCGGCTGCATCTGCCGTTTGCGATNNTTGCTCAAGCGCATGGCGCTGGTGATCGACGATGGCGTGATCAGCAAGGCGTTCTACCCGGTGTTCCCGCCCAACAAGAATGCCGAAGAAGTCATTGCCTGGCTTCAGGCGTCGCGCGCATGATCCCGAAAAGCANNCGGTTTTCGGATAAGATCATGTGCCATCTAAAAAGCCGCGAACTGCCGCAAACACCTTGCGGAACATCTCCGGCGTGAGCACACCGGTATTGGTGTTGTAGCGCGAGCAGTGATAGCTGCTGAACAGTGTCAGATTTCCGAGCGTGTTCTTGCCGCCATGCTTGAAGGGCGTCGCTGACTTCTTCGCCCCGAATGCCGTTACCACGCTGTCATGGGCGATGCGCCCGAGCGCGACGATTGTCGTAAGCTTCGGCATTTCCGCGATGGTCATTTTAAGAAAATCGCGGCAGGTCGCGATCTCGGCGGTCGTCGGCTTATTTTCCGGCGGCACGCAGCGCACCGCATTGCTGATGCGGCAATCGGTCAGTTGCAATCCGTCGTCGGGGTGCGCGCCGTATTGGCCGCGCGCGAAATCGTAGCGGGCAAGCGTTTCGTACAGCAGCACGCCGGCGTAATCGCCGGTGAACGGGCGGCCGGTGCGGTTGGCGCCTTGCAGGCCGGGGGCCAGCCCCACGATCAGCAGCCGCGCATCGAGCGGTCCGAAGGAGGGGACCGGCGCGTTGAACCATTCCGGCTCTTGCGCGCGCCATGTCTTGCGGAACGCCGCCAGCCGCGGGCAGCGCGGACAGTTGCGCCCGGGCTTGCCCTCGGTTTCCGGCATCGCCACCAAAACTGCTATTCGAACGACTCTTCGTCGTCGTCGGCGCCGACATTGGCGGTCGCGTCGGCCCGTTGCGGCACCGGCGGACGCTGCAGGAATTGCGGCGTGTGCTGCGGCGACTCGCGATCGTCGCGCGGACCGCGCGATGCTTCGCGGGCGGCACGCTCGGCCGGGTCGCGGCCGATCTTGGCCTGCAGCGTGACGATGTCGGTGAAGATGTCGGCCTGGCGGCGCAATTCGTCGGCCACCATCGGCGGCTGCGTGGTGACGGTCGATATCACCGTGACGCGCACGCCGCGCCGCTGCACGGCTTCCACCAGCGAGCGGAAATCGCCGTCGCCGGAGAACAGCACCATGTGGTCGATCGATCCGGCGATCTCCATGGCATCGACCGCGAGTTCGATGTCCATGTTGCCCTTGACCTTGCGGCGGCCGGTCTGGTCGACGAATTCCTTGGTCGCCTTGGTGACGACCGAATAGCCGTTGTAGTCGAGCCAATCGATCAGCGGGCGGATCGAGGAATATTCCTGATCCTCAATCACCGCGGTGTAATAGAACGCCCGCAGCAGATAGCCGCGCGACTGGAACTCGCGCAGCAGCTTCTTGTAGTCGATATCGAAGCCGAGCGATTTGGCGGTGGCGTAAAGATTGGCGCCGTCAATGAACATTGCGATTTTTTCGCCGGGGACTGTCATGGTCTTGTCTTTCTCGCAATAAGAACCAAAATGGATCCTGCGCACGCCTCAAAAATGCAACCTGCGCGATGCACATCCGCGCCTCATTGAATCGGCGTTAACAGAACGGTTGAAGGCACCTTTGATCAATTCAGCCGGTACCCACGCAATCACGCTGATGCCGCTAAAATCCGGTCGGTCGGCCTGCTTGCAACGATTTCGGTAACAGAGGCTTGCGCTTAATCCAAGACAAAAATACTTGAACTTTCACCCCACACGGTCTACTTACCGGTCGAAATCAGGACAAAGTTCCCTTTAAAGGAGTGACGAGCCGATGGCCCGTGTCACCGTAGAAGATTGCATCGACAAGGTTGAGAACCGCTTCGATCTCGTCCTTCTGGCGAGCCACCGGGCGCGCATGATCTCGTCCGGGTCGCAGATTACCGTTGAGCGCGACAACGACAAGAATCCGGTCGTCGCGTTGCGCGAGATCGCGGAAACGACGGTATCCCCCGGCGACCTGAAGGAAGACTTGATCCACAGTTTGCAGAAATATGTCGAGGTCGACGAGCCGGAGCCGGAAATGCCGCTAATCGGGGCCGGTCCCGGCGCCAGCATCGATTCCGACGATACCGAAGTGACCGCCGAGCGCATGACCGAGGAAGAGCTGCTCAAGGGCCTCGAAGGCCTGGCGCCNNGCCGGGCCGTTGCTTTTTCATCAACCAGAACGACAAGCCCTTGCGGCTCCAGCGAATTGTCGTGATATCTATGGTAGAAACGGTCGCCGGCGCCGTTTTTCACGCAGATTCGGCGGCCGTGAGGCACGACAATGGCGCGCGCGCGCTCAGATTTACCGCGGATGCAGAAGCAGTCGCCCACCCGGGCGCCGCTCGAGCGGGCCGTTGCGCTGCCCCAAGTAATTGAAAAGCCGACGCAATCCCGTAAGCCGCCGATGATGCGGCAATACGACCTGATCGAACGGGTGCGCCGCTACAATCCCAAAACCAACGAAGCGCTGCTCAACCGCGCCTATGTCTACGCCATGAAGGCGCATGGCGAGCA
>PKXB01000118.1 GCA_003133345.1 Hyphomicrobiales bacterium | reverse complement strand
CCTTGGCGAGCACGGTCTCCGGCGGCTCGATGGCCGGCACGGCGGCGGGCGCGGCAGCGTCCTGCTTGGGCTTGGCGCCCTCCTCCGCCGCCGGCTTGGGCATGGACTTGGGCTTGGCGCCGTCGTGGCCGACATCGACCACGATGCTGCGGTCCTCGCGGAAAGTGCGCACTTGCGGCGTGCCGTTGAACGCGAAGCTGACGGCGACCGAATCGTCATCAACCTCGGCATCGATCGATCGCAGGGTCGGCGGCATCGCCGCCCTGGCATCCGCCAGATCCCATTTGATCGGCTGGTCGAATTCGAGCGTCAGCTTTCCATCGGCGCTCTCGGGAATGACATTGGCGACGTCCGGCATCGCGAAGACATAGCGGGTGAAGGTCGGCTGGGTCGCGACCTTGACACGGATCGCCGGCGGATTCTGGGTCTTGGCGGTGAACCGTTGCTTACGCAGTTGGCTTTCGGCGGCCAGCGCGCGGTTGGCGAGCTCCTCGATCACCTCGCGCGGCAGACCCGGCAGCAGGCCACTCCAGGCCTCCGGCAGCAGATCGACATAGAGCCGCTCGGCGGCCGGCATGGAATTGACCTTAATTTTGCGCGCCAGCGCGATGCGGATCGAGATACCGTCGGGGTCGAGCCGCGCGGCGCTGATATAGTCGGACGCGGCGGCATTGAGCCGATCGACCGCGATGGCGACCGGCTTCTTGAACGTCACCACCATGATCGGATAGGTGATCTGGATGTTGGCCGGCGCTTCCTTCTCGAAGCGGAACACCAGGCGCGCATAGCCGCCCTCGGTGCTGACCTTGATCTCGCCCTTGATCCGCTCTTCGGCAAACGCGCGGCCGCCGAACGGCGGCGTGAACAGCATCAGCGTTTGCAGGATGGCAACGATCGCCAGCGCGCCGCAGCCACAGAGCGGCCGCCCCCGCATGCGCTCAAGCGCGCGGATCCCCATTGGGCTGAGGGACGATGCCGTCATGCAGCCGTTCCAGCCGGCGACAATGCCGGTCGCGACAGCCTAGGGTTTGGCGTTTAACGTCGCGTTAACCGTGGCATTTTGCTTAGGCATGATGTTCGCCATCATGCGCTCAATTGCCGCCCGGCTTGCCTTCGATCTTCGGTAACTGGTCCGAATTCTGCGACTTTCCGCCCGCGTTGCGGGCGAGCTCGACGGTGAGCCGTTCGGCCGCTTCCGGCGTCATCTGCGCGAGGATTTCCGACATCTTCGCCGGCTTGATCTCGGTCGCGACCTCGACCAGAATCTTCATGTCGAGCCGTTCGAGGATGCGCGCGGCGTCCTTCGACTTCATGTTCTCGTACATGGCGACGATGCTCTTGAAGCGGGCCGCCTCGGCTTTGTCGCGATTGCCCATGGCGGTGTTGACGCGCGCCTCCGCGTCCTTGAGCTCGGCGACCTTGGCGTCGAGCCGCTTCTCGGTGGCCTTGAGCAGGCTCTCGCGCATTTCCAATTCGCGGCCGCGAATGTCGAGCTCCTTGCTGCGGTCTTGCAGGCGCCCGAGGATGGCGCGCTCGCCGGCCGAGGCAATGCGGCCGGCTTCCAGCGGCACGGTTAGGCTGCCGACTTCCAGCTTGGGCGGATCCGGCGGCTTGCTGCTCGCCTTGAGCGGCGGGCCGCTCGATTTCTCTTCGCCACCGACCGAACCGGTGATGTCGCCGTTGTCGCCGTAGTTGAACATTTGCTGCGCCCAGGATCGCTTGGACGCGGGCAGCGCGGACACGGGCGGCGCGGCTTGCTCGTCGGCGACGACGATCTTCGGATAATCGGGCACGCTCTCGGCGCTGGTGATCTGCATGGCGGGCTTGTTGAGCCCTTGCAGCCGCTCGGCCAGCGTGTAGCCGCCGTCGAACACCAGACCCGACACTTTGAGCGCGAACAGGCAGATCGTCGCCAGCAGCACGACCGGGATCAGCCGGAAATCGCGCGCATAGCGGATCATGCGGCAAGACCGCTCGATTGCCCGCGCAGCCGCGCGCGCGCGCGCTCAGTGAAGGCTTGCGCCGCGGCGGCCACCGCCTTGGCGTCGGGAACCGCGAGCGGCTCGTCGGCCGGCCGCGCGGCGCCGGCGATGCGGGTGAGCCGCGCCAGCAGTTCCTCGCCCGCGCTGAGCTGGCGTTCGATGTCGGCGCTGAGGCTCTCCGCCCGTTGCAGCCGCGCACCCAAGCTCTGCTCGCCTTCGCGCATGGTCGATTTCAAGCCGGCGATCGCGCGTTCGGCGATTTCAGTGGCGGTAATCAGTTCGGAAATGGTTGCGCGCAGCGTCTGCTCGTCGGCCTTGAGCAGACGAAGCTGCTTGTTGAGCCGCACGCAATACAGGATCGTGAGCAGAAGCAGGATCGCGACCATGCTCTCGACCAAGTAGCCATAATGATAGCTCACGGCGTCTCCATCCGATTGGTGGGCTCGTCCGCCTTCTCGAACATGGCGAACGTGGTCCGTGGTTTGCGCAAGGCCTTGGCGACCCGCACCGCGACGCGGTCGCCGACTTTGCCCATGCGGCCTTCGGTGAGGGTGATGTCGCCGCAGCGCACGGTGACGAGCGCGTCCGGCTTGATCTCGAGGGCGAGCGTGTCGCCGACGCTGAGGTTCATCATCTTGCGCAGCGGCAGCCGCGCCTCGTACAGCACGGCATCGACCGCGATCTGCGCCTGGCCGATTTCGGTCGCGAGGTGATCTTCCCAGATCGGGTCGCGGCCGAACTTCTCGCCCATGAACATCTGGAGCAAGGTGGCGCGGATCGGCTCGATGGTCGCGTAAGGCAGCAGCAGCTCGATAATGCCGCCGCGGTCTTCCATGTCGATGCGCAGCCGCACCAGGATCGCCGCATTGGCCGGCCGCGAGATGGCGGCAAAACGCGGGTTGCTCTCGATCCGGTCGATGTTGAACTTGACCGGCGAGAGCGGCTTGAAGGCGAGTTCCGCGTCCGCCAGGATCACCTCGATCATGCGCTTGACCAGGTTGGTCTCGATGGTGGTGTAGGGCCGCCCTTCCACGCGCACCGAGCTCTCCCCGCGCCGGCCGCCGAGCAGGACGTCGATGATCGAATAGATCAGGCTGGAACTAACGGTGGCGAGGCCGAAATTGTCCCATTCCTCGGCCTTGAACACGGCCAGGATCGCCGGCAACGGGATCGAATTGAGATAGTCGCCGAAGCGCACCGAGGTGATGCGGTCGAGCGAAACTTCGACGTTGTCGGAGGTGAAGTTGCGCAGCGAAGTCGTCATTAACCGCACCAGGCGGTCGAAGATGATCTCCAGCATCGGCAGGCGCTCGTACGACACCATCGCCGAGTCGATGATGGCGCGGATGCCGGAATTGTCGTTCAGCGAGACGTCGGTCAGGCTGAAGCCGAGCATGCTGTCGATTTCATCCTGATTGAGGATGCGCTCGGCGCCGCCCTTGCCGCCTTGGAATCCGTTGCTGCCGTCGTCGGCCATCGCCGCCCACTGCGCGGCGGCTTCCTCGGTGCCGGGCGTCGCAAGGGGTCCGGAGGGCGCCGCGGGTACGGCGGACTCCTGTTCCAGCGCCACGCCCCATTCGGCGGCCAGCGCGTCTTGATTGATCTCGTCTTTGGGCGCCATTGGTTAGATCGTCACTGGATGACGATTTCCTTGAACAGTACGGCTGTGACGCGGTTGGGCTCGACCGCGGCATTGACCCGGCGGGTCAATTCCTCCTTGAGCCGGTAGAGGCCCGCGGAGCCGTCGAGATCGGTCGGCCGCAATTCGCGCAAATAGGTTTGGAAGGTGTCCATCACCCGCGGCATCAGCGGCTGGATCTGGGTCACCACTTCGGGATTGGGCAATTCGAGCACGATCTTCACTTTGAGATATTGCGTGCGCTCGCTGGCGGCATTCGACAGATTGACCAGCACCTCGGGCAGATCGACGAAGATCGCGGGCTTGGCCGTCACTTGCACCGGCTTTTCGTGGCTGGGACCGCTGAAAAAGTAGAAGTAAGCCGCACCCCCGCCGCCGCCGACCACCAGCAATGCGGCCGCCGCGATGATCATCATCTTGAGTGATGGCAGTTTGAGCGACGGCAGTTTGAACTTCGACTTTGCCGGTGCCTGCTCTTCGCCGTCTTCCGGCTCGTCCTCGACTTCAGCTTCCGCTTGTTTCGCCTTGGCAGCCATGGTGACCCCGATCGCAACATACGGGGCTGAATAGCGGTATCCCGAGCGAGACACCGCGGATGCGCGACCCCCCGCGCTCCCCTGACGATCGAAGGTAGGTCGGTATGGTTAACAGATGCTTTCTGGGGTCCCCGCGGCCGGAATCTTTTGCCGGGTAGCGCCGCCAAAACGGCTGTTTTTGCCCCGCCGGCAACCTCGCAGTTTTCTACTAACAAACTGATTTTTCTAGGTTTTATGACTTGGCACGGCGGCTGCAAAGACTTCACCAGCCGCCGGCTTGGGAGAGCTTGGCGCGCGCTTTCGGCAAGGCAGGCCTCGGGAGGGCATGACTTGGCTGGATGAGCAGGGGAGAATGCCGATGCAGAATGCGGGTCTCGTCGGACTGTCGCGCCAAGTCGCGCTCGCGCGCGAAATGGACGTGGTCGCCAACAACATCGCGAACCTCAACACCACCGGCTACAAGGCCGACGGTTCAATATTCGAGGAATATCTTTCCACCGGCGCGCGGGCAGACCAGACCGGCAGCCGCGTGAGCTTCGTGCAAGACCGCGGCGTCTGGCACGATATGAGCCAAGGGCCGATCGAGCGCACCGGCAATTCACTCGATGTCGCCGTGGACGGCAATGCCTTTCTGGTGGTGCAGACGCCGCGCGGCGAACGCTACACCCGCAACGGCTCGATGCAGATCAATCCGACGGGCCAACTCGTCACCAGCGACGGCAATCCGGTGCTCGGCGATGGCGGCCCGATCTCGCTGCAGCCGACCGACCGGCAAGTGTCGATCAGCCGCGACGGCACGATCAGCGTGCGCGAAGGCAACTCGAAAGTCGATTCGGCGCGCGGCAAGCTTCGGCTGGTCACGTTCGCCAATCCGCAGCAGTTGCAGAAAGACGGCAGCAGCACTTTCAATGCGACGGCCGGCGTACAGCCGCAACCCGCGACGACGGCCGGCGTGGTGCAAGGTGCCGTCGAGAAATCGAACGTGCGCGGCGTGGTCGAGATGTCGCGCATGATCGAAATCACCCGCAGCTACACCCAGATCGCCACCATATTGCAGCAGCAGAGCGATCTCAGCCAGTCGGCGATCGACAAGCTCGCCGAAGTTCCAGCTTGACGTTGAAGGGGAGTTGAATCCATGCGCGCGCTCAGCACAGCATCGACCGGCATGATGGCGATGGAGCTCAATGTCCAGGTCATCGCCAACAATCTCGCCAACATGACCACTACCGGCTACAAGCGCCAGCGCGCCGAATTCCAGGATCTGCTGTACGATCACGTCAGCCGGATCGGCACGCAAACCTCGGCGCAGGGCAATATCCTTCCGGTCGGCATCGATCTCGGCTCCGGCGTCAAATCCGTCGGCACGCCGCGACTGATGACGCAGGGCACCCTGTCGCAAACCGGCGGCACACTCGACGTGGCGATCCGCGGCGACGGCTTCTTCAAGATTCAGCTGCCGGACGGCACCTACGCGTATACGCGCGACGGCTCATTCCAGATGGATGCCACCGGCCGCATCGTCACCGCGCAGGGCAATGTGGTGATGCCCGCCATCACGATCCCGCCGAACGCCAGCGGACTGACCATCAACGCGCAAGGCCAGGTTTCCATCGTCCCGCAGGGCGGCTCGACGCCGACGGTCCTGGGACAGATCACGCTGACCCGCTTCATCAACCAGGCCGGTCTGTTGCCGGTGGGCGACAACATGTACACCGAAACGCCGGCCTCGGGCACGCCGCAGGACGGCATCCCCAATACCGACGGCGCCGGCGACCTGCAGCAAGCCAGCCTGGAACAGTCCAACGTCGATTCGGTCACCGAAATCACCAACCTGATCGCCGCCCAGCGCGCCTACGAGATGAACGGCAAGGTGATCACCGCCGCCGACCAGATGCTGCAATCAACCTCCAGCCTGATGCGCTGAGGCACCGCCATGATCCGCAAGCTCATCGTCGCAGCCACCGCCCTACTCGCGCTCGGCGCCGCCGCCACCGCCGCGCCCGATCAAGAACGCCCGAAGCTCAAGCCGGAAGCCACCGTCACCGGCAACATCGTGCGCATCGGCGATCTGGTCGAGCACGCCGGCATCGTCGCCAAGGTGCCGATCTTCCGCGCGCCCGATCTCGGCTCCACCGGAACGGTGTCGGCCGAGGCCGTGATCGAGGCGGTGCGCAACCATGCGCTGATCGGGTTAGATACCGGTGACCTCAGCGAAGTGGTGGTGACGCGGGCGAGCCGCGTGATCCCGGCCAAGGACATCGAGGAGCGCGTCGCGCAGGCGCTGTCGGCGCAATACGCGCTCGGCCCGCGCCAGGACATCGTGGTGAATTTCGACCGCGAGCTGCGCACCATCCAGGTGGAATCGACCACCAAGGGCGAGCCGCGCGTCGCCTACCTCAATTACGACAGCCGCAGCGGCCGCTTCGACGTCACGCTCGATATGCCGACCGGCGCCACCACCCGCGGCACGCTGCAGTTGTCCGGCCGCGCGGCCGCGACGGCGGAAGTGGTGACCTTGATCCGGCCGCTCGAGCGCGGCGAGGTCATCAAGAGCACCGACGTGCTGATCGAGCGGCGCCCGCGCGCCGAGATCGGCCGCGATCTCGTCGGCAAGGCCGAGCAGGCGGTCGGGCTCGCCGCCCGCGCGCCGATGCAGCCGGGCCGGCCGCTGCGCGTCGCCGACCTGATGAAGCCGGAGCTGGTGCAGCGCAACGAGACGGTGACGCTGGTCTACGAAGTGCCGGGCATCACGCTCACGGTGCGCGGCAAGGCCGCCGAAGGCGGCGCCGAAGGCGACGTGATCTCTGTGCTCAACGAACAATCCAAGCGCACGGTGCAAGGCGTGGTGGTCGGTCCCGGCCGCGTCATCATCAGCACCGGCTCGCCGCGGCTGGCGGCCAATCTGCCGCCCAGCCGGTGAGGCAGAAATCTGAAGCGTCAATGTAAAGTCGAGTTGCTGGTCAATGCCAAAACGAAACGGCGCCGTCGCGCCATTTGTGAAAGTGATGTCGATGAAAGTCCACACCGTGACGCGTCACGCGGTCCTGGCCGCGATCGCAACCGCGCTGCTCTCGAGCTGCGCGGCGATCGACCGGGTCAAGAATATCGGCCAGCCGCCGCCGCTGGCCTCGGTCGACAATCCGACCGCGCGGCCGGGCTACAAGCCGGTGCAGATGCCGATGCCGGCGGCGCAGCCGGCCTCCTACAATCCCAATTCGCTGTGGCGCAACGGCTCGCGCGCCTTCTTCAAGGACCAGCGCGCGCACCAGGTCGGCGATATTCTCACCGTCAAGGTCAATATCACCGACAAGGCCAATATCGCCAACGAGACCCTGCGCAGCCGCGCCAATACGGAAGATTCCGGCGTCACCAACTTTTTCGGCAAGCAGAAACTGCCGGTGCTCAATTCCGCGTTGCCGACGCGCATCTTCACCGCCGATTCCACCGCTTCGAGCGACGGCAAGGGCTCGGTCAACCGCCAGGAGGCGCTGTCGACCAACGTCGCCGGCGTGGTGACCCAGGTGCTGCCGAACGGCAATCTGGTGATCGAGGGCCGCCAGGAGATCCGGGTCAATTTCGAGATCCGCGAACTGATCGTCGCCGGCGTGGTGCGGCCGGAGGACATCGAGAGCGACAACACCATCGACTCCAGCAAGATCGCGCAGGCGCGCATCGCCTATGGCGGGCGCGGCCAGATCACCGATGTGCAACAGCCGCGTTACGGCCAGCAGGTGCTCGACGTGGTGCTGCCGTTCTAGTCAGTAGAGTCGCTTACGTAGCTTAAGTGGGCTCCCGCGCCGTTTTTCGCATCGCGCGAGCGCAGACGGCGTCAACGACGCGGCCTCCGGCAGCTCCCCAGCCGGGGGCCGCGTGCGTTTTCGGGGGGCAAGGCTTTCTACTTCCAACTCAACCCCGGAAACGGCGGGGGATGTTGGTTGATGCACCGCCTAATGTCCGTTTTCGGGCAATCCACAGCGCACATTCTCACTAATTCAAAACAGCGCTCATGAGAGCGACGACCAAATGAGCGCAATCACCGCGACGGCCATCAGTGCTGTTCCTCCCCAACAAAATCCGAGGAGCCACGGCTTAGCTTTGAAACGTCCCATCAAGCTTTTCTTTGAAACGATAACCATCATTACGGCCATAATCGGTACTGCAACAATGCCATTCAATACCGCACTCCAAATCAGCATTTTGATTGGGTCGATGCTCGTGAATCCGAGTCCAAATCCAATGATCGTTGCAGCTGCGATAATTCCATAAAAACCAACGGCATCCGGAGCCTTTGCTTCCAACGTCGCTGGCCATCCGAACGCTTCCGCCACGCCATACGCAGCAGAACTAGCGAGCACCGGAATAGCAAGTAGGCCAGTGCCGATGATACCCAGTGCAAACAACAGGAACGCAAATTCGCCCGCCAAAGGCCGCAGGGCTGCCGCAGCTTGTGCCGCCGTCTGAATATTGGTGACGCCGCCGGCGTTCAAAACCGCAGCAGTCGTCAGGATTATAAAAAATGCAATCGCGTTGGAAAAAATCATTCCAACTGTAGTATCGACAGCAATTCGATCAATTTCGGGATGGCCCCCACGACGAAGCTCCTTCAAAGGCCGGCGGGGTCTGCGGTGTTTGCTCTGGCTCATTTCTTCCACTTCTTGGGAAGCCTGCCAGAAAAACAAATAGGGACTGATGGTCGTGCCAAGGACAGCAACAACCATCAGAAAATAATCCAAATTGAATGTCGGTTTTGGCCACACAGCAGAGAGCAGCGCGACGCTCCAAGGTATTTTTACCGTGAAAGCGGTTGCGACATACACGAACAAAGTCAAGGTAAGAAACTTTAATACGGGGGCGTATCGACGATAGGGAACGAACACTTGAAGTAACACTGAGCCGGCGGCGAAGATCAGAGCGTGCTCATGCGTTAGTCCCCCAATGACGAGTGACAGGGCCTCGCCCATCGCCCCTATATCAGCAGCAATATTGAAGGTATTTGCCGAGACGAGAAGCGATACAATGAGTATCACTAACCAACGCGGGGCAAATTGAGAAAAGTTCGCTGCTAGTCCCTTGCCAGTCACCCTGCCGATCTGCGCGCTTACAAGCTGAATTGTGATCATGAATGGAGTTGTGAGGAAAACGGCCCACAAAAGACCGTACCCAAACTGAGCTCCAGCTTGTGAGTAGGTGGCAATTCCGGACGGGTCATCGTCCGCTGCGCCAGTGACAAGGCCCGGCCCTAACAGACGAAAAAAGATGTTGCGCGGCTTCTTCTTCCCACCAGCTTTAGGAGAATGAGACATCGGATTTGAGGCCTCGCATAACCGCGGCACCGGGAGGCCT
>PKXB01000161.1 GCA_003133345.1 Hyphomicrobiales bacterium | reverse complement strand
TGATCCAGTGGGGCAAGCAGGACATGGTGTTCGCCGGCGGCTCGGAAGAGCTGAGCTGGACCATGTCGAACCTGTTCGACGCCATGGGCGCCATGTCGTCCAAATACAACGCCACGCCGCAGAAGGCCTCGCGCGCCTATGACAAGGACCGCGACGGCTTCGTCATCGCCGGCGGCGCCGGCGTGCTGGTGCTGGAAGAGCTCGAACACGCCAAGGCGCGCGGCGCCAAGATCTATGCCGAGGTCGCCGGCTATGGCGCGACCTCCGACGGCTACGACATGGTGGCGCCCTCGGGCGAGGGCGCGGCGCGCTGCATGAAGATGGCGTTGGAAACCGTGAAGGCGCCGATCGACTACATTAATCCGCACGCCACCGCGACGCCGATCGGCGATCTTAAGGAGATCGAGGCGATCCGCGAAGTGTTCGGGTCCAAGTGCCCGCCGATTTCCGCCACCAAGTCGCTCACCGGTCACTCGCTCGGCGCCGCCGGCGCACAGGAGGCGATCTATTCGCTGCTGATGATGCAAAACGGCTTCATCTGCGAGAGCGCCAATATCGAGAACCTCGATCCCGCCTTCGCCGACATGCCGATCGCGCGCGAACGCAAGGACAACGTGACGCTCGGCGCCGTGCTGTCGAACTCGTTCGGCTTCGGCGGCACCAATGCCTCGGTGGCGTTCAAGCGATTGGAAGCATAGTTTTTCCTGTCATTCCGGGACGGCGCGCAGCGCCGGACCCGGAATCCAGAGCCGGCACTAGCATCTGGATTCCGGGTTCGCTCGCTCCGCTCGCGCCCCGGAATGAGGCTGAGGTAGGAATAGTAAAATGCCGGGATTGATGGACGGGAAACGCGGGCTGGTGATGGGGGTCGCCAACGACCATTCGATCGCCTGGGGCATCGCCAAGATGCTTCATGACCATGGCGCCAAGCTCGCTTTCACCTATCAGGGTGATGCGCTGGCCAAGCGGGTCAAGCCGCTCGCGCAATCTGTTGGCTCATCCTTCCTGATGCCGTGCGACGTCGAGGATATCGCCTCGGTCGACGCGGTGTTCGACGAAATCAAGAAGCAATGGGGCACGCTGGATTTCCTCGTGCACGCCGTCGCTTTCTCCGACAAGAGCGAGCTCAAGGGCCGCTACGCCGATACGACGCGCGAGAATTTCATCCGCACCATGGTGATCTCCTGCTACGCCTTCACGGAAGCCGCCAAACGCGCGGCCGCGCTGATGCCAAACGGCGGCTCGATGGTGACGCTGACCTATAACGGCGGCGAACGCGCGATGCCGAACTACAACGTGATGGGCGTGGCCAAGGCCGGGCTGGAAGCTTCCGTGCGCTATCTGGCGGTGGACTTCGGGCCGCAGAAGATCCGCGTCAACGCCATCTCGGCCGGGCCGATCCGCACGCTGGCTGGCGCCGGCATCACCGAGGCGCGCTACATGTTTGCGTTCCAGCAGAAATATTCTCCGCTCGGCCGCGGTGTGACGCTGGATGAACTGGGCGGCGCTGGATTGTACCTGCTGTCGGATTTGTCGACCGGCGTGACCGGCGAAGTGCACTTCGTCGATTGCGGTTACAATGTCATCGCCATGCCGCAGCCGGAGGCGCTCAAGGAAGCGCATGGAGCGGTGGATACCGACGGCGGGCAGTAAGCGGTTCTTGTCATCGGACGAAAAAAACGGCCGGGGACATCCCCGGCCGTTTGATTTGGCGCTTGCGGTGTGGCGTCTACTCCGCCGCTTGCGCCTGCGGCATCTTGCGTCGCCTCGACCAGGTTCTGATCACCAAATATTTGGTCGCGGCTGCGCTCTAGAAGCCCTCGAAGGAAGACCGTTCAGCAGAGATCAGGCGAGGTCGAAGCGGTCCAGTTTCATCACCTTGGTCCACGCCGCCACGAAGTCTTTCACAAACTTCTCCTTCGAGTCCGCGCACGCATAGACTTCCGCCAGCGCCCGCAGCTGCGAGTGCGAACCGAAGATCAGGTCGACACGCGTGCCGGTCCACTTGAGTTCGTTCGTCGTGCGGTCGCGCCCTTCGAACACGCCTTCGGACCCAGCAGACGCCTGCCATTGCGTGCTNNGTCAGCGTCAGCAATTGCGCCCGATCCACCAACAGCTCCTCAGCCGAAAGGCGCTGCTTGCCACGGAGATAGTTGCGGAAACCGTCAGCGGCCGGTTCGAGCGGCGCAAAGGATTCGACGTCGGTTTGCTCCTGCGACGCGTCCATACAGCCCGGCGTGAATGGCACCTTCACATCGTGCCCGGCCGCCTTCGCGGCTTTCTCGATCGCCGCGCAGCCGCCGAGAACGATCAGGTCAGCAAGCGAAACTTTCTTGCCGAACTCCTTCCGGATCGCTTCGAGCCTCTCGAGGACCGTCTTCAGCTGAGCCGGCTGGTTGACGTCCCAATCCTTCTGGGGGCTAAGGCGAATGCGCGCGCCGTTGGCGCCACCGCGCTTGTCGCCGCCACGGAAGGTGGAGGCCGAGGCCCAGGCGGTGCTGACCAGTTCGGACACGGTCAGACCCGTGGCCAGTACCTTGGCCTTGAGTGCGGCGGCGTCTGCGTCGTCGATCAACGGATGATCGACGGCGGGCACCGGATCCTGCCAGATCAGTTCTTCCTTCGGCACTTCCGGGCCCAAATAGCGCGAGCGCGGGCCCATGTCGCGATGGGTCAGCTTGAACCAGGCGCGGGCGAAGGTCTCAGCGAAAGCCTGCGGGTTCTCTAGGAAGCGGCGCGAGATTCTCTCGTAGACCGGGTCGAGGCGCAGCGACAGATCGGTGGTCAGCATGGTCGGCTTGCGCTTCTTCGACGGATTGTACGCGTCGGGGATGATTTCCTCGGCGTCCTTGGCCTCCCACTGGATGGCGCCGGCAGGACTGCGGGTCTGCACCCATTCGTACTTGAACAGATTCTCGAAGAAGTGGTTGCTCCACTGCGCCGGCGTCTGCGTCCAGGTGACTTCGAGGCCGCTGCCGATGGCGTCTCCGCCGTGCCCAGTGCCGTAATTGCTGATCCAGCCCAGGCCCTGCGCTTCCAGGTCGGCAGCTTCTGGCTCTGGCCCCTTGTGGGACTCGGGCGCGGCGCCGTGGGTCTTGCCGAAGGTGTGTCCGCCGGCGATGAGCGCGACGGTNNTTGACGTAGATCAGGCCCATCTCGGTGGCGCTGAGCGGATTTTCGAAGTTCTCAAGGGGCCGGTGGGCCTTCCAGGTGGTCTCGGAACCCCAGTTCACGTCCTGATCGGGCTCCCAGGTGTCTTCTCGGCCGGCGGCAAAGCCGAAAGTGCGAAAGCCCATGGTCTCCAGCGCCACGTTGCCGGTGAGGATCAGCAGGTCCGCCCAGGAAATCTTCTGCCCGTACTTCTGCTTGATCGGCCACAGCAGGCGGCGCGACTTGTCGATGTTCACGTTGTCCGGCCAGCTGTTGAGCGGAGCGAAACGCTGCTGGCCGCGACCGCCGCCGCCACGGCCATCGCTCAGGCGGTAGGTGCCGGCGGCGTGCCAAGACATGCGGATGAACTGCGGACCGTAGTGGCCGAAGTCGGCCGGCCACCAAACCTGCGAGTCGGTCATCAGCTTGCGCAGGTCATTCTTCAGCGCCTCGTAGTCGAGCTTCTTGAACTCCTCCGCGTAGTCGAACGCCTCGCCCGTGGGATTGGACAAGGAAGAGTTCTGATGAAGGATGCTCAGGTTCAACTGGTTCGGCCACCAGTCCCGGTTGGACTTGTGCATGACGGGGCACTTGCCCGCGCTGGTGGTCGATGTGGGATTGTCAGCCATGGCTCGTTCCTCCGTTATCGGATGCGCCTGTAGCAAGCACTTGCGGCGCTTGTACGAACTACATTCGATCAGGTCTAATCGTATTGCCTCGCGTCATCGATAAGTTTAACTTATCGATATGATCACGTTGCGGCAGTTGCGCTATCTCACTTCGCTCGCGCGCCATCGGCATTTCGGGCGGGCGGCGGCGGACTGCGCGGTGACCCAGCCGGCGCTGTCCATGCAGGTGCGTGAGCTCGAGCGCGAGATCGGCGCCGAGCTGGTGGAGCGGCGGCCAGGCGAGATCGCGCTAACCGACACCGGCTTGGACGTGGCGCAGCGCGCCGAGCAAATCCTCACCGCCACCCGCGACCTGGTCGATTTCGCCCGCCACCGCGATGTGCTCAGCGGGCGGTTAGCGCTCGGCATCATCCCGACGCTGGCGCCTTACATTTTGCCGCGTGTGCTGCCGCATCTGCAGGCGAAATATCCGCAATTGCGGCTGGAAGTGCGCGAGACGCAGACCAAACTGCTGCTCGACGAACTGACCCGCGGTGAGCTTGACGCCGTGATGCTGGCGCTGCCGGCCGATGGCGCCGACATGGAGACGCTTGCGTTGTTCGATGATGCATTCCTGCTGGCGGTGCCGGCGGCGGATGTGTTGTCCGCGCGCTCCCGCGTCGGTGTCGAGGATGTCGACCAGCACCGGCTCATCCTGCTGGAGGAGGGCCATTGCCTGCGCGATCAGGCGCTGGCTTTCTGCGCGGCGCCAAAACTCGCCGCGTCAAGTCGCGATGCGCCTGCGGGCTTAGGGGCCACTTCGCTTGCCACCGTGATGCAGATGGTGGCGAACGGCTACGGTGTGACGCTGCTGCCGGAGGTCGCGGCCGATGCCGAGGGACGCGACAAACGGGTGAAGCTTTTGCGTTTCAGCGCGCCCGAGCCCGGCCGCAACATTGGGCTCGCTTGGCGGCGCACCTCGCCGCGCAGACGAGACTTCGAGGCGCTGGGACAGGTCATCATCGATATGATAGGTGGCAAGATGCAAGTTCGACCGTCGACGCGGACAGCATCCGGGAATCGAAGCCGTACATGAGCGATCCGTTTTATCGGCCGCCGGAGCCACGCCAGCCTCCGGCGGACCAAGGCTTTGTGCGCGCGCTGGTGCGCCGGCATTTTTACCGTATCGTCAGCGGCGGCTNNTGACAAAATAAAAAAGGGCGGCCGCGAGGGCCGCCCTTTTCACACTGGTTTGCTGAGAGACTTACTCCGCGCCCGCCGCCTGCTGCGGCGCGCCGCCCTCGGCCTTCTGCTTGGCCTCTAAGTCCTCGCCGGTGGCCTG
>PKXB01000164.1 GCA_003133345.1 Hyphomicrobiales bacterium | reverse complement strand
TTTATCTGGGTACAGACCCTAATGGTGCAAAACAAAACCGCCGCGGCGGCAAACCTGCGCGAATGCGGTACCGGTTACTTGATGTCTTTATTTGGCGCGGCGGCGGCGCTGCTGGCCTAAACCCATTTGCTTGGCCAGTTGCGAGCGCGCGGCCGCGTAACTGGGCGCGACCATCGGATAGTCGGCGCCGAGCGCCCATTTTTCCCGGTACTGCTCGGGCGTCATGTTGTACTGCGTGCGCAAATGCCGCTTGAGCGACTTGAATTTCTTGCCGTCTTCCAAGCAGACAATGTATTCCGGCGTGATCGACTTTTTCACCGAAACCGCCGGGCGCAGCGGCTCGGACGGGGCGTCGCCGGATTTTCCGGACACCCGGGCGAGCGCGGCATGCACCTGGTTGATCAGGCTGGGAATCTCGCCGGCCGGCACTGTGTTGTTGCTGACATAGGCGGAGACGATTTGCGCCGTCAGTTCGATGTAGTTGCCGCTCGCCGGTGTATCGGTCATCGAAGTTGCCCCGCTGTGGCGCGGTGCCAGAACAAGGCGCCGCAGCTCAATCAGAAGAAAACCATGCTCCCTGGTTGATCCAAGGTTGTTCTGCGCAAGAATATCGAAGCTCTGTGGCTATTTTTTTGAATTCTACTGACGAATTTCAGTCGCCGCAAGAAGAAGATCGTCAAAAACTCGATTAGACTTGGGACTTCTTTGCGGTGCACTGCCCAAAAATAAACCGAACGCGGCGGACGACGGCGATGTCCGTCTATCCGTTTGATTCTACGAGCTCTTCGCGAGATGATCGCGCAGCTCATTGATCGAGGCAAAATGCAGCGTGCCTTGCGGCAGTTCGGCTTCGATCGAACCGTCGACATAGAGCGTGTAGGCCATGCCGTCGACGACGCCGGATTTCAGGATCGCGACCGGTTCGCTTTGCGCTTCGGGCGCAGGGGCCTGCGCCAGATCCCGCTTCGGCTCGGGCTCGGGCTTGGCCTCGCCAATGACCGGGCTTTTCGCCGGCCTGGATTCCGCCGGCCACAAGGCATCGAAATAGCTTGTCTCGGACTGGCGCTCCAGCGGCGGCGGCGGCGAAGAACGCCAAGGCGCATCGACGGCCGGCTGCGGGCGCATTCCGGCCACCGGAAAAGCATCGTCGCTGACCGGCGGAGGCGGCGCCGGCTCGCCCTGATCGACCGCCGCCGGCGCGAGCATCGGTTGTTGCGGCGACAGCGAAACGTACTCGTATTCCTTGGCTTCGAATTCCTCGGCCACGGCGGCCGGCCTATCCGGATTTCGCAGCGTCGGCGCCGCGGCAGCAGCCGGGTGGTCTTCGACGGCCATATCGGCGGGCGGCTGCGCTTCGCGGACAGCCTCCTCGGATTTCGGCCTGGGCGGGAACGGAATTTGGCCCGGCATCGGGTCCGCGCGCGAGCCGGACGGCGGTTCAAACATTTCGATTGGGCTGCTGGACCGCACCGGCGTGCGCGTCGCCAGCGTCTCGGCGATCCGCTGCAATTTGCTGACCGCGGCGCTGATGGCGATGACGATGAGGCCGCCGACCACGGCCGTGGTCCCTGCGACGATGAGCGTGTTGCCGAAGCTGAATTCATTGATCGGAATGCCGTATCCGACCATCCCGACGCCCACCATGACGGCAATGGCGCCGACAACGAACAACAGGACTGACATAACCCGTTAGGACCTCTTGTGAACCAGCAACGCCAGCATCCGGTAAGACCTTCCAGAAGCGGCGAATTTTGGCCGTTCGCGGCACCCACGGCAACTATTAATGTTAATGTAGTCGCGAATGCCCTCAAACTTGATTAATGTTGTGCCGCCCCGGTCGATCGTCACTGGGGGCCATTTCAGAGCATTTCCAGGACCTTAGCCCGCTACAGCCGATTGAGTGCCTGCGGCGCACCGCCGCCAAGGCGTTGCCCCGGCCGCCGCCAGAGCCTAATTAACTTAATCGAGGAACTCGCCCGGGACTTCCCGGTTTCATTATGAGACCGGCTTTTTTCCCAATCATCGTTTGTGGATCGAGGAGGATCTGATGTCGTTCACGCTGCCCGAGTTGCCCTATGCCTATGACGCGCTGGCGCCCCACATGTCACGCGAGACGCTCGAATATCACCACGACAAGCACCACAAGGCCTATGTCGACAACGGCAACAAGCTGCTGGCCGGCAGCGGGCTTGAGGGCAAATCGCTTGAGGAGATCGTCAAAGGCTCGTTCGGCAAGAACGCCGGCCTCTTCAACAATGCCGGCCAACACTACAACCACATGCATTTCTGGAAATGGATGAAGCCGAATGGCGGCGGCGACAAAATTTCCAGCAAACTCAAGGCGAAAATCGATTCAGATCTCGGCGGCGTCGCCAAGATGAAGGAAGATTTCGCAGCTGCCGGCGTGACGCAATTCGGATCCGGCTGGTGCTGGATCACCGTGAAAGACGGAAAACTCGCCATCACCAAGACGCCGAACGGCGAAAACCCGCTGGTCCACGGGGCTATTCCGGTTCTGGGCTGCGATGTGTGGGAGCATTCCTACTACATCGACTACCGCAACCGGCGGCCGGATTATCTCAAGGCGTACCTCGATCACCTGGTGAATTGGGACTACGTGGAAGAGTTGTTCGTGGCCGCGAGCAAGTAAACGTCGCGCGCAAACAATAGACACTCGGCGAAGAACTCAGTCTTCGTCTCGATCTTCTGAGCGGACATGTTCTGCATGCGATCGGTAATGGTCTGCGCCGATCGCATCGCGGTCCTAATCCTCGCGGCGGTCGCCGTCATCGCGGGGATAACCTTCCGCGACTACGGCCTCGGCTGGGATGACTATACCCACTCGCAATATGGCGACCTGCTACTCAAGCTTTACGACTCGGGCTTCGCCGACACGCGCGCGCTCTCCTTCGTCAATCTCTACAAATACGGCGGCGGCTTCGACATGGCGGCGGCGCTCGCCGCCAAAGTGCTGCCGTTCGGATTGTTCGAGACGCGGCGGCTGGTCGGGGCCGCCATCGGCATCGTCGGGCTGTTCGTCACCTGGCGCATCGGCCGCCGCATCGGTGGGCCGCCCGCCGGCCTGATCGCGCTCATCCTGCTCGCGACCTGCCCGCTCTATTACGGCCATATGTTCATGAACGCGAAGGACGCGCCCTTCGCCACCGCCATGGCGGTGCTGCTGCTCGGCGTGGTGCGCGCCTTCGACGAATATCCGCAGCCGAACGCGCGCACGGTCGCGCTGGCCGGCGTCGGCCTGGGACTGGCGTTCGGCTCGCGCGTGCTGGCCGGGGTCGCCGCGCCGATCGGGCTCTCCGCGCTGCTGTTCGTGCTGATCGCGGAAGGCCGCGCCGGCGGTTGGAAACCGGCGGCGCAACGATGCGGACAATTCTTTTGGACCATGCTGCCGGCTTTGGGGCTCGGCTATCTAATCATGGGCCTGTTATGGCCGTGGTCGGTGCTCTCGCCGCTCAATCCGCTGCACGCGGCGGAGTATTTCGACACCTTCTTCGAAAAGCCGTGGCAGGAATTGTACGAAGGCCAGCTGATCGATGTCCCCGACATGCCGGCGAGCTACCTGCCGCATTTGTTCATGCTCAAGTTGCCCGAAATCATGCTGGCGCTCGGGCTGATCGGAACGGTCGGCGCCTTCGTCGCCGCCGCGCGCCGCGGTGTGAGCGTCAACCGCCGCGCCAGCCTGATCGCCGTGGCGCTCGCCGCGATCTTGCCGGTCGCCTTGGCCATAATGGTGCGGCCGGCGCTTTATAATGGCTTACGCCATTTCATCTTCGTGGTGCCGCCGTTCGCGGCACTCGGCGGGCTCGCCATGGCCTGGCTCACCGAGAGCGCATGCCGGCATGGCAAAGCAGCGCTTGGCGCGCTGGTCACCGTGTTCATCGCCGCCCTCGCCTTGCCGGTGAGCGGGATGGCGTGGCTGCATCCTTACGAATACACCTATTTCAACGTGCTCGCCGGCGGCGTGCGGGTGGCGCAGCACGAATACATGCTCGATTATTGGGGCCTCGCCTTCAAACAGGCGGCCGAGGAATTGCGCGCGCGGCTCGCCGCCGCCAGCGAGCAGCCGCCACAAGGCCGGCGCTGGGTGGTGGCAATCTGCGGTCCACAGCCAGCGGCAGAGGTCGAGCTAGGGCCGCAATTCGAAACCACCTTCGACCAGAAAAAGGCCGACTTCGCCATGGCGCTCGGCACGTTCTATTGCCGGCACTTGCAGGCGCCGATCATGGCCACCATCGAGCGCGAGGGCGTCGTCTACGCCACCGTCTACGACTTCCGCGGCCGCGCGAGCGAGCGAATGCTGACCCAGCCGCCGCCGTGATCTTTGGTCGGATCAAATCCGCCCGAGCAACATCAGCACGACAACGATAATCAGAATGATACCGATGATGCCGACGCCGCCGTGGCCGTAACCGTAGCCATAGCCGCCAAAGCGGCCACTGAAGCCGCCTAGCAAGAAGATGATAAGGAGGATGACGAGAATGAGCCCGAGCGACATGGTGTTATCTCCGATGTCAGTTCAATCGAGAAAGCCCGGAGCGGCGAGCGGCCGCTCTGGGGTCGCAGCACGGTACGCTTATTGAGCGCTTAGCGCCATGAACAGTGACGATATCCATTGTCATTGATCCAGCAATGGCGATGGCGGTGCCCTACGACGTTCGGGCCACCAACCACGCCGCCGATGACGCCGCCGACGACCGCGCCGGGAGGCCCGGCAATGCCGGCGCCGGTGCCGGCACGAATGGCGACGCCTTCCAGCGTTCCGGCCTGGGCCGCGATCGGCATGGCCGCCAGCATCAGCACGAACATTCCAGTCTTGATCACAGAGCGCACGGCAATCTCCTTGGTTAAACTCGATTGACGTGAGTATCCGCTGGGTCAGAGCAAACCGGCGGCGATCGCTGCAACGGCGGCGCGATTGGGGAGCACGATGATTTTCGTGCCGACGTCGACGCGACTGTACAGATCGATCACATCTGCGTTCAGTAGCCGGATTTGCTCAAGAATAAATGGCTTTTCATGACGTTTTGCCTCAGTCCACACAGTAAACATGTGTCGTGAAGTAATTGTTCCATGAATGTTAGCCAATATTTATCGACGTAATACTTTTGCGGCAAAAGAAATTATCAGGCGATTATTCAGTATTTACTTTGACGAAGGTGGAACGCTCTATCTTATCGAGCGTTACTTGGCCATGCACGCTCGAGATGTCCAGGGGAACAGAATGTTCAAACCGATCATCCGGATGGCCGTCGCTGCCACCATCGCCGGGCTTTTCGTTTTCGCCACATCCGCGGCGCCGAAGGCAAACGTGTCCGTCGACACGCGTCCGCTGCCGCAAGTGTCCGCGACGGGCGATCGCCTTCCCCTGCACGTGAAGGGAGCGGCATGCTCGCAGCACGCCTGGCCCAACTTCGAGCAGCGTTGTCAGTTCGATTTCAGAAATCCCGAGAGCGAAGCGCGGACCGTTCGGGTCATCGCCCTTCGCTGAGAGGCAAATCAATCCGCTAACTTCGCATCCAGCGGCTCTAGCGGCGAATATTTTCGCTCCGCCGCGTCATAAACGGTGACCTGAATCACCGGATAAGTTTCCTTGAGCTTGGCGGCGGCGGTCATGGCTTCCTTCGCGGTTTCATATCGCGTTTTCAATTTGCCATCGACCGACAGGACGTAGCCGTCAGTCGGCATCGCATTCGCCAGCAGATTTGCAGGCTTCTTTGCTTTAGTGCTCATAGACAATTCCTTCGTGAGTGATATTCAGGCGCAAGCTTGCGCGGTCAAACGTCGGCGACATTGAGATCGTAGGAGCCTCTGCGGCCCCGAGCATAGACTTTCGCGGCGATCGCGTAGATGCGGCCGCGGTTGATATCGAAGGCACGCAGCAGGCTTACCGCATCGAGTTGCAAATTCGGTTGCATCTGCCTGAGCGCATCCGCGCTCACAAAGAACGAATTTTCCATGGAGCGGTCATAACCCCAGAAGCGGACCGCGTGCCGGGTCGCATCGTAGCTGCGGCTTTCATTCGGAAAATTGATCGCCATGTTCGTGGCCTGGCGCGGTTGCGACTGCCATGGGAAGCGCATCATTGCGTCCTCGCCGCGGCCGGCGCGGATTTAAACGTCGCGTGCGTAATAGATACCGCCGTGCCGTGGGAATCGCTTGCGATATCCACCTGAGCATCAAGCTGCTTGGCCAGCGACTGGACCAGACTGGTGCCCAGCCCGCCCTTCTTCTGACTTGCGCTCAGATCCGGCTTGCCGACCCCATTATCGGAAATCGTCAGCTTCCAGTCAGTGCCCGCGACTTTGTACGTCACCAGGATCGCGGCGTCCGGCTTTTCGCCGGGAAACGCATGCTTCAATGCGTTCATCACCAATTCTGTAACGATCAGTCCAATGCTCACCGCTTCATGGGAAGCAACCGTCCCCGCATCGGCGACGACTTTGAGCGTGATCGGCCGACTACCGCCGATCATCGATTGCGCCAANNATGCTTTTGCACGGCGGCGACCGACAGAACGCGCTGATGCGCATCTTCCAATTGTAACCGAGTCTCCTCCGACTGAACGGTGCGCGCCTTGATGAGCAGGATGCTGGCGATGATCTGCAGACTGTTGGCGACACGGTGCTGCATCTCTTCCAGCAACATGTCCTTTTCCCGCATCATCTCCTCAAGCTGCCGCTCAATGCCACGCCGGTCGGTGACATCCTCGAACGCCAGCAATACGCTGCTGTGGGTGCCCTTCTCGTAGTACACCTTGCGCACGTTCAGCAGCATGGTGCGCCGGCCGATCACGGGAAATTCGCGGTCGACTTCGTAGCCCTCGATCGTTTCTTGATCCTTCGCGATCGTTTGCAAGAGCTCGCGCAGCTCCGGAATATTCCACTGGCCGCCGTCGATATCGAACAGCACCTGGCCGCGGAGATCCTGACCGGCGAGCTTGAAGGTTTGGTAGAATGAGCGGCTGGCGGCGGTGATACGCTGGTCCTCGTCGAGCACCAGGAGAGGATCGCGAACCGTATCGATGATGGCGTTCGAAAGCGCGAGCGCGATTCCGACCGGAATATCGATGTATGGCGCGTTCTTCGACGCCGTCGAAGCGAACATGTGAACCTTTCGCCACGCTTTCGAACGTGGGCAAAGCAGCGCGGATTTTAGTTAAGTTGGCGCGAACGCCGGGACGCCTTCGCTGGGCGTCTAATTAGTATAAACATACGCCTTTATTCGCGAATAGTCGAGCGAATTGCGCACACGCAACCGTGATGCGTGGCGCCCGTTTCAACCGGCCGCCGAATGCGCAAAGTCCCAATAAAGCTCCCTGGCCTTGCGATAGAGCGGGCCGGGCTGTAGCGAGCGATCGTCGATGCGGTTGACCGGCATCACCTTGGAATAATTGCCCGAGGAGAAAATCTCGTCGGCATTCTCCAGGTCAGAATAGCGCAACGTGGTCTCCACCACGCTCACGCCAGCCTCGCGCAGCAGCTTGATCACGCGCTGGCGGGTGATGCCGTTGAGGAACGTACCGTTCGGCGCCGGGGTGAACACCACGCCGCCCTTGCCGATGAACAGGTTGGCGGTGGCGAGCTCGGCGACGTTGCCGAC
>PKXB01000149.1:20239-21268 GCA_003133345.1 Hyphomicrobiales bacterium | reverse complement strand
GCCAATTCATCATTTTCCTTAGTCGATTTTTGTCGCGCCGATAGCCTCGGCGACCGCGTCACGATGGCGACAGATGTGGATGATTTGCACGTATTAGCATGAAAAATACGGCGGATATGTGATCGGGCCCGTCCCGGAAATTGGAAGCGGCGTCGCACCAGCAATCCGTAACCGTGTCGACGGGTTCGCGCCCTAGCGCTCCCGCAGCGGCTTGATCGCAAGCTCCGCGGCCAGCTTGTCGAGCTGCACCAGCAATTCGCCCGGCAACGCGAGGCCGTTGGCCAAGCGATCGGCGCGGCGCTGCGCGCGCTGCTCGCCGGGTAGGCGCACGGTCTCGCCCGGCAGCGTCTTGGACGTGCGTAAACTCCGAATGTGGCGGTCGACTTCCGCCTTGAACTGCGCGAGCGGCTGGAAGCGGCTGGGATCGAGCGCCAGCACGAACTGGCCGGTATTGGTGACGGTGCCAGGGTCGGCATTGAAATCAACGCAATCGCGGCCGAACAGCGCACCATTGAGCGTGCCGGCGAGCAGGCCGAGAATCAGCGCGAGGCCGGCGCCCTTGTAGCCGCCCATCGGCAGCAGCAGCGCCTCGGCACTTTTTTGCGGATCGGTGACTGCCGCGCCGGTTTTCGGATCGATCATCCAGTCGGCGTGCAGCGGTCGGTTCAACAACTTATGATTCTTGATGGTGCCGTAGGACACGATCGAGGTCGCGATATCCAGCACCAGCGGCGGCTCTTGCCCGGCCGGGATCGCGATCGCCAGCGGATTGGTGCCGAGCAGCGGTTCGGCGCCGCCGGCAAGCGGCATGTGGTTGGCGTTGGCGACCGCTGAATAGATGCCGATCATGTCGGCTTTCAGCGGCAGCGCCGCATAGACGCCGGCCGCGCCGGCATGGCCCGACATGCGGCAGCCGACCCAGGCCACGCCGCATTCGCGCGCCAGCTCGATGGCGGTTTCCGCCGTGCGCGCGACCACCAGATGGCCCATGCCGTTGTCGCCGTCGACCAGCGCGGTCGCCGGCGCGCT
>PKXB01000149.1:14075-20218 GCA_003133345.1 Hyphomicrobiales bacterium | reverse complement strand
TCGCCCGCCGGCACGCCGGATTTCATCATGGCATCGACGATCAGGCCGGTGACGGCCGCGGTCGGAATGCGGCCGGCCTTAGCGGTCGCCTGCACGTTCATGCCGGCTTCCCCGACAACAAGGCTTCGGCGCGGCCGCCCAGGATGGTGGCCTTGTCGACATCGGAGATTTTCAAAGATCGCACGTGGGCGACGCAATCGAGCATGGCCATGTCGTAGGGGTAGTCGCTGCCGAGCAGCACGTGGTCGCTGCCGACCAGGACGATCATCATTTCCAACGTTTTGGCGGAATGCAGGATGGTGTCGTACAGGTANNTTCCAGCCGTGCTCCCAGCGCGCCGCCTGATAGGGCGTGAAGCCGCCGCCATGGGCCAGCATGATCTTCAATTTCGGATGCCGGTCCATCACGCCGCCGAAATAGAGACAAGCCGCGGCAATGGTGGTGTCGAGCGGATTGCCGATCAGATTGCCGAGGTAATAAGACTTCAACCGGTCGGCGCCGGCGACATTGACCGGGTGGATGAACATGAAGGCGCCGAGTTCCTCGGCGGTCGCCCACAGCGGCGCGAAGCTCGGATCGTCCAGGTTCTTNNGAAGCGCGTGGGATGGGCGGCGATATGCTTCGCCATCTGGTCATTCTGGATGGCGGCGGTGACGACGGTCAGTGCGGCGTCCTGGTTGTAGAGATAGGTCTGCGGCGTGGCCGAGAGCACCTGCACGTCGACGCCCGCCGCATCCATGTCGCGCAGGCGGCGAGCGATGTCGAAGCCGCCGGTCGGGAATGGCCGGTAGAGCACCCCGCCGACGTCCAGCGCGGCGGACTCCGCGTCGTCGGGCGTGATGGTCACGGGGACCTTGGGCGCGGCCTTGCGCAGCAGGGCGGCGGTTTCCTGGGTCAGGATATGGGTGTGGGTATCGATGGTGCGCACTTTGCTCATTTCGTCCTCTGAAAAGCTGCCTCGGAACCGCCGGTGGGGAGCGCCTCAGTGCCGCAGCCTTGCAGCGGACGCAAGCCCCTGTCCGCCTTCGATCTATCGGTTATAAATGAGCCCCCACAAGCCAAATTTTTCGGATCCCCCATGACCAGCCCTGCCCGCAGCAAGCACGAGCCCCGCGTCGAGGACGACGCCCTGGTGCGCGGCAATGGCCGCTTCATGGACGACCCGCGGCTGCCGAACCAGGCCTATGCCGCCTTCGTGCGCTCGCCGCACGCCCATGCCCGCGTGCTGTCGGTGAAAACCGAGGCGGCGCGCGCGGCCAAACAAGTGCTCGCCGTGCTCACCGCCGAAGACATGAAGGCAGCTGGTGTTGGCAGCGTATCGCGGCATCCGCCGGTGGTGGGCCGCGGCGGCGCCAAGATGGCGATGCCGTTCCGCCCCTCGCTCGCGGGCGACAAAGTGATGCATGGCGGCGATCCGGTGGCGATGGTGGTGGCGGAAACACGAGCGGCGGCGCAGGACGCCGCCGAGCTCGTGCAGGTCGACTACGAGGAATTGCCGGCGGTGGTCGACCTGGAAACGGCGATGAAGGGCAAGACGCAGCTCTATGCGGAAGCGCCCGGTAACCTGTGCATCGACTGGCCAGGGCCGCTGGCCGACGCGCAGAACGAACGCGACGTGTCCGATATCATCGCCAAGGCAACCCATGTGGCGCGCATCAGCGTCACCAATCAGCGCATGGTGGTAGCCTCGCTGGAAACGCGCGGCGCCACCGGCGTCTACGATGCCACGACCGAGAGCTACACGCTGTACGCCTGCTCGCAGGGCGCCGATTCACTGCGCGGCATGGGCGCCGCCATCATGGGCATCCCGAACGACAAGCTGCGCTTGATCACCGAAGACGTCGGCGGCGCCTTCGGCATGAAGACCACGATTTATCCGGAATATCCGGCGCTGCTGGTCGCGGCGCGCAAGCTCGGCCGGCCGGTACGCTGGCAATCGACCCGCTCGGAAGCCTTCGTCACCGACATCCAGGCGCGCGACACCGTCTCGCATGTCGAGCTGGCGCTCGACGACAAGGGCAAGTTCCTGGCCCTGCGCGTGCGGCACCTGTGCAACCAGGGCGCCTATGTGAGCGCCGCCGGTATCGGCCTCAACACCAATAATTTCGCTCGCTGCCTGCCCGGCATGTACCGGATCCCGAAGATCGACGTGTCGGCGGCCTGTTATTTCAGCAACCGGATCCCGATCGGCCCCTATCGCGGCGCCGGCCGCCCGGAGGCAAACTACGCACTCGAGCGCGTGGTCGAGGAAGCCGCGCGCATCACCGGCATCGATCCGGTGCGCCTGCGCAAAAAGAATCTTATTCCGCCGTCGGCGATGCCGTTCAAGACGCCGATGAACACCTATGACAGCGGCGATTTCCCCGGGATCGTCGAGCAGGCGCTCGCGCTCGCCGACTACGACAATTTCAACAAGCGCAAGCGCGCAGCGGCCCGGCGCAAGAAATATCGCGGCATCGGCGTATCCTGCATGCTGGAGCACGCCGGCGCGCTACCGACGGAGACGGCTTCGGTCGCTTTTCCCGGCGAAGACAAACTGATCCTCGGCTGCAACGTGCAATCGACCGGCCAAAGCCACGCCACCGTGTTCGGGCGGCTGCTCGGCCAGCATCTCGGCATCGATCCGCGCAAGATCGAGCACCAGCATGGAGACACCAATATGGGTCTGACCGGCTTCGCCTCGGTCGGCTCGCGCTCGGCCATGTGCGTGGGCAACGCCATCGTGTACACGGCCGACTTGATGCTGGCGAAGGGAAAGAAAGTNNGATTTCGCTGTTCGAGACCGCCAAGCGCGCCAAGGACATGGCGGCGCGCGGCGAGATCCCGGAAAGCCTCGACACCAAGGGCAAGCTTGACACGCCGCTGACGTTTCCCAACGGCTGCCACATCGCCGAGGTGGAGATCGATCCCGACACCGGCGCGGTCGATATCGTCACCTATACCGCGGTGGACGATTGCGGAAACATCCTCGATCCCATCGTCGTCGCAGGCCAGGTGCAGGGCTCGATCGCGCAGGGGCTCGGCCAAGCGCTGGTGGAGAACGCGGTCTATGATCCGGTGAGCGGGCAATTGGTGACCGGTTCGTTCATGGACTACGGCATGCCGCATGCGCACACCATGCCGATCGAGCTGCGCGAAGCGGCGCACTCGGTTCCGGCCACGAGCAACGCGCTCGGCGTCAAGGGCACCGGCGAGGCCGGCACCACGGCGGCGATCGCCGCGGTGATGAACGCGATCTCGCACGCGATCCCGAACGGCGCCGCCGATCACATGGACATGCCGGCGACGCCGGCCAAGGTGTGGGAAGCGTGCCGGAAGGCAATGGCGAAGTAAGCGCTAGAACGCGCTGCTGCCCTCCCGCGGCCGGATGGGATCAGAAGACGGCAGGGCTCATCTGGGCTTGGCGTTGCTGCGACCGGCGAAGGTTTTCGAGTGCATCGCTGGCCTGCCGGTGCAGCACCGTGAAATCGAATTCGGCGGGCGCCACCTGCTGTTCGGAGATCGCGGGCCATTGCGCCAGCGCGGAGATACTTGCGGCGCCGGCAATGAGCGCAAGCGCAATCACAATGTTCTGCGGTTTCATCAACAAAGCTTTCTGGCTCATCCCAACGCCACAATAAACACAAATTCATTGAAGGCGCGCCAAAGCGACCGGAGAAATTGCCCCGTGCGCGTTCAGTCTTTGGTAACGCTGCTGGGTGCGTCAGGCGCTCGGCACCACCAGCGAATAGCGCGGGTCGGCGGCCAGACATTCAGCCTGCGGCAGCCTGAGCTCCTTGCGCACCATGTTGGTGCCGAGCACCAAGGAGACGATCTTGTAATAGGCGTGGCGGCGGCTCATGCCCTCGCGACCCATGCCGCAGTCGGACGAGATCACCAGCCGCTCGGCCGGAATGTATTTGAGCGCACGGCGGATGTGCTCGGCGATTTCATCCGGCCGCTCGACCTGCAGCGAGTGATGGTCGATGACGCCGATGGCAATCTTCTTCTCGGTGATGATCTTGCCGATGGCTTCCAGATCGGCGCCGCCGGCGCTGACCGATTCGAAGGTGATCACGTCGGCATCGACCTTGTTCAGCGTCTCCAGCGCGTTCTTGTAGCTCTGCACTTCCTTGAACATCCGCTGCTGCGATGGATTGCCCCAGCAGGTGTGGCACCACACTTCGGTCTTGGCGCGCAGGCCCTTCACGGTACGATTGAACACCTCGAGGCTGAACGCCGGGTTGATCACGTCGTCGACGATATTGCGCACCGCCAGCAGATGGATTTGCGGCTCCTCGAACTGGATGACCGGGCAGCCGGCATCGGCAAGGTCGTGCAATTCCGCGTTCAGGGCGTCGGTGACCGCCAGAATGCGATCCTTGATCGACTTGTAGTATTTATCCTGCACTGCGAAGGCGACCAGCTCAGGACCAATGGTGCCGAACTTGACTGGCTTCTTGGTCATGCGCTGCGCCACCTTCCACATGGCGGCGTATTGCAGGTCGCCGCGACTGACCGGGCCATTGATGCCCGGCATGACGCGTGATTCCAGATAGTCGTGCAGGATATGGCCGGGCGGAAACATGAGACCGCCCTTGCCGGCCGGTGTCGGCTGCGGATTTTTGTCGAAGCCGCCCATGTGGCGCGGCGGATAATTGGTCCAGCTTTGGCCGCCGACGTCTGAATCGAAATGCGCGTCGCCGTCGGTGACGATGTCCAGGCCGGCCATTTCCTGCTCGTGCAGATAGACCGAAACCGTGTCCACGTACTGTTCGCGGAACTGGTTGTTCACCATGGCGTCGAGGAAGCTGCGCGGCCCGAGATTTTCGGTGTACCAGCTCGGCCGCGGCAGCGAGCCGGTGATGGTGGTCGGCAGCATGAGATCTTTGGTTCCGCGCAGCATGGATGGCGTCTCCCCGTGGCTTTTGTGGCGTTATGTCGTTGCGAACATCTTATGATGACCGCACGCCGCTTGGGAACAGGACATGCGATTTTTGCCGCGCCACACATGGACAAATGCATCGGCGCTGCCCACCTAAAGTGGGCAGATTTCAAAGGGCGGCAAAATCTCTGCTATAGTCACGCAATGGACAAGAAAACCGACACTTACATCATCCGGCCCAACCCGCTCGATCCGCGGCTGACTGAGCGCGTCACTGGCATCGACCAGACCGGCGCCAGAATCGAGACCTCGGTCACGGTGGAGCGCGCGCTGACGATTTTCCTCAACGGCCAGGAAATCGTCACCGCCATGACCATCGGCGATTACCCGGATTATTTGGCGGTCGGCTATCTGCTCAACCAGAACATGCTCAAGCCCGACGACGTGGTCACCGGCGTCGATTATGACGAGGAGCTCAGCGTCGTGGTGGTGCGCACCAAGCGCAAGACCAACTACGAAAAGAAGCTCAAGAAGAAAGTGCAGACCTCCGGTTGCGCGCAGGGCACCGTGTTCGGCGACCTGATGGAAGCGCTGGAGAACGTCTCGCTGCCGAAGGCGAGCTTGCGCACCTCGTGGCTCTATGCGCTCACCCACAAGATCAACACGACGCCCTCGCTATATCTCGAAGCCGGCGCCATCCACGGCTGTGTGCTGGCGCAGCAAGACCAGCCGCTGGTCTATATGGAAGATGTCGGCCGCCACAACGCGGTCGACAAGATCGCCGGCTGGATGTTCAAGCAGAAGGTGAAGGCCGCCGACAAGATTTTCTACACCACCGGGCGGCTCACTTCGGAAATGGTGATCAAGTGCGTGCGCATGGGCATCCCGATTTTGATTTCGCGCTCGGGATTTACCGCCTGGGGCGTCGAGCTGGCGCGCAAGGCGAATTTGACTCTGATCGGGCGCGCGCGGGGAAAACGCTTCGTCGCGCTCGCCGGCGAAGACCGCATCGTGTTCGATCAGGACCTCGCCTTCGTCGAAGAGGAAAGCTCCAAGCACCGGCGCAAGGCGGCCGTGCATGATGAGTGAGTTATTCTGTCATTCCGGGGCGCGCGTTAACGCGAACCCGGAATCCAGAGACGAACGCGGGTGCATCTGGATTCCGGGTTCGCTCGCTGCGCTCGCGCCCCGGAATGGCGAGCAACAATGACTGACATTCCCCCTCCCCCCACGCTCGGCCTCGTCCTAGCCGGCGGGCTGGCGCGCCGCATGGGCGGCG
>PKXB01000149.1:0-14055 GCA_003133345.1 Hyphomicrobiales bacterium | reverse complement strand
ACCGTCGTGCCCGACAACGTGCCGGGCTTCGTGGGTCCGCTCGCCGGCATCCTCGCCGGGCTCGATTGGCTGGCGGCGCAGGAAAACGGCATCGAGTGGCTGCTCAGCGTGCCGGGCGACTGCCCGTTCCTGCCGGACGACCTGGTGGAACGCCTGCACCAGGCCCGCCGCAAGCTGGGCGCCGGCGTGGGGCTCGCCTGCGCCCGCTCCGGCGAATGGCGCCATCCGGTGGTGGGCCTATGGCCACTGGCGCTACGCGAGAGCCTGCGCAAGGCCCTGATCGACGAGGGCCTGCGCAAGATCGAGGTCTGGACGGCACGGCACGGCGTCGCGGTCGCCGATTGGCCGGCTGAGCCGGTCGACCCGTTCCTCAACGTCAACACGCCCGAAGACGCCGAGCGCGCGATGCGCATTGCGCTGCAGCATTAGGCGGATGAAACGCATCGTATCTTGACCGCGCTCGCTCCGGTTCCATATCTGGTATAGTCGTAAGCTATAGGGCTGTCTGGGACAGGAACCAATTCCATGAAAACATTCATCGTCGCCTGCGTGGCGGCCATCATCATCGCTGTGATCGGCGGGGTCGTGCTCAGCAGCATCCAAGAGTCGGCCGACAAGGCCTTCACTACCACAGCCGTGCGGCTCAGCGCCTGAGCTTTTTTTCTTGCGTATGATCTTATCCGAAAACCGGTTCCCACTTTTCGGGATCATGCGCTAAATTATCAGCCAATAAGCGCCGCGTAGGACAGGAACCCGACGCGGGTGCCCGGCTCGATTGAAGTCACATCCTCGAGAAATTCCAGCAGTCCATCGGTTTTCGTCAGCGACGTCAGAATGCCGGCGCCGTCCTGCGGATGTTTGACCGCCTCGAGTTCGCCGTCGGCCGCGCGCCGCAGCGCCACCCGCACATACTCGCGGCGGTCTTTCTTTTTTCGGTAGGCGAAGGCGGCACGTACCGGCAGCGGCAGCAGGCTGTGCGGCCGTGCGCCGGCCAGCCGCCGCAGCAGCGGCTTGACCACCCGCACGAAGGTCACGAACACCGCCACCGGATTGCCCGGCAGGCCGACGAAAGCGGCACCCTGCCCGGCGGCGCCACGGATCACGCCCATCGCCACCGGCCGGCCCGGCTTGATGGCGACGCGCCAGAACACCAGGCTGCCGATGCGCTCGACCGCACTGCGCACATGATCGGCTTCGCCGGTGGAGACGCCGCCGGACGTGATGACCAGATCATGCCAAGCAGCCGCTTTGGCCAGCGCGCGCGCCAGCGTTTCAGGATCGTCGGCCAGGATGCCGAGATCGGTCACCACGGCGCCGAGCCGCTCCAGCAATTCGCTCAGCAGATAGCGGTTGGCGTCATAGATGGCCGCTCCGCCGCGTGGGCTACCGGGTTCCACCACCTCGTCACCGGTCGAAAATATCGCCACCTGCAGCCGCCGCCGCACCTCGATGTCGGTGATGCCGAGCGCAGCGGCGAGCGCGATGTGCTGCGGCTCCAGCACGGTGCCGGCCGGCAGCGCCACCTGACCAGCGGGCACGTCCTCGCCGGCCAGCCGCCGATTGGCGCCGAGCTTCAAGCCCTTCGGCACGATCACATGATCGCCGTCCACCGTCACGTCTTCCTGCATGAACACGGTATCGGCGCCCGCCGGCATCGCCGCGCCGGTGAAAATCCGGATGGCTTGGCCCGGCTTGAGCGCGATATCCGCCCGCGCGCCGGCGGTCAGCCGGCCGGCGATGGCAAGCTTGCTGTCGCCATCGGCGCTCAAATCGGCGTGGCGCACGGCATAGCCGTCGACCGCTGAATTATCGAACGGCGGCAGATTGAGCGGTGCCTTCACGTCCGCGGCGGCGACGCGGCCACGCGCGCCGCGCAACGGTACGCGTTCGGTTTCGGAAACCGGCGCGACGCGCTCGCCGATCAGCCGCTCCATCTCGCTCAGCGGCAGCAGCGGACCGGAAAATGCGAAACAGTCGTCGGTCAGTTGCGCCATTAGATGGGCACCGCATGCTTGAGCAGCAGATCGGCGATCGCCTCGATATCGTTGAGATCGACCACCGGGACTTGGGCGGCCGGCAGCGCGCTGTCAGAGGCCACCGCGACGATGTGCGGGTCTTCCGGGTGGATCAGCGGCTTGCCGTTGGCGATGCGGTGGATCTCTAGCTTGGGAAAGGCATCGCGCTTGAAGCCTTCGACCAGCACCAGATCGACCGCCGACATCTTGCCGACCAAAGCGGCCAAATCCCATTCCGGCTGTTCGCGCAGCTCATGCAGGATGGCCCAGCGTTTGGCCGACGAGATGATCACCTCGGTGGCGCCGGCGGTGCGGTGGAAGAAGGAATCCTTGCCGGGCTGGTCGAGGTCGAAGCCGTGATGGGCATGCTTGAGCGTGGACACAGCTATGCCGCGCGCGATCAGGCGCGGGATAAGCTTCTTAATCAGCGTGGTTTTGCCCGACCCGCTCCAGCCGGCGAGACCGATGATATGCATGGCCCCCTTATAGCAAAACGCCCGACCGCGAGGCCGAGCGTTTTTTATCACCGATGGAGAAGGCCGGTTATTCGGCGGGCCGCATCGCCTGGCCCTGGGCGGCGCTGGGCTGCGTTTCCTCTTCATACCAGAGCCTATGGCGTTCCTTGGCCCAGTTGACGTCGACGGTGCCGTCGGCCATCGCCTCGAAAGCGCCCTCCACCCCGATCGTGCCCATATAGAAGTGGACGAACATGGCGGCGACGTAGAGCAGCGCAACGGTGCTGTGCACGACCTGAGCCAGTTCCATGCCGGAAACGGTGGTGCCGTAGAACGGGAATAGCAGGATATAGCCGGTCACGGCGACCGCTCCGCCGCCGAGCATGGAGATCCAGAAGATCAGTTTTTCGCCGCCATTGAACTTGTGGGCAGGCGGCTCTTCACCGCCAAACATGCCGCCGCCGGACTTGAACCATGCAACGTCAGCCTGGGTCGGCAGGTTGCGCGCAACCCACATCAGGAACATCAGCACGACGCCGGTGGTGAAGGCGAAGCTGATATAATTATGCGAAAACTTCGCCCATTCCGACCATTCGCTGAACGCCGACGCGCCCAGCCATGGCAAAATCAGGCTACGGCCAAAGGTCATGTTGAGGCCGGTGATGCCGAGGATGACGAAGGCGACGCCGGTCAGCCAGTGCACGAAACGCTCGAACACGTTAAACCGAAGAATCTTTCGCCCCGACCGTCCGCTCTCGATGCGCATGGTCCCGCGCCACAAATAGTAGATCGTCAGCAGCGCCAAGATGCCGAGAATGGCAATGCCGCCGATCCATTGCAGCGTGACGGTACGGTATTCGCGCCACGCGCGGCCGGCCGGCTGCTCGAGCACATAGGACTTCACGTCCGGAATTGTGCCGCGACCCTGGAGCTTGCTGAGCTCATTGAGCAGCGTCTGCTCCTTTACGACGCTGGCGGTCGGATTGACCGAGCTTGGCTGCTGCGCCGAAACAGGCGCCGCCGTCGCGACAATGAATGCAAGCGCTAGAGCGCCGGCGATGAAGCGGATCTGCGCTAAAAACTTCGCCATGGCATCCTCTCCTTTGACTCAAAATTTCTTGTTGTCGAAACCGGCGGTGCGCACTGTTCGCGCCACGCCGCCGGCATTGATCAGGTTGCGATCGACTCGCGATAGGCGGTCTGCCAGCCCCAGGCGCCGGAGCCGTAGCCGCGCTTGGCCACACGCTCCTTGTAGATCTGGGCGATGACGTCGCTGTCACCGGCGAGCAGCGACTTGGTCGAGCACATCTCGGCGCATAGCGGCAGCTTGCCTTCGGCGAGGCGGTTCGAGCCGTATTTCTCGTACTCTTCCTTGCTGTTGTCTTCTTCCGGGCCGCCGGCGCAGAAGGTGCACTTGTCCATCTTGCCGCGCGAACCGAAATTGCCGACCTTGGGATATTGCGGCGCCCCGAACGGGCAGGCGTAGAAGCAATAGCCGCAGCCGATGCACAGGTCCTTGGAGTGCAGCACCACCGCGTCCGCCGTGGTGTAGAAGCAGTTCACCGGGCAGACCGCCGCGCAGGGCGCGTCGGTGCAGTGCATGCAGGCCATGGAGATCGAGCGCTCGCCGGGCTTGCCGTCATTGAGCGTGACGACGCGCCGGCGGTTGATGCCCCAGGGCACCTCGTTCTCGTTCTTGCAGGCGGTGACGCAGGCGTTGCATTCGATGCAACGATCGGCGTCGCAGAGGAATTTCATACGTGCCATGGTCGTTGTTCCTTACGCCGCTCTGACCTGACAGAGGGTGGCTTTGGGTTCTTGCATTCCGGTGACCGGATCGAAGCCGTAGGTGGTGAGCGTATTCACGCTCTCGCCCAGCACGATCGGATCGGCGCCCTTCGGGTAATTGCCGCGTTGATCGACGCCCTGGAACCAGCCGGCGAAGTGGAACGGACACCAGGTCACGCCCTTGCCGACGCGTTCGGTCACCAGCGCCTTCATGCGGCAGGTCTTGCCGCTGTCCATCTCGGCGCCGGACACCAAGACCCAGCCGCCGTCCTTGATGCCGCGTTCATTGGCATCGGCAGGATTGATCTCGATGAACATGTCCTGCTGCAGCTCGGCCAGCCACTTGTTGGATCGCGTCTCTTCGCCGCCGCCTTCGTATTCGACCAGACGGCCGGACGAGAGGATGAGCGGGAAGCTCTTGGCGATGCCCTTTTCCACTGCCGCCTTTTGCACCGTGAAGCCGATATTGGGCATACGGAACTGCTTGGCATCGGGCAGCGTCGGATATTTTGCAACCAGCTCCGGCCGCGGCGTGTAGATCGGCTCGCGGTGTGTCGGGATGGCGTCAGGCAAGCCGAACGCATTGGCGCGCGCCTTGCCGTTGCCGTACGGGACGCAGCCGTGCGTGATGGCGACGCGCTGGATGCCGCCCGACAGGTCGATCGACCAGGACACCGCATCCGGTGTGGTCGGATTGACCTTGTTGATCACCGCCAATTCGGCCTCAGTGAGATCCTTATCCCAACCGAGCTTCTTGAGAACGCCGAGCGTGAATTCCGGATAGCCGTCCTTGATCTCGGAATCCTTGGAGTAATAGCCGTTGCCGAGCAGGCTCACCTTGCGGGTGGTGCCGTCGGGCAGCTTTTCTTCGCGTTCGAGACCGAAGCGGGCGCGGAATGTGCCGCCGCCTTCCTTGATCGAAAGGTTGGTGTTGTAGAGCAGCGGCGTGCCGGGATGCTTAAATTCCGGCGTTCCCCAGCAAGGCCACGGCAGGCCGTAATAGTCGCCCTTGTTCGGACCGGTCGTGGCCTTTTGCGTGAGCATGTCGAAGTCTTTTTGGTTGGCCATGTGCGACTTCAGGCGCTCCGGCGATTGGCCGCAGTAGCCGGTGGACCAGCCGCCACGATTGATCTCGCGCAGCAGGTCCTCAGGCGAAGGCAGGTTGTTCTCCACCTTGATGTTCTTGAACATCAAGTCGGCGAAGCCGAGTTTCTTGGCGAGGAGATACATCACCTCATTGTCGTTCTTCGATTCGAAGATCGGCTTGACGATCTGCTCGCCCCACTGGAGCGCGCGATTGGACGCCGTGCGCGAGCCGTTGGTCTCGTAGCTGGTCGCAATCGGCAGGAGGTAGGTGCCGTTCTTGCGCTCCGGCGCCAGCGCCGCCCAGGTCGTGGGAAACGGATCGGCCACCACCAGCAATTCGAGCTTTTCAATGCCTTTCTGCGCCTGCGGCATGCGCGTCACGGTATTGCCGCCGTGGCCCATGACGAACATGGCTTTGATGTTGTCTTTCTGGCCGACCTGATCCTTCGGCAGCAACGTTGCATCGAACCAGCGGGTTGACGGAATGCCCGGCGTGTTCATGGTCGTGGTGACCTTGCCGTCCGCTGCGGTCGATTTGTCGAAGCGATCGACAAACCACTGATAGTCGACTTCCCAAACGCGCGACCAATGCCGCCAGGCGCCTTCGACCAGGCCGTAGTAGAGCGGCAGCGTCACGATATCGAGGCCGAGATCGGTGGCGCCCTGCACGTTGGTATGGCCGCGGAAGATGTTGGCGCCCATACCGGGGCCGCCGACATTGCCGGTGGCGAGCAGCAGGATGCAGCTCGCGCGCACGTTGGCCGTGCCGACCGTATGCTGAGTTTGACCCATCGCCCAGATCAGACACGATGGCTTTTCCGTCGCAAACATCTTGGCGACGCGCTCGAGCTGGGCGCCCGGTACGCTGGAGATACGCTCGACTTCTTCAGGCGTGTATTTCGCGACCTCCTTGCGGATATCGTCCATGCCGTAGACGCGCTGTTCGATGAATTGCTTGTCTTCCCAACCATTCTTGAAGATGTGCCACAGCATTCCCCAAAGCACCGGAATGTCGGTGCCGGGTCGCAGCCGCACATATTCGGTCGCGTGCGCCGCCGTGCGGGTGAGCCGCGGATCGGCAACGATGAAGTTCGCGCGGTTAAGCTCCTTGCCTTCGAGCAGATGCTGGAGCGACACCGGATGCGCCTCGGCCGGATTGCCGCCGAGGAAGAACAGGGTCTTCGAGTTGCGGATGTCGGTATAGCTGTTGGTCATCGCGCCGTAGCCCCAGGTATTGGCCACGCCGGCGACGGTCGTTGAATGGCAGATGCGCGCCTGGTGGTCGGAGTTGTTGGTGCCCCAGAACGCAGCAAGCTTCCGATTGAGGTAGGAGCCCTCGTTGGTGAACTTGGCCGAGCCCAGCCAATAGACCGAATCGGCGCCCGACTTGGCCCGAATTTCCGTGAGCTTGTCGCCGATCTCGTTGATCGCGACGTCCCAAGAAATGCGCGTCCACTGGCCGTTCACCAGCTTCATCGGATAGCGCAGACGGCGGTCACTATGCACCGTCTCGCGCGTCGCTGCGCCCTTGGCGCAATGCGATCCGCGGTTGATCGGCGAATCCCAACTCGGCTCTTGGCCGACCCAGACGCCGTTCGACACTTCGGCGGTAACGGTGCAGCCCACTGAACAGTGAGTGCAGATGTTCTTGCGGATGGTGGCGCCGGCGACATTGGGGCCGGCCGCTTCCGCCTTGCGCACGCTGGCGAGCGGGAGCGCGCCGATGGTTGCGAGGCCTCCCGCAACCAGACCGGACTTACGCAGGAAGCTGCGGCGATCGAAACCGCCGCCCGATTGATTGCCGATCGCCGCTACGAGACCGCTGCGACGTGTCTGGCGTTCTGTTCTCTTGATCAGCACGGCTCAGCCTCCCTTAGCTCGGAAAACGGTTGACCTTGTAGTAGGCCTTCACGTGATCGGTTTCCTTGTAGCGGGCCTTCTTTTTGTCCGCGTCGGATTCGGCAGCGGCGGCCTCGGTGGCGAGCGGCACCGCCGCGGTCACCGCCAAGCCTGCGCCGGCGCCCATCGCGCGCAGGAAGTCGCGACGGCCTAGCTTTGACCTGTCCTGTTGTTTCATCGCCGTTCCCTCCTCGAATTTTCCAATTCAGTCCCTTCGCATGCCCTAGCCGGGCAGGTCGAAAGCCTCAGCTTCGATGTCCATGAACACCCGGCCGAGCGTCCCCAGCGCGCGGTAGAAATTAGCTGTCTCGGCGCGCTCCAGATCGGTGAAGAAGCGGCCGATCCATGGCGCCATATGTTTTTCAAAAATCATGCGATCGGATTCCGGCGGCGCCGCCAGACGATTGCTCGCCAGTCCCGCCATGATCTCGCACAGAATTCCGGCGTGATCCTCCGGCTCGAATATGCCCTCGGCGCGCGCAATCCCGATAGCACTGAGATCCTCGCGCAGCCGCGCCAGCGGACGGTCATGCAGGAAGCCAGTGAGATAGTAAGAAGCGTAGGGCATCAACTCGCCGCGGCCGAGACCGATGAACAGATCGAAATACTCGCGTTCGACGCGTTCGGCGGAAGTGTCGCTGGCGGCTTGCGCGAGTGCGGCATGGGCGAGGCCCAGCGGTGTCGGATCGGCGCGCAGCTCGGACAAATTGGACAACAGTTGCGCATCCGGCGCGCGCGTGAGCAGCGCGGCGATCAGCGCATATTCCTGCGCGCGTGCAGCATCCACTTCATCGATGTCGCCGGCCATCTTTTGTCCGCTGTAAAGATCGGGGCGCAGGATGGCGCGATCGACTCCGGTGACGGCTTCGACCGAGACCACGCGTTCCGCCGGAATGCGAGACCAATTGGAAACGGACGGTTGGGAAATACCGACTTGGCGCGCAAGCTCGCCGACGCCGCCGGCGGCGCGTATCGCTTCGGATAATCCGGGTTCCCTCATCCCTGTTTCTTCTTATTGTTTTTGCAAATTATTATGAAGTAAGCCTAGCGGCCCACCGAAGAGTGGGTCAATAGCTTCAGGCTATAAGAGGGAACACTATTCCGAGATAATCATTCCGGCATCGCGCCGCCGTGACGCCGAATTTTCACGTCTGTCGTTTCGACTTTGGTATCGCCCTGTTGCGTCGCAATATTTCTTCCGTGCTGCACCAATTCGTTTGGTTCCGGCGCCGCTGCAAGATGTTCCGATTGCACCGTCGCCGGTTCTCTTGCCGCTGAAACGTCAGCAACGGTGTCTGATTTATCCGATCGCTGCGCCGAAGACGGCGCGGGAGCGGGCGTATCCGCCGGCGATTCACCTTCCGGCGCCATGCCGCGGAAAATCTCGGCGACGAGCTTCTTGACGTCGACGTCCGGACCGAGATTGCCGAAACCCGGCATTGCCTTGGGATCGGTGAAATCCCACGCGTATTCCGCCGGTCCAATGTAGTCGCGAATGGCGGGATCGGCCGACCAGGCGCGCCGGAGCGCCGCATGCTTGAGCGCCGACGGCACACCGGGCTGCAGAAAAACACGGATGTCGGTATTGGCGCCGATCGAATCGAGCGACGGAAGCTTGGTCAGGTCGATTTCCGGCGCACTCGCCGCGGCGGGCGTCGTCCCGGCAACGGCAGGCGTCGCATCCGGACCCGGCTCCGCCGGCTTGTCCGGACAGGTGGCGGCAGGCTTGTCCGGTTGCGCATTCTCGTTGGCGGTGTCGCGCTTACGGCGCGACCAGCGCGAAAGGAAATTTTCCTGATCTCTCATTTTCGGCCCCCACCCATTGGAGGTCCACGCCGCGCCATTGCTTCCGGATTGGCGCGATCTCGCTTTCGTTTCACGAACACCTGCTCGACATGGTGCTCGGCGACGAAGGCCGCAATCGTTTCCTGCATCGCCTCCGGCATCTCCACCGTGCCCACGAGATTGGCGCCGGATTCGGTCATCGCCTCGCCTTCGGCCGGGTCCGCCGTGACCGCCGCCAGCTCATAGGGCGGATCGGCTTCAGTCGGCCGCAAAATGATCCACAGCAGCGGCGTTTCAAATTGGAGATTATCGCGATAATTGGCGGTTTCGGTGCGATACAAATCGATCTGTGCGGCGCCGACGTAAAAACTGACGCGATCGCCGTCGTCGGACAGCTTGCTCCAGGGCGGCGTTTCCGGCACGCCCGCCAGCACGCCGGCCGGACGCCAATAATAATCCGTCCATTGGCTCGCGCTCTTGCTGCGTTCGACCACGACGCCGACTGGAATACTTGCCAATGAAGGTACGGCGCTCAACTGACCGCCTCCAGATACCGGATCGGCAGGCCGGTGACCAGATTCTGCGGTTTCATGCGGATGGTCTTGTCCGGTGTCATGGCCAGGATCAGGTAGACCGGCTCGCCTTTGACCTTGTCCAGCATAATCGATGGATCGCGGAACGTAAGCGCGAACAGTCCGATCACGCCCGCCATGGCCGCTTCGTCGATATCCGCCTCGTTCCACAACCGGTCGCCGATCCGGGTGGCATCGGCATCGAGCCCAACATACCAGGAGAGCGGCGCGTCGCGCAGCTCGGTGAGCGGCTCGATCGTCACCTCGACGCCCAGCACATGCACGATCCAGCGCCGCATCGCCTCGGCCAGCGCAACCAGCCCCGAATGCCCGCCGGTCAGATCGATCGCCATGTCGAACTGGTCGCTGCGTTCCCAATAGTTTTCGGCGTTGTCGTCGTTGAGGACGTCGATCTCGGCTTCGGCCGGAATGCCCAGCATCGAGACCAGCGGCGTTACCGGCGCCGTATTGACGCCGCCGATGGTTTCTTCATCGGCCGCGAGCAATGAGTTCTCGTGCAAGGTCACGCGCTGGGTGCGGAAGAACAGTTCGGCCGCGCGCACCACGCGCGCGTCGGTCACGCCGTCGAGCGCGTTACGCAGAATCACGTGCACCAGCTGATTGACGAACAATGGCGGCGTTTTTCCGATGCCCTTGCGCACCAGATCGGCATAGGCGGCTTCCAGCGTCTTATGGCGCAGCAGGTGGTCGCGGAAGACGATCAGCATTTGCCAGTTTTCGCGCGCGTCGGCATCGGCGATCGCCGCGATGTCGGACGCGGCCACCGGCATGCGCGGATCGGCGAGCAGCGCAGCGTACAACGTGCGCTCGACCGCGCAAGCCTCCGGCGGCGGGATCAGCTCCGGCCGCGCCAGATAGACTTTCAGGAAATCGTCGGTCACCTTGAGCCCGCCGCCTTCGTCGCGGTCGAGCAGATGGTGGCCGCAGGAAATCCAGAAATCGTTCATTTGCGCTCCCGCTCGGCCAAGCCGACCAGATCGACGGCCTCAATCGGTTGCTCGTCTTCCTCGCCCGCGACTTCAAGAAAGGAGAATGCCCGCGCCGGCTTTTGTCCCGCGCGCGGGCGCAGCGTACGAAACGTTTCGCGCACCGCGCCGTCCTCGAAGACGCGATGCACGGCGACCAGCGTATCCTGCGGCTGACTGCACAGCGACTCCGCGAATGCGACTTCTTCTTCCGCCGCGGCGACCGCGTCCTCAATCGTGGGCGCGCCAAAATTTGCGACGAGTTGCTTCGCCAGCGTATCGATGACAGCCAGCCGATCGTCGGAGCTGGCCTCGACGATCTGCACCAGCGTCGACCAGCCGAGCGAGGCCACGCCGAGAAATCCGCCGCGAAACGCCGAGCGCGCCTTGCCCGCGAGCGCGGCGGCATCCGTGTTCCAGAACACAAACGCGCCCGACACCGCCCATTCGCCGGGCTCGGCCGCCTTCTCGAACACGAAGGTGTCGGAAGGATCGAGCCGTATGGTGCGCAACAGCTTCACGAACGCGGCCCCTTCGCTACCGGATCGAACCAGGCCGGCTTGGCCAGCCGCGCCAGCAGCGCTTTGCGCTCGACCTCGACCTTGCCCATGCGGCGCAGCAGCAGATCGCCGTTCTCGTCGATGTCGCGGCGCAGGCCCGGCTCGGCCGGCAGCCGCTCCAGATAGCTGCGCACCACCGCGCCGAAGCCGTGCTCCTGCCAGGCATCGATGGCGACCATGAAATGGCGGCCGAAACTCTCCACCACCTGGTCGGACATGGCGTCGGTGAAGCCTTCCTCCTCCAGCGCGGTGACCAGCGGGTTCAAGCCGGGCTCGGAGCCGCTCATCGAGACCGTGCGGATCATGGCGCCGAACACCAGCCACGGCGGCGTTTCGTCCTCGCTTATTCCTTTTGGCCACGCCAGCCGCCCGCCGCCCACCAGCCCATGATTGACCGCGATCGAATCCGGCCAGTCGATGGTGATGGCGGTTTCCGGTTGCGCGTGGGCGGCGAGCGCATCGGCCAGCGCCGCCATGCCGGCATAGAACGCACCACGCGCCTGCGCCAGAGGCTCGTCCGGCTCCAGCACCACGGCGAATTCGGCGAGATCGAAGCGCCCGACATAGACCAGCGTGCCGGCGCCCTGCTCGGCCGCGATCGATTTTGCATGCGCGAAGGCGTCGCCCAATTCGCGCAGGCGCACCAGCGTGAACGGCGGCGGCAGCGTGAGTTCCGGCGCTAGCAGGCGATCTCGCGTCTCCGTCGGCATTGGCTGTTACTTTCTCATTTGATTACTTATAATTATACGCTCAGGGGGTCTCGAGGCCCAGCCCGCGGCCGCGAGGAATAAGAGCGAAAGCGACGCCTTAGGCGGCATTTCGCCTGCAAAACGCGGGGACACGCGAAAAGGTTTGTAAGCCCGATGGCCGAACGGCCGCGTAAAATCCTGATCTGTTCCTGCGAAGACACGATGCCGCTCGATGGCGAAGCGGTGGCGCGGGTCTGCCGCGGCGCGGATGTCGTCGAAGGCCGCCAGCTTTGCCGCGCCGAGCTCGATCGCTTTCGCAAATTGGCGGCCGGTGGCGCGCCGCTCACCATGGCCTGCACGCAGGAAGCGCCGCTATTCGACGAGGTGGCCAGCGAGATCAAGGACAGCGGCAAGATCACATTCGTCAATATTCGCGAGACTGCCGGCTGGTCGAAAGACGCCAAAGCGGCCGGCCCGAAGATGGCGGCGCTGATCGCCGCCAGCGCGGAGCCCACGCCGAACTTCGCCTTCGTTCCGCTGACCAGCGACGGCGTGACGCTCATTTACGGCAAGGACGAACAGGCGATCGAAGCCGCCAATCTGCTGAAAGATCATCTCGACGTCACGGTGCTGATCAAGCCGCCCAGCAACATGCCGCCGCTGCGGGTGACCGACTTCCCGGTGGTGAAGGGCAGCATCCGGCAGGCCAAGGGCTATCTCGGCGCCTTCGAGCTGACGGTCGACGACTATGCCGCGCCCAATCCGTCCTCGCGCGGCGAACTCACATTTGGGCCGGCGCGCAATGGGGCGACTTCGCGTTGCGACATCGTGATCGACTTGTCCGGCGGCGCGCCGCTGTTCCCGGCCGCCGATCTGCGCGACGGATATTTGCGCGCCGATCCCGGCGATCCCGCCGCGGTACTGCGCGCGGTGCTCAAGGCGCGCGATCTCACCGGCACGTTCGACAAGCCGCGCTACATTACGTTTACCGAGGATCTGTGCGCGCATTCGCGCTCCAAGATCGTCGGCTGCCACCGCTGCCTCGATCTCTGTCCGACCGGCGCCATTGCGCCCAACGGCGATCATGTGGCGATCGATCCGCACATCTGCGCCGGCTGCGGTCAATGCGCCGCCGCCTGCCCGACCGGCGCCGCGGCCTATGCCTTGCCGCCGTCCGACGCGCTGTTGCGCAAGCTGCGCGCGCTGCTCGGCGGCTACCGCGAAGCCGGCGGCAAGCAGGCTATTGTGTTGTTCCACGACGGCGAGCACGGCCTTGAGCTGATCGACGCGCTGGCCCGGCATGGCGATGGGTTGCCGGCGAACGTGCTGCCGGTACAGGTCAACGAGGTAACGCAGGTCGGACTGGAAGCGGTGGCGGCGTCATTGGCTTACGGTGCGTCGGCGGTGCGCTTTCTCATTCGCGCCAAACCGCGCCACGATGTGGCCGGCCTCGCCAAGACCATCGCGCTGGCGCAGCCGATCCTGTCCGGTCTCGGCTTTAGCGGCGCGCGCGTCTCGACAATCGAAACCGACGATCCGGACGCGCTCGGCAACGCCTTGGGCGCGATTTTATCCATGGACGGCGCGGCCAAGCCGGCCACCTTTTCGGCCGTAGGCCTCAAGCGCGACGTGGTGCGGCATGCCTTGCGCGAGCTGCACGCGGCGGCGCCTGCCCCGATCGATATCGTGCCGCTGCCGCAGGGCGCGCCGTTCGGCACCGTCGTGGTCAATGTCGCGGGCTGCACGCTTTGTCTCTCTTGCGTCTCGGCCTGCCCGACCGGCGCGCTGTCGGACGATCCCGAAAAGCCGATGCTGCGCTTCGCAGAAGACGCCTGCGTTCAGTGCGGCCTCTGCCAGGCGACCTGCCCCGAGAAAGTCATCAGCCTGAAGCCGCAGCTCGATTTTCGTAGCGCTACCGCGATGAGCCGCATCATCAAGCAGGAAGAGCCGTTCGAGTGCATCCGCTGCGGCAAGCCGTTCGGCGTGAAAAGCACGGTCGAGCGCGTAGTGGCAAAGCTCGAAGGCAAGCACTGGATGTTCAAGGACTCCCAGAAGCGGCTCGACGTCATCAAGATGTGCGCCGACTGTCGCGTCAACGCGATGGTGGCGGACAATTTCGATCCATTCGCCACCACACCGCGCCCGAAGGTGCGCACGACGGAAGATTACTTGCGCGAGCGCGAGCAGAAGGGTGAGAGCTAATACCAGCGGCGAGAACGG
>PKXB01000095.1 GCA_003133345.1 Hyphomicrobiales bacterium | reverse complement strand
ACGCTCGACTACATGCCGGTCGAGGCGCGCCGGCGCGCCGCCGAGGAGACGCTGGAAATCTATGCGCCGCTCGCCGGCCGCATGGGCATGCATGCGATGCGCGAGGAGCTCGATGACCTGGCGTTCCGCGAGCTTTATCCGGAAGCCTGTGAGGTGGTCAGTGGCAGGCTCAATGCGCTGGCCGACCGCCACAAGCATTTGATTACCGAGATCGAGCAGCAGCTCACCAAGAAACTCGCCGACCGCGGCATCGAAGCGCGGGTGTTAGGGCGGCGCAAGCGCGCCTATTCGATCTGGCGCAAGATGGAACGCAAGTCGGTCGGCTTCGAGCAACTGTCCGACATTTTCGGGTTCCGCGTGATCGTGAAGACGGTGGCGGACTGCTACCAGGCGCTCGGCATCGTGCATACCACCTGGCCGACGGTGCCGGGACGCTTCAAGGATTACGTCTCGACTCCTAAAGCAAACGACTACCGTTCGATTCACACCACCGTGATCGGCCCCGGCAAGCAGCGCGTCGAACTGCAGATCCGCACCACCGAGATGCACGAGCTGGCCGAATACGGCATCTCCGCGCACGCGCTCTACAAGGACAATGCCGGCTCGCCGACCGAAATGTTGTCGCGTGAATCGAGCGCCTATGCCTGGCTGCGGCGGACCATCGAGCTCTTGGCTGAAGGGTCGAACCCGGAGGAATTTCTCGAGCACACCAAGTTAGAGCTGTTCCACGATCAGGTGTTCTGCTTCACGCCCAAGGGCAAGCTGATCGCACTGCCGCGCAAGGCGACGCCGATCGACTTCGCCTATGCGGTGCACACCGACGTCGGCAACACCGCGGTGGGCTGCAAGATCAACGGCCAGATCGCGCCGCTCGGCTCGGAAATCATCAATGGCGACGAGGTCGATATCCTCACCTCGAAGGCGCAAACGGCGCCGCCGGCGGCGTGGGAATCGATCGTGGTCACCGGCAAGGCGCGCGCCGCGATCCGGCGCGCCACGCGCACGGCGGTGCGCAAGCAATATACCGGGCTCGGCCGCCGCATCGTCGAACGCCTGTTCCAGCGCGCCAAGATCGCCTACTCGGACGAGAAGCTCACCGGCGCGCTGCCGCGGCTGGCGCGCGCGTCCATCGAAGACGTGATGGCGGCGGTCGGGCGCAGCGAATTGAAAGCCTCGGACGTCGCGCGCGCCATGTATCCCGACTACAAGGAAGAGCGCGCCGCCGCCATGGCGGTGAAGCCCAAGTCTGAAAGCGGCTGGTTCGGCTTGAAGAAGCTCACCTCGGTCAAGTTCAAGGTGCCGGGCATCGCTGCGGTTGGCCCGGCGATCCCGATCCGCGGCATCAACGGCGACCTGCCGGTCAGTTTTGCGCCGGACGGCGGCGCGGTGCCGGGCGACCGCATTGTCGGCATCCTCACGCCGGGCGAGGGGATCACCATCTACCCGATCCAGTCGCATGCATTGAGTGAGTTCGAGGACAAGCCGGAACGCTGGCTGGACGTGCGCTGGGACGAGGAAGCGAGCACGCCGCGCCGCTTCCCGGCACGCATCGCGGTGCAGTCGGTGAACGAGCCCGGCTCGTTCGCCCAAATTGCACAAGTGATCGCCGAGCACGACGGCAATATCGACAATATCCGCATGACGCGACGGGCGCCGGACTTCACCGATGTGCTGATCGATCTGGAGGTCTACGACCTCAAGCATCTCACCGACATCATCGCGCAGTTGCGCGCCAAAGCGGTGGTGGCGAAGGCCGAACGGGTGAATGGGTAACGCATGATCCCGAAAAGTGGAGACCGGTTTTCGGATAAGATTATGCGTCACGCAAAATGACCGCGCCCCGCTTGCGCCTCGGCATCAATGTCGACCACGTCGCCACCATCCGCAATGCGCGCGGCGGGCGGCATCCCGATCCGGTGCGCGCGGCCAAGCTCGCGATCGCGGCCGGCTGCGACGGCATCACCGCGCATTTGCGCGAGGACCGCCGTCACATCCGCGACGACGATATCGCGCGCCTGAAGGCGGAAATCGACAAGCCGCTCAATTTCGAAATGGCGGCGACCGATGAGATGACGGCGATCGCGCTTAAATTGCAGCCGCACGCGGTTTGTCTGGTGCCGGAAAAGCGCACCGAGCGCACCACCGAGGGCGGGCTCGATTGCCTAAAGCAGCGCGCGCAGCTCGCGCCGGTGGTGCATGCGCTCAAGCACGCCGGCATCCGGGTTTCGCTATTCATTGGTGCGGCGCCGGCGCAGATCGAGGCGGCGGTCGAGCTGGGCGCGCCGGTGATCGAAATTCATACCGGTTCCTGGTGCGACGCGCTGATCGAGAACCGGGCGGCCGAGGCCCGCGCCGAATGGCAGCTGATCCGCGCCGGTGCGCTGCTGGCCAAGGGCCTCGGCCTCGAAGTCCATGCCGGCCACGGGCTCGATTATGCGAGCGCGGAAATCATCGCGTCGCTGCCGCAGATCGTCGAACTCAATATCGGCCATTTTTTGGTCGGTGAATCGGTGTTCGAGGGGTTGGCCGACACCGTGAAGTTCATGCGCGCGGCCNNTCGGACAAGATCATGCGCAAGGAAAAAGCATGATCCTCGGGCTCGGCTCCGACATGGTCGACGTACGGCGCATCGCGCGCAGCATCGAGCGTTACGGCGAACGTTTTCTCGGGCGCATTTTCACGCCCGCCGAACGCGCCAAGGCGGAGAACCGCGCCAACACGGTCGAGACCTATGCCAAGCGTTTTGCCGCCAAGGAAGCCTGCTCCAAGGCGCTCGGCACNNGTGTTCTGGCGCGACATGGGCGTGGTCAATCTGCCGTCCGGTCGCCCGACCATGAAGCTCACCGGCGGCGCCCTGGCGCGCTTGCAGGCGATCACGCCGGCCGGCTGCGAAGCCCAGATCGATGTTTCGCTGACCGACGACGGCCCGACCGCGCAGGCCATCGTCATCATTTCGGCGCAGCCCAGAGCATGATCCCGAAAAGTGGGTACCG
>PKXB01000142.1:279-16064 GCA_003133345.1 Hyphomicrobiales bacterium | reverse complement strand
GGTACAAGGCGCGTCAACAATTTAGTGCCGAACCCCTGCCGCGTCGGCGGTTTGATGGTCCCATGGTCGTGTTCTTGCCATTGGAAACAAAATAGCCGGCCTGAATCAGAGTCCTTTATCTCCCATTCCGCCATGACTTTTCCTTCGCGTGCCGATAGCGCTCCATGCTTTGAGGAATTCGTCATCAATTCATAAAACAGCAGCGAAAGGCTCTGAGCGGCCTTCGGTTTAAGCAAAGCGTCACGACCGGAGACGTTGATTCGATCCGCGACCGGAGCTAACTCCGTCTGTAGCAACTCATGCAGCCACACTCCTTTCCAATCTTCCCGGTTGATCAATTTCACCGATTGATTGAGCGCGTGCAGCCGAGCGATGATGGAGTCTCTGAATTCAAGCGTGCTGAGCGATGCGTTATGGCTCAGCCGGATGATGCCCTGAGCGACAGCTAACAAGTTGCCCACACGATGAACAAGTTCCCTATTCATCAGCTCCAAGCTAACTTTCATCGAATTTGTTGTTGCGATTTCAAAAGCCAGCCGCCGCGAGGATCGCATGAAATAGTACATGCCCCAGAGTATCGTCCCCGTAAGCAGCAGTCCGAAGGAACCGACCATCAGCGCCTGCTGCATACCGACTTGAATGAGATCAGGTCCGGGATCAAACTGCACCAACATCTTTCGCCCGGCAAAATCAAAGGTCTGCCGAACCGCTTCGGCGCCGGCGGAGCGGACGGATGTATTGACGGCTTCAATTTCTCCTTGCCGTGTAACCCCCACAATCAATTGACTGGGGTCGGTTGCATCGTAGACACGGAAATTCATAGGGATACGCCTTCCTTGGGCGAATCCATGCAGCAACTGATCAACACCAAATGTGAACACGAGGCAGCCGACGAAGCCGCGTTCGTTGTATACGGGGCTGTAGAGGATATAACCTTTCGTGTTGAGGGGCTGGAGAAGTTCCACGGGCGCAGTTGCGATCACGCGCCGTTCATCACGGGCTTGCTCGAAGGCTGCCTTGCGTGACGGGAAGAGACCAACCTCCATCCCGAGCCCGACCTTACGGGTGTCGGACTTCGATTCAACATCCACAACCGGGTACAGCATTCGCCGCGTCCCGGTAACGTCCAGCGTTTCAAAGTTCGGTCCGTATAATCGCGGCGGCTGTCCGGCCGCGGCAAGAGCATTGAGCACCTCATGGATGCGCGAGGGATCGACCTGCGGAATCCAACCTATCACCCTGATTTCGGGTACGAGAGCGAGTACTTTTTTACCGGTCGCACCAAGCGGGTGCGGCTCCGATAAAGCAGGCGCTTCGAAAACAGTGCCGACTGTCTTTGCAATCAACTCGCGATTTTGCAAATACTGTTCCAGATCGTCCGCGAAGGCCGATGTCTCGACCCTCAATTGATGCCTCGTCACCGCGATCTGTGTATTGGAAAAATTAAGTGCGAGAATTGTGGAAATGCCGACGCCCACTGCGGCGACTGCTGCCAACGTCAGCCGATGCCAGGAACGAGGTTGAATGCCGCCCATGCGAACTAGGCCGCTTTAATGTGCGGCATTTTGTGGTCGTGGCTCACTGTGAGCGACTGCTCACGCCCGCATATTGTGCAGACGAAAATCTCGTTCTCCAAATCAAGTCCGCGGTCGGCGGCCTCGATCAGTTTGATCCGCAGTTCGCCACCGCATTTGCCGCACTGCGACGATGGTGGCGGTTGGGTCATGGCGCGCATGGGATTTCCTTTCGCCCGACATGCTTCGGAGCGAGAGAATGGGGCACTCAAAGGGGCCCCTGCTGAAAGGTTGGATTGAACGCCCGAACGCCTTGGGTTGACGTTTCGTCGCATGATTCATATGTAAAACCGAAGTATTTCTCGCGCCTTGATCCACATCAAGGCCATTGAAAATTGAAAAACCCGATCGCCCGATTTGTTGGTGTTACTCGTCGCCACCGCGTCGGGCCAGAGGTTACTCACGGTTGTCCAATCATTAGAACAATTGAAGTCCGGGAAGGGTCATTAACGTACAATCCGTGATGTCTGCATCACGTCCGGTTTACCCTCAACAACGGACATTGGGTGGTACACCCACGTCGGCAGTTGGCTGGCCATTTATGATTCCACGCCCTAGAACGTCATGTTCAGCAGCTTCTCGGCGTTGCCGCAGAACAGCTTGCGCTCGTCGGTGGCCGAAAGCCCCAAAGCTTTCACCGTTTTGATGGTCGGCGCGATCGGCCCCAACGGCGTGTCGGTCGCGAACACGACTTTATCCGCGCCGAAAAATTCCAATCCGCAGCGCGTCGCCGGCACGCCGCCGCCGAACATGGCGGTGTCGCCGTAAAAGTCGTGCAGATAATCCATGTGCGGCCGTTTCAGCGACGGCAGGATCTTCGAATAATCCTCGTCGGAGGTGCGCTGGCCGAGCACCTTTAGGCCCGCGCCGGCGCGGCCGTCGTAGTAAGGGATCATGCCGCCGAGATGGTGGGTGATGATCTTGAGCTTGGGGTAGCGGTCGAGCAGGCCGTTGAACACCAGGCGCACCATGGCCACCGACGTTTCATACGGCCAGTGGAAACACCACCACATCTCGAAGCGCGACCTCTGTTCGGACGGATAATCGGGCATCGCCGCCGTACCGACCGGATGCAGCCAGATCGGCAGGTTGAGCTCCGCCATGGTGGCGAAAATCGGCTCGAACTCGGGATCGTCGAGCGGCCGGCCGGCGACGTTGGTGTAGAGCAGCACGCCGCGCGCGCCGAGGTCCTTGACGGCGCGGCGCGCCTCGGCGACCGAGCCGGCGACGTCAGTCATGCACAGCGCGGCGGCGAAGGCCGGAAAGCGCTTCGGGTGTTTGCGGCACAGCTCAGCCATCGAGTCGTTGGCGATGCGCGCGAGTTGCAGGCCGACGTCCGGCTTGGTGATATCCTCGATGGCCGGATTGGGCAGTGAGATGATCTGGCGGTAATCGCCGAACTCGTCCATTTCCTTGAAACGGGCATCGAGATCGAACAGCTTGGTGACGCCGCGCAACCGCTTGCCGATATTCTCCAGCTTCGGCGCCACGCGCGTCATTTCCTGGAAGTAGCGGTCCGGAAAGATGTGGCAGTAAATGTCGATAATCGGGCTCATGGTTTTCCTCCCGGTTGTTCCGTTTTCGGCGCCAGCACCAGATACCGTTGCAACGGCAAAGCCTGCCAGCCAAAGCGTTCTGCGATCAGGCCCCAAAGCCCTTTCGGCGCCCACAGCATCACCACGATGGCAACCGCGCCCATCATGAGCAAGTACAGGCTGCCAAGATCAGCCAGCGCCTGCCGTAGCATGAAGAACACGATGGTGCCGATGATCGGGCCCTCGATGCGGCCGATGCCGCCGATCACCGTGATGAAGATTACGAAGGCGGTCCAATCGTTGACGCTGAAGGCGGTGTCCGGCGAAATGCGCAGCTTCATCAGGAAGATCAACGCGCCGATCATCGCGGTGCCGAAACCGGTCAGCATATAGACGATGAACTTGATGCGGGTGACGTCGATGCCGTTGCTCTGCGCCGCCACCTCATTGTCGCGGATGGCGGTGAGCGCGAGGCCGTGGCGCGAGCGCAGCAGCGCCACGATCGCGCCCAGCACGGCGCCGGTGAGCGCCAGCGCCAGCCAATAGGTTTCGAATTCGCGCAATTGCCGGCTCGGCGCCATGGCGATCACCACTGCGGCCGGCAGGCTGATGCCGGAGCCGCCGCCGAGCGCCGAAATTTGCGAGGCGAGCAGCCGGAACACCTCCGCCACCACCCAGGTGCCGATGGCGAAATAAGCGCCGCGCAAGCGGAAAATCAGCGTCGCCACCGGAACGGCGACCAGCGCGCCGATGGGTCCCGCGATCAGGATGGCCGCGATCGGATGCACGTCGAGCAGGATGACGAGCGCGAACAAGAGGTAGCCGCCAAGCCCCACGAAAGCCTGCTGGCCGACCGACACCAGGCCGGCGTAACCCGCGAGCAGGTTCCACAGGCTCGCCAGCGCTACGAAAGTGAAGATCTCGGCGAGCAGCCGCAGCGTTTGGCGGTCGCCCCAGAACGGCGCCAGCGCCAGCACGACAAACGTCGCACCAATCAGCGTGACGCCGATGCGGCTCGAATGCGTGGCGTGCTCCGCTTGATATTTTCCTTGGCTCATCCCGACACCTTCGGAAACAGGCCTTGCGGGCGCAGCGCCAGGATGGCCAGGAACGCCAAATGGCCGGCCAGCAGCTGCCAGCCGGGATTGATCTGCGCGCCGATCGCCTGCGACACGCCGAGAATGACGCCGCCCACTAGCGTGCCCCACATATTGCCGAGCCCGCCGATGATGACCGCCTCGAAGCCGAAGATCAGCCGCGCCGGGCCGATCGCCGGGTCGAAATTGGTGCGCACGGCCAGGAACACGCCGGCGATGGCGATGACGGCGAGCGAGAGCGCCATCGCCATGGCGAACACATGGCGGGTGTCGAGGCCCATCAGTTGCGCCACCGCCTGATCGTCGGAGGTGGCGCGGAAGGCGCGGCCGAGCGCGGTCTTGTAGAACAGCACCTGCAGGCCGGCGATCACCGCCACCGCGACGGCGAACTGGATGAGCGGCAGCACGCCGATCCAGACGCCTTGCATCACCTCAAATGTTTGAATCTCGATCGCGCCCGCCTGCAGCTTGCGGCTGTCGGCGGTAAACAATTCCAGCAGCCCGTTCTGGATGATGATGGAGAGCCCGAAGGTCACCAGAAATGGCGGCAACAGGTCGTCGCCCAACGTGTAATTGAGCAGCCCGCGTTGCAAAGCGTAGCCGATGATCGCCATGATAGGCACGACCAGCAGCAGCGAGGTGAGCGGATCCACGCCGAGCGCCTGCGTCACTAGCAGCGCCACATAAGCCGCCAGCACGATCAGGTCGCCATGCGCGATATTCACCAGCCGCATCACGCCGAAGATCAGCGACAGGCCGGCGGCGAACATGGCGTAGAGCCCGCCGATCAGCACGCCCTGCAGGATGACGTTGAGCCATTGCATCGCCGTCACACCCCGAAATACGCGGCTGAAATCTTTTCTCGCGTGAGCTCGCGCGCCGGGCCTTGCAGCGCGATGCCGCCTTCCTGCAGGCAGTAGACTTGGCGCGCGGCCTTGAGCGCCTGCGCGATGTCCTGCTCGACCACGATCAGCGCCAGCCCTTCCGCCACGATCGCCGGCAGCCGCGCATAGATGTCGCGCACGATGATCGGAGCCAGTCCAAGACTGATCTCGTCGCACAGCAGCAGGCGCGGGTTCGACATCAGCGCGCGGCCGATTGAGCACATCTGCTGTTGCCCGCCGGACAGCGCCGGGGCGGGCAGGTGGCGCCGCTCGGCCAGCACCGGGAACAAGTCGTAGACGCGATCAAGCGTCCACGGGCCGGGACGGCGCGATTGGCCGCCGATCAGCAGATTTTCCTCCACCGTCAGCGAGGGAAACAGCCGGCGGCCCTCCGGCACCAGCGCGATGCCGCGTTTGACTACCGCAAAGGCGGGGGCTGCGCCGATCGGCTCGCCATCGAAGATGATGTCACCGGCCTTCGGTCGCATCAGCCCGGCGATGCTTTTCAGCAGCGTGCTCTTGCCGGCGCCGTTGGCGCCGATCACCGCCACCACCTCGCCGGCATTGACCCGCAGCGAGACGCCGAACAACGCCTGGAAGTCGCCGTAATAGGCGTCGATCGCGCGCACCTCGAGCAAGGGGTCAGGCATCGGCGGCGATCCCCATGTAAATTTCCGCCACCTGCGGGCTGCGGATCACGCTGCGCGGATCGCCCTCGGCAATGAACTTGCCGCCGTGCAGCACCAGCAGCCGGTCCACCGCGGCGAGCAGCGCGTGCACCACATGTTCGATCCACACGATCGACACGCCGCCCGCGCGCACGTCCTTGATCAGCGTCACCAGCGCGGCGCATTCGTGCTCGGTCAACCCGCCGGCGACTTCGTCGAGCAGCAGCACGCGCGGCTTGGTCGCCAGCGCGCGCGCGAGCTCAAGGCGTTTTCTGTCGAGCAGCGTGAGGCCACCGGCGCGCTTGTTCGCCTTGTCGGCGAGCCCGCAGCGGTCGAGCAGGTCGGCGCAAGCGTCGTAGACCGAGGCTTCGCGGACGCCGCCCGCGAAAGCCGCCGCCACCACCACGTTCTCGAACACGGTCATGCCGGAAAACGGCTGCGGCACCTGGAACGAGCGCGCAATGCCCTTGCGGCAGCGCCGCTCGGGCGGCAGGCGGGTGATGTCCTCGCCGGCAAAGATAACGCGGCCGGCGTCGGGCGCGACCGTGCCGGCGGCGATGCCGAACAGCGTGGTCTTGCCGGCGCCGTTCGGCCCGATGATGCCGAGCGCCTCGCCCTCGGCGAGCGCGAGGTTGACGCTATCGGCCACCACCACGGCCCCGAACCGCTTTGAGATATTTTCCAGCGCGAGGAGCGGGGCCATGGTGTCGATTGCGTCAGGAGATCGGCTGCAACTTGCCTCCGAGCGGGATATTCGGCGCGGTTTTGTTGGTGGTGATCACCAAGTCGGATTTTCCGGCCTTGCGTTGCCACTGCCCGGCGACCAGCGCGGTCTTGGTGACGTTCTTCACCGGCGCGCCGGTCCAGTGGATGGGCCCGACCATCGACTGGTAGTTGGTGGCGACGATCGACTCCAGGATCGACTTCGGATCGCTCAGGTTTTTGGCGCGCTTGAGCACGTCGATCGCCACTTCGAACAGCGCATGCTGGAAGCCGATCGGCTGCGTCCACGGCCGGTTGGTCGCCTTGGTGTAGCCCTCGGTGAGCGCTTGGGCGCTCTGGCCGGTGAGGCCGGACTTGAACGGATGATGCGGCGTCCACCAGATTTCGCTGGTGAGCCCGTTGCCGCGTTCGCCCAGCGAGTCGATGACGGAGGGGAACAGCAGCGCCTTGCCGATGGTGACGATCTTCGGCTTGAAGCCCTGCTGCGCCGCCTGCGACCAGAAGGTCGCGAAGTCGGGTGGGATCATGTTGCCGGTGACGATCTGCGCGCCCGCCGCCTTGAACGCCGAAATCTGCGAGGTGAAATCGTTGTTCATGAGCTGGTAGCGACCGGGGTCAACGAGCTTGAACCCGCCTTTGGCAAGCGCCGGCGGGAACCCGATGTTGGCATCGCCCCAGGCATTGCCGTCGGCGTCGTTGGGGAACAGCCCGCCGACCACCTTGTTGGTCGGCAATTCGTCCCACAGCGCCAGGAAGGCGCCGATCACGTCTTCCAGGCCCCAGAAGAAATGATAGGTCCAGGTGAAGCCCTTCTTCGGATCGCCCTTGCGGCCGAAGAAATACGGCTGCCACGGACAGTTGGTGGTGATGCAGGGCACCTCGTTGACCTCGGCCTGGTCGGCGACCGGATTGGTGGTGTCGGGCGTGGCCGAGGCGACGATCAGGTTGACCTTGTCGCCGAGGATCAATTCGGAGGCGACTTCGGAGGCGCGGCTGGCATTCGACTGGCTGTCCTTGGAGATGATCTCAACCTTGTAGGTCTTGCCGCCGTTGACGAGCCCCTTGCTCAGGATGCCGCGCACCTGCTCCAGGATGAAGTTATCTGCCTCGCCGAAGCCGGCGAGCGGACCTGTTTTGGGGCTGACATGGCCGATCTTGATCACCTGCGACTGCGCTTGCGCCGGCAGCACGGCGGGAGCGGCGAGCGCGCCGATGCCGGTCTTGACCAGAGTGCGGCGGGAGATCGTCTTGCTGTCGGTCATCGTCTCCTCCTTTGCGCGAACCTCAAACGACTTTAGCGGTCTTGGGCACGCGCGTTTTTAAGATGCTGCAACACTTTCATGCGTAATGCCTGCTGCTGCGCCGGGCTCCATTTGCGGAAGCCTTCGCCCGATTTGAAGCCGAGCTTGCCGTCCTTCACCAGTTTTTTCAGAAAAGGCGACGGGCCAGGCCGGCTGTCGATGGCGGGCAGCACGGTCTTGTGGATCGCCAGTGTAAGGTCGGTGCCGACCATGTCGGCATTTTCCAAGGGACCCAGCACCGCCAGCCTGCGGCCGAACGCCGCCTTGATCACGTTATCCACGGTCTCGGCGTCGCAGATACCTTGTTCGACCAGCGCGATCGCCTCGCGCCAGAGGGCATGTTGCAGCCGGTTGCCGATGAAGCCGGGCACGTCCTTTTTCACGTGCGCGGGTTTTTTGCCGGCAGCGGCGTGCAGCTTCATGGTGAAATCGACCGTGGCGGCGCTCGTCCATTGCGTCTGGATCACCTCGACCAGCGGCACCAAAAACGGCGGGTTCCACCAATGGGTGCCGAGCGCGCGTTCGCGCCGCTTGAGGCTTTTCATGATCTTGGTGATCGGGATGACCGACGTGTTGCTGGCGAGAATCGTGTCCGGCCGCACGTGTTTCTCAATCTCGGCAAATAATTTCTGCTTGAGCGGCAGATCCTCAAGCACCGCCTCGACCACATAGTCAGCTCCCCGCACGGTAGTGGCCAGATTGGCGACCGGCGTCACGCGCTCGACCGCATGCTGATCGTCGCCGAGGTCTTTCAAATTCGTGGCGATGCGCGCCTTGGCGCTGTCGAGGCTCGCCATCACCGAGTCGTAAATGGTCACGTCATGACCGGCGAGCGCGAACACCTGGGCGATGCCGTGGCCCATCAGGCCGGCGCCGATCACCGCAATGCGCGCTTTCGCCATCGGTTATCCCGCCGTGTAGCCGCCGTCGGCGTANNTTGCGCACGGTCTGCGCCCGCTCGGTGTCCTCGTACATCCAGGCGGTGAGCGGCGAGCGGAACACCGTGGGCCCCAGCGCATTGACTGTGATGCCGCTTTCGCCCCATTCGCAGCCTAGCGCCTTGGTGATGCCGTCGACCGCCGATTTGGAGGCGCAATAGGCGGTGTAGCCGGCGGGATGGCCGAGCAGCCCGCGCGCCGAGGAGGTGAGGATCACCTTGCCACCGCCGCCCTGCTTGAGCATCTGCTTGCCGGTCGCGCGCGCCATCAGCCACGACTGGGTGACGTTGGCGTCCATCACGTCGAGAAAATCCGCCGGCTTCAGATCGACGATTTTGGCCACTTTGTTGAGGCCTGAGGCGACCACCAGGATGTCGACGCGGCCGAACTTGTCGACCGCGGCCTTGATGATCTTGTCGCAGTTTTCCTCCGAGTTCGGCCGCAGCGCCACGATCTCGGCTTTGCCACCGAGCTTCTCGCATGCGGCCGCGACCTTTTTCAGTTCGTCCTGCTTGCTCGCCGCCAGCACGACGTTGGCGCCGGCGCCGGCCAGCGTCTGGGCCGCCAGCGCGCCGAAGGCGCCCGACGCGCCGGTGACAATGGCGGTCTTACCCTTGACGTCGAACAGCGAGAGCGGGTTTTTCAAAAAGTCTTCGGACATCGTTTCCTCCGTCGTTTCTTTTTTACCTCTCCCCGCAAGCGAGAAGAGGGAGGTCACTTCGGCGGCATCGCCACCGCGACGACGATAGAACACACCTCGTTGCCGCGGTTGATGATCTCGCGCATTTCGTTCGGCTCGATCACGCAGGAATCGTTCGCCTTCAGCACGGTCTCCTTGCCGTTGACGATGACGGTGAGTTCTCCGCGCAAAACGAAATAGACCTTCTCGGGTGGCGAGGCGTCCGGCCCGGCGCCGCCGCCGGGCAGGAAATGCGACACACCGCAAATCAGGCCCTTGGTGCCGCCGGCCTCGGCGCCGAACAGGCGCAGCGAAGTGCAGGCGCGATGATTGGGCGCCTCGTAGGCCTTGGCGTCCGCGAAACGTTTGATGTGCATTAGAATTTCTCCCCCCGTTCGATGCGGAATTTTTGTTTCGGATCGACAATGGCCACCAGGCGCACGATGCAGCCGTCGCCGCGGTCCCAGTTCCATGGGAAATAGGCGAAGGTGCAGCGCTTGCCGGTGACCTTGTCGATGTCGCCGCCGACATTCTCGATGCCCATGATGCCGTTCTTGAACAGGATGCGGTGCACCGGCTCCCATTCCGGGAAGTCGTCCTTCCAGTCGCGCCCGCCCGACCATTCCTTGTATTCCTCGGCCAAATGAGGGTGCAAAGGTCCGTTGCGCTGCGGGCCTATTGCCGTGGCGAGCGGGTGATCGTTGGCCTGGGTGTCGTGGCCGATGACTTTGACCTTCTTCTTGACGAACCATTCGCCGGCCGACGGCACGAAGCCGGGCGCGCGGCAGAAATAGTCCTCGCTGTCCTCGTAGAACTTGTGCCAGCCGGTGTTGACGATCACCACGTCGCGCGGCCGCACGATCTTGCCGCAGGCCTTTTCCAGGTCGTCGCCGGTGATCGGCTCCCATTTGTTCTTGGGGATCGACACCACGATTCCGGAGCCGAAGAAATGCGGCAGCGGCACTTCGTCAATGAACGGCGTGCCCTGGATCACGTGCGCGGGCGCGTCGATATGCGTGGTGTTGTGCATCGAGGTGGTGATGCGCTGCGACAGCACGCCCGACTTCGCCATGTAGTGGATGCGTTCGATCTTGACGTCCTCGAAATAGGGCCAGTTCGGCGACTGATAGCCGAAGCGGTGGGACAGGTTGTAGAACTCCAGCCCCATGCTGTTCTTGAGGTTTTCTTCGAACATCACGCCGCGAATTCTTTTGGCCACAGCATCCTCCCTTGCTTCTTGTTGTCCAAACTTTTGCCGCAGCCTAGCTCAGGCGGCGGCGGAATTCATGTGCGTCTCCATGGCGCGCTTGGTGGCCAGCAGCCGTTCGGCGATCAGCGCCTGCCGGTTCTGGAAGCGCTGGGTCGGCACCGGCACCGAGATGGCGACGGAATTTCCGAGCGGGTCTTGCATGGCGACGCCGGCGGCGCAGATGCCAAGCGTGTGCTCCTCGCGGTCGAAGGCTACGCCATTGCGGCGCGCGGATTTGAGATCGGCGAGCAGGGGGTCGAGGCGCGTGAGTGTGTTCGGCGTGCGCGGCGCGTAAGCGCGGCCGATCAGCGCCTCTACGCCCGCATCGCTGAGCTGCGCCAGATAGGCCTTGCCGTTGGCGGTGCAGTAGAGCGGAAAGGTTTCGCCCACGGCCGACACCGTGCGCAGGCGCTGCGGGCCGATCACCTGGTCGATGAACACCAGATGGTCCTTCTTCACCGTCGAAAGATCGACGGTCTCGTGCAATTCCTCGCTCAATTGCTCCAGGAACGGCCGCGCCGTCGCGATAAAATCGCTGCGTACGGAAGCCGCCAGCCGCAGGATGGTGGGCCCGAGCCGCACGCGCCCATTGGGCGTCGCCGCGATCACCAGCTTTTCGGTTTCGAGTGCCGAGACGATGCGCTGCACGGTGGAGCGCGCCAGATTCACGCGCTGGGCGATCTGGCCGAGGCTGAGCCCGGCGTTTTCCTCTTCCAGTGCGCGCAGGATGGTGGCCGCGCGCGCGATCACCTGCACTTGGCTCTTGTCGTTGGTGACGTGACGGTTCATCGACAACAACTCGACACTACGCGGCGTTCGGTCCGCCTTGCATGATGGTACACGCTAGCCCAATATGCGGTACAGGTAAAAACGAAAAAATCGGTGGACGCGGGCCGCCAAACGCGTGAGGAAAACGCCATGGTCAAAAAGATCGCCCTCGAAGAACACTTCCTGGACCCCGCCACCGAGCCTTATTGGCGGCCGACGATGGTGGACGTGACGCCGCAAAAGACCGCGCAGCTCTACGCCAGCCTCAGCGATTTCGGCGAGCAACGGCTGCAGATGATGGACAAGACCGGCATCGCGCGCGCAGTACTGGCGATCGCCGGTCCTGGCGTGCAGGTGGAGCGCGATACCGCCGCGGCTGTGCGTCGGGCGCGTGAATCAAACGATTTCCTGGCACGCGAGGTACAAAAGCGCCCCGACCGTTATTCCGGCTTTGCCCATCTTGCCATGCAGGACCCGAAAGCCGCCGCCGNNATGATCGACGGCCACACCAACGGGAAATATCTCGACGACCGTTCCTATGATCCGTTCTGGGAACGCGCAGCGGCGCTGGGCGCGGTGATCTATCTGCACCCGGCCGATCCGGTGGCGCCGTTGCCAGTGCTCGCCGGTTACAATGTGCTGGTGCGCCCGATGTGGGGTTGGGCAGTGGAAACCGGCTCGCACGCGCTGCGCATCATCTGCGGCGGCGTATTCCATCGCTACCCGAAAGCCAAGCTGCTGCTCGGTCATCTCGGCGAGACGTTGCCGTTCCAGCTCTGGCGCTTCGACAGCCGCTCGAAACCCTATGGCTGGGATTTGCCGAAGCCGCCCTCGCAATACCTTAAGGAGAACGTCTGGGTGACGATGTCGGGTATGTACGACGCCCCACCCTTGCGCTGCTCGCTCGATGCACTAGGGCGCGACCGCGTCATGTTCTCGTCCGACTATCCTTTTGACTCGGAAGGGGCCGGGCACTTCATGGACACGGTGCCACTCGAGGAATCCTTGCGCGCGGATATCGCGTACAACAATGCGGCGAAGCTGCTGGGCCTCTGACGTTTATTTCGGTGCAATCACCCGCACCGGCTTGCCGTCCAGCCAGGCGCGGATGTCCTCGACGACGCCAAGGAAATATGTGCGGTAGTTCTGTTCGCTGACATAGCCGAGATGCGGCGTGATCACGACATTGTCCATCTTGCGGAACGGATGATTGAGCGGCAGCGGTTCAATGTCGAACACGTCGAGGCCGGCGCCCGCGATCGACTTGGCGCTCAGCGCCGCGATCAGCGCCTTCTCGTCGACGATGGGCCCGCGCGACGTATTGACGAGATAGCCGGTCTTCTTCATCAGGCCGAGTTCTTTCGCCCCGACCAGGCCGCGCGAGCGGTCGCTCAGCACAATGTGGATGCTGACGATGTCGGCTTTGCCGAACAGGTCCTCCTTGGAGACGTAGTCCACGCCCGCTTCCTTGGCCTTTTCGGGCGTCAGGTTCTGGCTCCAGGCGATGACCTTCATGCCGAAGGCCTTGGCGACGCCGGCGACGCGCTGGCCGAGCTTGCCCAGCCCAAGCACGCCGAGCGTCAGGCCTTCCAGGTCCTGGCCCATGGTCACCTGCCAAGGGGCGCCCGCCTTCAGGCGCGCGTTTTCGAAACCGATGCGGCGGGTGAGCTCCAGCATCAGACCGATGGCGATGCCGGCGGTCGGGCTGCCGAAACCGCCGGTGCCGCAGACGGTGACGCCGCGCTCAGCCGCCGCCCTCATGTCGATGGAGTTGTTGCGGGCGCCGGTCGTGATGAGCAGTTTCATATCCGGCAGGCCCTCGATCACCTTGCGGGAGAACGGGGTCCGCTCGCGCATCATGTTGACGATGGCAAAGCCCTGCAGAGCCTTGATGACGGCATTGTCATCGCCCAGCGGTGCGTTGAAGACTTTAACCTCGATGTCCTTGTTGACCGTGGACCAGTCAGCGACTTTCAAGGCGACGTTCTGATAGTCGTCGAGGATGGCTGCCCGAACCATACGCACAAGCTCCATATTTGCTTTTGCTTGCGCATGATCTTATCCGAAAACCGGTACCCACTTTTCGGGATCATGCGCGCTCGGAATGTCCCGAGCGGCGCCAATTTAGAGCCGGTCGACTGAAAAGATAGGGGGGTGTCAGGCCCGGGGCAGGCCGTGCTTGGCGCGCCATTTCGGGCCGGGGCCGCGCATGTAATGGCGCTCGGGGCGGTAGGGGTGGCCGATGTCGCGGGTCATTTCGTGCCAAAAGGCTATGAGCGCCGGCTTGAGCAAAGCGAACGGGCCGGGCAGCCAGGCGACCGCCGTACCGGAAAGGGCTGAAATCGCGCGACCCATGGCTTAACTCCCCACCCTGCGCGGGCCTTTTGCCCGCACATCCCTTGGTCGCTCCCCAGAGCGGCCAGGTTCATGCGCGGCAATCATGGCGCGCCAGGGATTAAGATCGGGTGCGCGAAAGGCCTTGTCGGGGCGATAAGTTGCAATCAGCCTTTCCAGAGTTTTACCACCGGTCAGGAAATGGGCTTCAGCTTGCGCTTTAGGGGTCCGGCCGTTACATCAGCGTCGAATTTCCCGACATGGCGTTCGGCGGCGTGAATTGCACGCAGGGGCCGATTCCGGCCGGGTGAGCAGAGGTTTCAAAGGGTCAATGAACGGTCGCCAATTCATCTATCACATGCAGGGTCTGACCAAGACCTACCCGCCTTCCAAGAAGGTGCTGGATAACATCCACCTGTCGTTCTACCCGGACGCCAAGATCGGCGTGCTCGGCGTCAACGGCTCCGGCAAGTCCACGCTGCTGCGCATTATGGCCGGCATCGACACCGAGTTCGCCGGCGAAGGCTGGGTCGCCGAAGGCGCCCGCGTCGGCTACCTGGAACAGGAGCCGCAACTCGATCCGAAAAAGACCGTGCGCGAGAACGTGATGGAGGGCGTCGCCGCCAAGAAGGCGGTGCTCGACCGCTACAACGAGATCGCCGCCAACTATTCGGACGAGACCGCCGACGAGATGGCCAAACTGCAGGACAAGATCGACAGCCAGAACCTGTGGGACCTCGACAGCCAGGTCGATCTGGCGATGGACGCGCTGCGCTGCCCGGCCGACGACGCCGAGGTGACCAAGCTTTCCGGCGGCGAGCGCCGCCGCGTCGCGCTGTGCAAGCTGCTGCTCGACCAGCCCGATTTGCTGCTGCTGGACGAGCCGACCAACCATCTCGACGCCGAGAGCGTGAACTGGCTGGAAGGCCATCTGCGCAAATATCCGGGCGCCATNNCTCGACCACGGCCGCGGCATTCCCTACGAGGGCAACTACACCTCCTGGCTACATCAGAAACAGAAGCGGATGGAGCAGGAAGGCCGCGAAGATGAATCGCGCCGGCGCACGCTGGAACGCGAAAGCGAGTGGATTTCATCCTCGCCGAAGGCGCGGCAGGCCAAATCCAAGGCACGCTACGAGCGCTATGAGGAACTGCTCAAGATCGCCAACGCCAGGCAGAACACCGTCGCGCAGATCACCATTCCGGTGGCCGAGCGGCTCGGCCAGCACGTGGTCGACTTCGACCATCTCAAGAAAGGCTATGGCGACAACCTGCTGATCGACGACCTTACGTTCAATTTGCCGCCCGGCGGTATTGTCGGCGTGATCGGACCGAACGGCGCCGGCAAAACCACGCTGTTCCGCATGATCACCGGCCAGGAGAAGCCCGACGCCGGCACCATCAAGATCGGTGCGTCGGTGCAACTCGGCTATGTCGACCAGTCGCGCGATACGCTCGATGGCAAAAAGAACGTGTGGGAGGAAATTTCCAACGGCCAGGACGTCATCCTGGTCGGCAAGAAGGAGATGAACTCGCGCGCTTACGTCTCATTGTTCAATTTCAAGGGCGCCGACCAGCAGAAGAAGGTCGGCACGCTATCAGGCGGCGAGCGCAACCGCGTGCATCTCGCCAAGATGCTGCGCACCGGTGCCAACCTGCTGCTGCTCGACGAACCGACCAACGATCTCGACGTCGATACGCTGCGGGCGCTGGAAGAGGCGCTGGAGGNNNCTACGAAGCCGACAAGATGCGCCGCCTGGGCCAGGACAGCATCATTCCGCACCGGCTGAAGTATAAGAAGTTCAGCCGATAGGTTTCATGCGCTATCTCGTCGCCAGTGGCATGCGATCCGTGGAGCTGCCGCCGGGCTGTCGCGCGATCGCCGACGGCGAGACGATCTCGTTCGAGCAGCCGTGGAACTTCGGCGCGCCGCTGATCGCCCAAGTCGATGACGGCGCCGATCTAACCGCGCTCACATCGAAGCCCGCCATGACTGCGTTTTTGGTCGAAGGCATCGAGCCGCCGGGCGCCGGCC
>PKXB01000142.1:0-192 GCA_003133345.1 Hyphomicrobiales bacterium | reverse complement strand
GCCACCGAGCCGCGTTTCGTGCTGGTGGCGCGCGCCGGCGCCCTGCCGGAACGCACGCGGTGCATGATTGCCGATGGTCTGGGCAAGCTTTAGCCGCAAAGAATCGCCTATAAGGCGTAGAGCGGACATCACGCGGAGGCCGGGCCGAAAATTGCGCAGCGCTGCATTCCTTTTATTTGCGGTCGTGCTGCT
>PKXB01000190.1:10319-28692 GCA_003133345.1 Hyphomicrobiales bacterium | reverse complement strand
GCTTGGAGCCGTCCGGCCCGTGAATAAGCGGGATATGCGCCATGATCGGCACGTTCCACCCGAGCGCTTCGTAGATGTGTTTCTGGCGGGCGCCGTTGGTCAGGTGGTCGTCGCCGCGGATGATGTGGGTGACGTTCATGTCGTGGTCGTCCACCACCACCGCCAGCATGTAGGTCGGGTTGCCGTCGGAGCGCAGCAGCACCAGGTCGTCGAGATCGGAATTCTGCCAGACCACGCGGCCCTGCACCTGGTCCTCGATCACAATCTCGCCGGTGAGCGGGGCCCGCAGCCGGATCACCGGCTTGACCCCGGGCGGTGCCTCGGACGGGTCGCGGTCGCGCCAGCGTCCGTCATAGAGCTTGGAGCGGCCCTCGCGGCGGGCGGCCTCGCGCATTTCGGTGAGCTCTTCCGGGCTGGTATAGCAGCGGTAAGCCTTGCCGGCCGCGAGCAACTGTTCGGCGATCTGGCGGTGGCGCGCGACACGCGAGAACTGGAACACGATCTCGCCGTCCCAGGTAAGCCCCAGCCAAGTGAGGCCGTCGATGATGGCGGCAATGGCGGCGGCGGTCGAGCGCTCGCGGTCGGTGTCTTCGATGCGCAGCAGCATCTTGCCGCCATACCGGCGCGCATAGAGCCAGTTGAACAGCGCGGTGCGGCCGCCGCCAATATGGAGGAAGCCGGTGGGGGACGGCGCGAAACGGGTAACGACGGGCTCGCTCATCGCGGCCCCTGTACCATAGTTATATTGGAAGGTGTCAGCGCAATTGACATTGAGCCGAGCGGCACGTCATGGCATAGGCCGCGTCATTGGTTGGACTTGGGATCGAGGAAGCATGGCCACGGACGATAAAGCAAGCGTCAATCCGGCACCGGCTGAGGCCGGCCGTGATTTCATTCGCGACATCGTGCAGGCCGATCTCGATGCCGGGCGCGTCAAAGCGGTGGTCACCCGCTTTCCGCCCGAGCCGAACGGCTATCTCCATATCGGCCACGCCAAGGCGATCTGCCTGAATTTCGGCATCGCCGAGGAATTCGGCGGCCGCTGTCATTTGCGTTTCGACGACACCAATCCGACCAAGGAAGAGCAGGAATATATCGACGCCATCGAGCGCGACGTGCGCTGGCTCGGCTTCGACTGGGGCAAGCACCTCTATCATGCCTCGGATTATTTCGAGCGCCTGTACGGCTGGGCCGAGGATTTGATCCGCGCCGGCTTGGCCTATGTGGACGACCAGAGCCAGGACGAGATCCGTACCAATCGCGGCACGCTGACCGAGCCGGGCAAGAACAGTCCGTTCCGCGACCGCCCGGTGGAGGAGAACCTCGATTTGTTCCGCCGCATGCGGGCCGGGGAATTCGGGAACGGCGCGCGGGTGCTGCGCGCTAAGATCGACATGACGTCGGGCAACATCAATCTGCGCGATCCGGTGCTCTACCGCATTCTCAATGCGCCGCATCCGCGCACCGGCACTACGTGGAAAATTTATCCGAGCTACGATTTCGCACATGGCCAGTCGGACGCCATCGAGGGCATCACGCATTCGATCTGCACGCTCGAGTTCGAGGACCATCGGCCGCTTTACGACTGGTGCATCGCCAATCTGAATGTGCCGTCAAAGCCGCATCAGTATGAATTCGCCCGCCTCAATCTCACTTACACGGTGCTGTCCAAGCGCGTGCTCACCGAATTGGTGCGCGGCGGCCACGTGACCGGCTGGGACGATCCGCGCATGCCGACGATCGCCGGCCTGCGCCGGCGCGGCGTGCCGCCGGAAGCGATCCGCGATTTCATCAAGCGCATCGGCGTCGCCAAGGCCAACAGCCTGGTCGACGTCGGCATGTTCGAATTCTCGGTGCGCGAGGCGCTCAACAAGAGCGCGCTGCGGCGCATGGCGGTGCTCAAGCCGCTCAAACTGGTGATCGAGAACTATCCCGACGGACAGAGCGAGGAACTGGACGCGGTCAATCATCCCGACAACCCGGCGGCGGGTTCGCGCAAGATCAAATTCGGCCGAGAACTCTATATCGAGCAGGATGACTTCATGGAGAACCCGCCGAAGAAATTCTTCCGGCTGTCGCCCGGCATGGAAGTACGGCTGCGCTATGCCTATTTCATCACCTGCCGCGAGGTGGTGAAAAACGCCAAGGGCGAGGTCGTCGAACTACGCTGCACTTACGATCCCGCGACCAAGGGCGGCAACGCGCCGGACGGCCGCAAGGTGAAGGCGACTATCCATTGGGTGTCGGCCGCCCATGCGATAGCCGCCGAGGTGCTGCTATATAATCCGCTGTTCGTGAAGCCAGATCCGAGCGGGGCTGAGAATTTCACCGCCGACCTCAATCCGAATTCATTGGAGGTACTCGACGGCGCCCGCGTTGAGCCGGCGCTCGCCGACGCCAAGCCGGAAGTGCCGGTGCAGTTCGAACGCCAAGGCTATTTTTGCCTCGACCCGGCGTCGAAGCCTGAGCGGCTGGTCTTTGTCCGCACCATCGGCTTGCGCGACACCTGGGCGAAGGACCAAGCCAAGGAAAAGGCGGCGGGCTGACGCCAGCTGGCATCGTGGATTGGCGCGTGCGCGTTCACAACCGTTCTCCTAGTCACAACCTGTAGCTGAGATAGCATAGGGTCAGGTTGCGTGAGCGTCGGGGGCGCCGCGCCATGGCCGAAAACGAGCAACGCCGGACGCGCGCCAAAGCCTGGGATATCGACGCCGCGCGTCGGCGCGCCGGCTTCGCGCTGCCGGCCGGGCTTGCCGACCGCGCCGCCTGGCTCGGCCGCCTGCTCTCGCAATGGGCGCTTGCCGAAGTCGCACCGGGGCGGCTGCTGCCCTGGCTCCCCGTCGCTTTCGGCTTCGGCATCGTGGCGTATTTCACGGCGGACCGGGAGCCGGCTTGGTGGGCGGCATCAAGCGCGGCGCTCGCCGGCGTCATCGTCGCATTTGTGGCGCGCCGGCGCGCATTTGGTTTTGCAATTACGCTCGGCTTTGCCGCCATCGCCGCCGGATTTGCCACCGCCACGCTGCGGACCGAACACATCGCGCATCCGGTTTTGCTATTCCCGGTGTCGAGCGTGACGCTTTCCGGCTTTGTCGAAATCCGCGAGGAGCGCCAGCGCAGTGACCGCATCGTGATCCACGTGCATAATATCGAAGGCCGCCGTCTCAATGAGGCGCCCGACCGCGTGCGGCTCGCGGTGCGCAAGAACACCGCGCCGGCGGTGGGCAGTTTCGTTGAGCTCAAAGCGCATCTATCGCCGCCGCTCGCACCGTTGCGGCCGGGCGGCTACGACTTCGCGCGCGATATGTTTTTCCAGCGCATCGGCGCGTCCGGCTATGCGCTCGGCAAGATCAAGGTCGTGGCGCCGCCGGTCAGCCCCGGCATTTGGCTGCACTATGCCGCTTTCATCGACGGCATTCGCGAGGCGATCGACAAGCGCATCCGCGCCGTCATCCCCGGCGATGAAGGTTCGATCGCCTCGGCGCTGATCACCGGCAAGCGCGATGCGATTTCGACGCCGGTCAACGACGCGATGTACATCTCGAGTCTCGCGCATGTGCTGTCGATCTCGGGCTATCACATGGCGGTGGTGGCGGGCATCGTGTTCTTTTTCATTCGCGCCGGCCTGGCGCTGATCCCGTCGATCGCCAGCCGCCATCCGATCAAGAAATGGGCCGCCGCGGCCGCGCTCGTCGCAGCCACCTTCTATCTGCTGCTGTCGGGCGCGGAAGTCGCGACCCAGCGCTCCTTCATCATGATCGCGATCGTGCTGGTCGGGGTGATGGTGGACCGGCCGACGCTGACGTTCCGCACGCTCACGGTCTTCGCATTTGGCGTATTGCTGCTGCAGCCGGAATCGGTCGTGCATCCGAGTTTCCAGATGTCGTTCGCGGCGACACTCGCCTTGATCGCGGCCTACCAATACGGCCTGCCGTGGCGCGCCAAGGCCGACACATCGCTCGGCGCGCGTGTGGCGCTATGGGGCGGACGTGAGATCGCCGGGCTTATCCTGGCGTCGCTGGTCGCCGGCCTCGCAACCACGCCCTATGCCGCCTATCACTTCCACCGCGCCGCGCCGTACGGGGTGATCGCCAATCTGCTTGCCATGCCGGTGGTGTCGGCCGAGGTGATGCCGATGGGTATTCTCGGCCTGCTGGCCATGCCGTTCGGTTTCGACGCGGTGTTCTGGAAACTGATGGACGCGGGCATCGACTGGATGGATACGGTAGCGCTGTGGGTGACCAGCCTGCCGGGGGCGGTCGGCCATGTGCGGGCGTTCGGGACCGGGCCGCTGTTGCTCGGCACGGCGGCGATCCTGCTGCTGTGTCTGCTGCGCACACCGCTGCGCTGGAGCGGGGCCGTGCTGGCGGTCGCCGCCAGCCTGTGGGCGGTGACGACGCCGCTGCCCGATGTGCTGGTCGCTGGCGACGGGCAGACCGCGGCCATCCGTGGCGGCGACGGCCGCCTTGCGGTCCTGCACAGCAATCGCGACAGTTTCGCGATCAAGGAATGGCTCGCCGCCGACGGCGATGCGCGCACCGTCAAGGATGCGACCCTGCATGACGGCGTGCAGTGCGATGCCGCCGGCTGCATCGGGCGGCTCTCCGACGGCCGGCTGGTGTCGCAAGCCTTATCGGTGGAAGCTTTCGCGGAGGATTGCGCGCGCGCCGCCGTGGTGGTCAGCCCGCGCGAGGCGCCGGGCGCCTGCAATGCGTTGCTGATCGACCGCAGGTCCTGGCGCGCCAATGGCGCGTTGGCGCTGCGCTGGACCATCGATCGCTTTGAGCTAAAGGCCGCCCGTCCGCCGGGTTATGAACGGCCTTGGGCGCGCGCGCCGCGTGAGCCGGCAAGTACCGCACTGGCCCCAACGCGGCCGGCCGCATCCGACGCAACGCCGCGCACGGAAGATATGGAAATTGGAGATTAACCCGCTCTCCGCTCATTCCCGCGAAAGCGGGAATCCAGAATGTTTGGCTCTGGGTCCCCGCTTTCGCGGGGACGAACGGCAGCGAAATCAATACCGCCTAAACAGCCCGACCAGCTTGCCTTGGATGCGTACCCGGTTGGGCGGCAGGATGCGCACCTCGTAGGATGTATTGGCCGGCTCGAGCGCGATCGAGGCGCCACGGCGGCGGAACCGCTTCAGCGTGGCTTCTTCGTCGTCGATCAGCGCCACCACGATGTCGCCGGTCTCGGCGGCCTCAGATTTGCGGATTAGTGCGATGTCGCCGTCGAGGATGCCAGCCTCGATCATGCTGTCGCCGCGCACTTCGAGCGCGAAATGCTCTCCGGCGGTCAGCAGGTCGGCCGGCATGTTGATGACGTGGCTGCGGGTCTGGATCGCCTCGATCGGCGTGCCGGCGGCTATGCGGCCCATCACCGGCACCGCGATCGGGCGGCGGCCGTCGTCGTCGTCCTCGGAGTTGACGGAAGCGGCCCGCACGCGACCGAGGTCACCCTCGATCACGCTCGGCCTGAAGCCGCGCGAGCGGCCGCCGCTGATGCCGTGGGCGACCGAGTCGGGCAGCTTGATCACTTCGATGGCGCGCGCCCGGTTGGGCAGGCGGCGGATGAAGCCGCGCTCCTCCAGCGCCGTGATCAGCCGGTGGATCCCGGATTTGGAACGCAGGTCGAGGGCGTCCTTCATTTCATCGAACGAGGGGGGTATCCCGGCCTCGGTAAGCCTCTCGTGGATGAAGCGCAGGAGCTCGAATTGCTTGCGGGTCAGCATCTATCTCTCCCCGGCTCTTTCTCTCGGTAGGTCTTGAGCCGGCCCTTTTTGGGGAACCGGTCAGAAACAAATCATGAACGGACACTATCTGTTCGATATGTGTTCTGCAACCATTTAATTTGGAGTGAAAAAATCGAAAGGCCGCTAAAGGCCTAGCTTAAGGATGACGCATGGTGAACCAGCCGCCGCCGCCGGCGCTTTGGGCGCGCGAATCAGCAGACAGTCCGCCTTGGCGAGCGGTGCCATCAGGGAACTGTCCTGGGCCGGCAATGGGGTCGCGATTGGGCCATCGGGGCCCAGGATGAGGGTTGCCCGCATGTAGTCGGCCCGCTCGTCATTGGCCGGCAGGTCGCGGCCGAGGCGGGCCGGCTCCGCAACGCGCTCGACATCCTCGCGGCCGGAGAGCTTCCGGATCAGCGGCACCAGGAATAGGAAGGCGCAGACGTAAGACGACACCGGATTCCCGGGTACGCCGAGCACCTGCATGCCGTCCAGCCGGCCATGCATCATCGGCCGGCCGGGGCGCAGCGCCACCCGCCAGAACGACAGCGCGAGCCCTTCCGCCGCCAGCGCCCGCTGCACCAGGTCATGCGCGCCGACCGAGGCGCCGCCGCTGGTGAGCAGAATATCGGCGCCCCAATCGCGTGCGCGCCGCACCGCCGCCGCGATGTCCTCGACGCGGTCAGCCGCAACACCGAGGTCGCTTACTTCGGCGCCCTCGCTGCGCGCCATGGCGATGAGGGCGAAGCCGTTGGAATAGACGATCTCGCCCGGAGCCGGTGTGCTGCCGGGCGCCACCAGCTCGTCGCCGGTGCCGAGCACCGCCACCTTGGGCCGGCGGTGCACGTTTAAGGTGGGATAGTTCATGGCGGCGGCGAGCATCAGGTCGCGGTCGCTGAGACGGCGGCCTTTGCGCAGCAACGTCTGGCCTTGCGTGAAATCGATGCCCCGGTCACGCACATTGCGGTGCTTGGCGGTCGCCTTCTGGATCGTCACCGTGTCGCCCTCGCGTGCGGTGAGTTCCTGGATCACCACGGTGTCGGCGCCCGCCGGCATCACGCCGCCGGTGAAAATGCGCGCGGCTTGGCCCGCTTTCACTTCGCCTTCAAAAGGATGGCCGGCGGCGACTTCGCCAATGAGCTTCAGTTTGACCGGCGCTTGCGCCACGTCGGCGGCGCTCACCGCATAGCCGTCCATGGCCGAGACCGCGGCCGGCGGCTGCGTGCGCAACGCGTTCAAGTCTTCGGTGAGCACGCGTCCTAGCGCGTCGTTGAGCGCAACCATTTCCGCCGGCAAAGCGCGCGCATCGGCGAGCACGCGCTGCAAAGCTTCGGCGACCGGCATCAACAGCATGGGCATATCACCTGGCGCATGATCTTATCCGAAAACCGGTTCCCACTTTTCGGGATCATGCGCTAAGGCTCCGCGCGGTAGTCGCCTGATTTGCCGCCGCGCTTCTCGAGCAAGCGAATGCCTTCGATGCGCATGCCGCGTTCGACCGCCTTGATCATATCGTAGATGGTCAGGCACGCGATCGATACCGCGACCAGCGCTTCCATTTCGACGCCGGTCTGTCCGGTCACTTTCACCGTCGCGCGCACCAGGAGGCCGGGCAAAGCATGTTCCGGATCGATGTCGATCTCGACCTTGGTGATCGGCAGCGGGTGACAGAGCGGGATCAGCCCGTGGGTGCGCTTGGCCGCCATGATGCCGGCCAGCCGCGCGACGCCCAGCACGTCGCCCTTCTTGGCGTTGCCGGCGAGCACCAGGTCGAGCGTCTCCTTGCGCATGATCACGCGGCCTTCCGCGATGGCGAGCCGCTCGGTCATATTTTTGGCGGAGACATCGACCATGCGTGCCTGTCCGCGCGGGTCGATATGGGTGAGTTCGGCGTTGGTCATCAAAGGCGCGCGTTTCGCCTTCGTCTTGGCACGCCGCGGGGCGATGGTTTCAGGGCGACGCGGCGAGGCTTTGTTGCGCTTTATGATCTTCTTCTTGCCCATGGCTCACTCCGCCGCCGCGCGGCGTGGTGTCCGCGCGAGCAAGGCGCGGGTCGCGGCCGTGACGTCGGCTTGCCGCATCAGGCTTTCGCCGACCAAGAAGGTGGCAATGCCGATGAGGGCGAGGCGAGCGAGGTCGGCGGGCGTATTGAGCCCGCTTTCGGCGACCACGATGCGCTCGCGCGGGATTTTCGGAGCCAAATGCTCGCTGACGGCGAGGGAGGTCTTGAAGGTGCGGAGATCCCGGTTGTTGATGCCAATCAGCCGCGATTTCAGCCTGAGTGCACGTTGAAGCTCATCTTCTTGATGAACTTCAAGTAATACATCCATGCCATTGGCGAAGGCTGCATCCTCGATCGCCTTGGCCGCTGCGTCGTCAACCGCGGCCATGATGATCAGAATGCAATCGGCGCCGAGCGCTCGCGATTCCACCACCTGGTAGGGCTCGTAAATGAAATCCTTGCGCAGAACCGGCAAGCCGGTGGCTTTGCGCGCTGCGCCGAGAAATTCCGGTTTGCCCTGGAATGACGGCCCATCGGTGAGCACGGAGAGACAAGCGGCGCCGCCCGCTTCGTAGGCTTTGGCGAGATTCGCCGGATCGAAATCGGCGCGGATCAAGCCCGCCGATGGGCTCGCCTTCTTGATTTCGGCGATCAGCGCGTAGTCGCCGCCAGCAATCCGCCGCTCGATCGCGCGCAAAAAGCCGCGCGGCGGGGGGGCCATTTTCGCCAGCTTTTCCAGCTCGGCGAGCGGGCGCACGCGCTTGGCCGTCGCGATCTCCTCGCGCTTGTAAGCCTCGATCTTGGCCAGGATGTCGGACAAAATTACGCCTCCACGGCATTGGACACCGCAATCAGGCGGTCGAGCCGGCCCTCGGCCTCGCCGCTGTCGATCGATTTGGCGGCGAGCGCGGCGCCTTCCTTCAAATCCTTGGCCTTGCCGGCGACGATTAGCGCGGCGGCGGCATTGAGGATCGACACGTCGCGGAACGGCCCGGCTTTGCCTTTCAGCACGTCGAGCAGCGCCTTGGCGTTCTGCTCGGCATCGCCGCCGCGCAGCGCCTCCGGCTTGACGCGTTTGAGCCCGGCATCCTCGGGCGTGACCTCGAAGCTGCGGATCTTGCCGTGTTCGAGCGCGGCCACGCTGGTCGCTCCCGAGGTGGTGATCTCGTCGAGGCCGTCGGAGCCGTGCACCACCCAGACGCATTCCGAGCCGAGATTCTTGAGCACCTGCGCCATCGGCTCGATCCAATGCTTGGAAAACGTGCCGATCATCTGGCGCTTGACGCTGGCCGGATTGGACAGCGGCCCGAGCAGATTGAAGATGGTGCGGGTGCCGAGCTCGACGCGGGTAGGACCCACGTTCTTCATCGCCGGATGATGCGCCGGCGCGAACATGAAGCCGATGCCGGCTTCGCGGATGCAAGCGCCCACCTGCTCGGCATTAAGCTCGATCTTGACGCCGAGCGCCTGCAGCACGTCGGCGGCGCCGGATTTCGACGACAGTGCGCGATTGCCGTGCTTGGCCACCGGTACGCCGGCGCCCGCGACGATGAATGCAGCGCAAGTCGAGATATTGAACGAGCCGGAGGCGTCGCCGCCGGTGCCGACCACGTCGATCGCGTCCGGCGGCGCCTTCACGCCCAGCATCTTGGCACGCATGGTGGTGACCGCGCCGGTGATCTCATCGACGGTTTCCCCGCGCACGCGCAAGCCCATCAGCAGCGCGCCCATCTGCGAGGGCGTCGCTTCGCCCGACATCATGCGGTCGAACGCGGAGGCTGCTTCCGCGCGGGTGAGGCTCGCGCCGGTCGCGACCTTGGCGATGAGCGCTTTGAAATCGTCGGCCATGGGTTTGAGCCTCTAACCGGCCGCGTGCGCGGGCGACTTGCGCGCGGGAGCCGCGCGCGGCGTCCGGCCGCGCTGCTTGTTCCAGGCGGCGGCGAGATCGAGAAAATTCTTCAGCATCAGCTGGCCGTGCTCGGAGGCGATGCTCTCGGGATGAAATTGCACGCCGTGCACCGGCAGGCTCGTATGCGCGAGACCCATCACCAGGCCATCGTCGGTTTCGGCGTTAACGGTCAGTTCGCGCGGCATGCTAGCGCGCTCGACCACCAGCGAATGATAGCGCGTCGCCTTGAACGGCCCGTTGATGCCGCGCAACACGCCGGTGCCGGTGTGCTTGATCTCGAACACCTTGCCGTGCGCCGGCGCCGCGCGCACTACCTTGCCGCCGAACGCCTGGCCGATCGCCTGATGCCCGAGGCAGACACCGAGGATAGGAATGTTCGATGCGGCCTTGGCAATCAGATCGAGGCAGATGCCGGCTTCGTTCGGGGTGCAGGGCCCGGGCGACAGCACGATCGCCTCCGGATCGTCGGCGATCACGTCGGCGGCCGAAATCTTGTCGTTGCGATGCACGACGACGTCCGCCCCCAGCCCGCCCAGGTAATGGAACAGGTTGAAGGTGAAGCTGTCGTAGTTGTCGATCAAAACGATCATGTTTGCCCGCCGTCTCAAGGTCTTAAGGCGAGGTCGGAGGGTGGTCAAGCAGGCGTCATTTCGACTCGATGTCGGGCGGCGGGACGACCATCTCCCGCAAACGCCGGTTGATTTCCTCGTTGGAGACCGGCGTGACGGGCGCACGGGTGCTCTCGGCGGCGTTCTCGCCGATATGCACGAGCTGAGGAACCAGCAGCACGACGATGAGCAGCATCCACTGCGCCAGCAGGAACGGGGCGAGCGCCCGCACGAAGGTCCGGAACGGCGCCGGGTTCTTGGCTACGCCGCGCACCATCATCAGTGCATAGCCGAACGGCGGCAGCAGGAAACTGGACTGCAACGTGAGCAGCACCAGCACCGCGACCCAGCGCGCGTCGGCCACGCGCACCAGCAGCGGCGGAATGACGATCGGCACGATGACGAAAATGATCTCGAAGGCATCGAGCACGAAAGCGCACAGTCCGATGACGCCGAGGATGACCGCCGTCGCCAGAACGTCACCACCGGGAATGCCGGCGACCAGATTGTCGACCAGCCGGTCGGTGCCGAGTAGCCGCAGGATCAAGGTGAACGAGGTGGCCGCGATCAACAGCGAGAACAGGGCGCCGGTGATGGCGATGGCGTCATGCAACAGTTCGCGCAACACGGCGCCGCGCAGCTTGCCGCTGATCAGCCCGGCGCCCAGCAAGGTGAAGGCGCCCATCGCCGCCGCTTCGACGGCGTAGAAATATCCGGTGGCGACGCCGCCGAGCAGCACCAGCAGCGCCACAAGTGCGAATCCGGCGAGCAGCCCCTGTTTGGCCGTAAGCTTTTCGCGCGGGGGCAGCTTGGTGGCACTCCGTCCTGCAAACCAGCAGAGCGCGAAACATAGCAACAGAAAGATCGCTGCCGGCAACAGCGCGGCGTGAAATATATCTTGCGTGTTGATGACACGGTCGGTGCGGCCGGTCGCGGTCACCGCAAGGGTATGCGCATTGAGCATCGCATCGCTGAGCAGGATCAGAACCAGCGAGGGCGGCACCAGGACGCCGAGCGTGCTGGCGACCGCGATGACGGCGTCGCGCGTGGCCGCCGGCACGCCTTCGGCGTTAAGCCGCGGCGCCACCACGCGCGAGAGGCCGAGCACGCTGGCCCCGACCGAGCCGTTCATCGGGCCGAGCAGGGCACCGAGGAACATGCCGGAGACTAGCGGTGCCGAGGCCCGCTTCGGCAAAATGGCGTTGCTGGTGCGATAGAGTGCGTCGGCCACCGGCAGCCGGCCGAGCAGCAGGCCCATGGTCACGTAGAGCGGCAGCGCCTGCAGAAGATCATTGTCGAACAGATTGATCAGACGGCCGGGCAAAGCCGACAGCAGCGAAAAAGGAATCGTGCCGCTTGCGAGGCCGAGCACTGCGCCGAGACTGGCCACCGCGATCAGAACGAACGCGGCGGGCTGACCGGTGGAAATGATCCCGACACCGACCAGGATCAGAAGCGCAATGCCGCTCCATTCCATCAGGCGTCATCCGTGGGCTTGGGGCGGAAAATATCGACGGCAGCCTGTGCGATGATCACGACCGCCATCAACCATAACGCCGCCTTGATGATGAAATAGCCAGGGTTGTTGGTATCCTGAAACGATTCCAGTCCGAGCACGGACGACACCACGATGCCCTTGGCGGCGAACAGCACGAACAGCGCCCAGGGCAGGATCCCGAGAGCGGCGCCCAATTGCTTGAGGCGGCGGCGCATTCGCGCCGTGTAGCGTTGCGCCAGCGTGTCGGCGGCGAGGTGGGTGCCGGCGCGCGTCGCGGCGGTGACGCTGACCGCCACGAACAGCGCGAAGATGATCTGGCCGAGATCGTTCGCCTCGCGCGAATAGCCGCGTACGATATCGCGCAGCGGCCATTGCAGGAACAACAGCAGGATGAGCGGCAGCGCCAGCCATTGCGCGCCGGCGATGATTTGGCCGATCAGGCGATCGAGCCGATGCAGCCAGCTCATAGCCGCCCCCTGTCTGCGGACGCCGCCCCCGGCGCGTGATTATTGCCCGCGCTTGGCGGCGCTGGCAAACCGGCGGGCTTCCTCGGCGGCGCGGAACAAGGCCTTCGCCTTGTTGATGCATTCCTGCTGCTCGAAGGAGGGCTCGCTGTCGGCGACAATACCGGCGCCGGCCTGCACATACATGGTGCCGTCCTTCACCAGCGCGGTGCGCAGCACGATGCAGGTGTCCATCTCGCCGGCGGCGGAGAAATAGCCGACGGCGCCGGCATAAAGCCCGCGTTTTTCCTTTTCCAACTCGTCGATGATCTGCATGGCACGCACTTTCGGGGCGCCTGACACGGTGCCGGCGGGAAATCCGGCGGCCAGCGCATCGAGCGCGTCGCGGTCGGGCCGCAGCTTGCCCTCGACGTTGGAGACGATGTGCATCACGTGGCTGTAGCGCTCGACGAAAAACTGATCGGTGACGGTCACGCTGCCGATCTGGGCGACGCGGCCGACATCGTTGCGCCCGAGATCGAGCAGCATCAGATGCTCGGCACGCTCCTTCGGATCGGCGAGCAATTCCTCTTCCAACGCCTTGTCCTCGTGCGGCGTCGCGCCGCGGTGGCGCGTGCCGGCGATCGGGCGGATGGTCACCACATCGCCGCTCACTTTGACCAGAATCTCCGGGCTCGATCCGGCGACGGCGAAGCTGCCGAAGTCGAGGAAGTAGAGATAAGGCGAGGGATTGGTCCGCCGCAGCGCGCGATAGAGCGAGAACGGCGGCAGCGTGAACGGCGCCTCGAAGCGTTGCGCCAGCACGATCTGGAAGGCATCGCCGGCGGTGATGTAGTCCTTGGCCTTAGCGACCATCGCTTTGTATTCGTCCGGCGTAGTATTGGATTTCGGCGGCACGTCGAGCGGGCCTTCATCGTATTCCGCGAGCGACATATCCAGCGGCCGGTCGAGGCTTTCCACGACGCCGGACAGCCGCTCGACCGCGCGCGTGAGCGCCGTTTTGGCGTCGATGCCCTTGTCCGGCCGCACCGGCGTGACCACCGTAATTGAATCCTTCACCGCGTCGAACACCACGATGATGGTCGGGCGCACCAGCACCGCGTCGGGAATGCCGATCGGATCCGGATTGGGCGGCGGCAATTCTTCCATCAGCCGCACCATGTCGTAACCGAGATAGCCGAACACGCCGGCTGCCATCGGCGGCAGGCTCTCGGGCAATTCAATGCGGCTTTCCGCGATCAGTGTGCGCAGGGCCTTAAGCGGCGGCTCGGGGCAGGGCACGAAAGCGTCCGGCTTGGCTCGCGCGCTCCGATTGACCTCGGCGCGCGCGCCGTTGGCCCGCCAGATTAGGTCGGGGTCGACGCCGATGATGGAATGGCGGCCGCGCACCGCGCCGCCTTCCACCGACTCCAGCAGGAAGCTCATCGGCTTACTGCCGCCGAGCTTGAGGAAGGCCGAGACCGGCGTTTCCAGATCGGCGACCAGCGTGGTCCACACCACCTGCGCCTGCCCGCGGCCGTAGCGTTCGGCGAATGCGGTTTCCGACGGCTCGATCTGCATGGGATCAGTAGTCGCCGGTGTTGCCGGTATTGGCCGGAGCGCCGCCGAAGACTTGGGTGAGCGCCTGCTGGTTGAGCGTGACGCCGAAATCGTTTTCGAGCCGCGTGACATAGGCGCCGATGATATCGTCGGTATAGGAGTTCTGCAGCGAGGTTGCGATCGCCTTGCTTGCGATAGGATCGAGCGTGGCATCCACGACGTCGGTCACGCGGAATACGAAACGCGCGGTTACTTGATCGCCCTCGGCGCTGGCCGGCACGCCTTTGATCGTCTTGAAGGCCGCATCGACCAGCTTGGCCGGCGCGAAGCCGCCCGGCTTGCCGCGTTGCAGGTCGGCTGCCGTTACCACTTTCAGGCCGGACTCGGTGGCGAGCTGGGCCAACGTGGTGCCGGCCTTGAACTTGCCGAGCATGTCGTCGGTTTTGGCTTGCAGGCGCTTGGCGATCTCGTCGTCGCGCCAGCGCGTCTCGACCTGATCTTTCACCTCGTCGAGCGTGCGCTCGCGCGCGGGCGTGATGCCGGTGACATCGTACCAGAGATAACCGCCGTTCGGCAGTTGCAGCGGATCGTTGTCGACGCCGACGTCGCTGCCGAACCCCGCGGCGATCGCATCCGGAGATTTCGGCAGGTCGGCGATCGGCTTGCCATCCGGGCCGCGGCCGGAGCGGTCGACCGCGTCGATGGTGCGGGACTTGAGGCCGAGCTTCTTGGCGGTCTCGGCCAGCGTGGCGCCGGCGGCGCGTTCATCCTCGAACTTGTCGCGCAGATTTCCGATCTCCGTCTTGGCGCGGTTCTCGGCGATCTCGCGTTTGATCTGCGGCGCGACCTCCTCATAGGTCTTCTGGTTTCCCGGCTCGATTTTTCCGACTTGCAGCAGCACGGTGCCGAAACGGCCTTGGACCGGCGTGCTGACCTCGTCCGCCTTGAGCGCGAAGGCGGCGTCGGCGACGGCCGGGTCGATGACCTCGGCCTTCGTCACCATGCCGACATCGGTATCGCTGTCCTTCAAGCCGCGTTCCTTGGCGAGATCGGCGAAGCTCGCTCCCTTGGCGATGCGCTCATGCGCGGCCGCCGCTTCTTCCGGATTCGGGAATATGATCTGGTGCAGCTCACGGCGCTCGGGCGTCCCATAGCTCGCTTTGTGCTGCTCGTAATAAGTCTTTGCGTCGGCATCGGACACCGCGTCCGGCTTGGCGAGGTCGGCCGGCGACATCGAGAGCAAGGTGATCTTGCGATATTCGGGGGCGCGGAACAAAACCTTGCGCTCCTCGAAAAATTTACCGAGCACCTCGGGCGTCGGCGCCGGAATATCGCCGGCCTGCGCCGGACCCAAGGCCAGATACTCGATCGCGCGTTTCTCGTTTTGATATTGATTGAGCGCCGCCATCGCCGTGACCGGCACGTTAAATTCGCCGCCGATGCTGAGCGCGATCTGCCGGCGCAGGATCACGCGCCGCTGCTCCTCGACGAAGCGGCCTTCGGTAAAGCCGGCTTGTCGGATGATCTCGACGAAGCGCGTACGATCGAACTGGCCGTTGAGCCCGCGGAAACTAGGGTCGTTGGTAATGCGGCTGGCGATCTCGTCGTTGCCGATGCCGAGCCGCAACGCCTTCGCCTGCTCGTCGAGCGTGGTCTCGGCCACCAATTGGCTGAGCACTTGCCGGTCGATGCCGGTCGCGCGCGCCTGGTCGGGCGTGATCGGGCGGCCAACCTGGCGGCTGAGTTGCTGCAGGCGCTCGGTGTAATACTGGCGGAACTGTTCGATCGAGATCTCGGTGTTGCCGATCTTGAGCGCCGAATTGAGCCCGAAGCCGCGGAAAATATCGCCGATGCCCCAGATCGCGAAGCTGACGACCAGCAAGCCCATGACGGCGGCCATGACGGCCTTGCCGAACCAGTTCGAGGTGGCTTTGTGAATACCGCGGAGCATGGGCTGCGTTCTTCCCGGATACCGGTGACGGCTGAATGAAGGGCAGGTCGCGCCCTTATAGGGAGCGGGCCAACTCCTTGCAACTCAAGAAGGATCGGCTTGCGGCCGGGCCGCTCTGGCGCCCGCGAAGCGGGTCTGATAACCGCACGCGGATAAGGACCTAAACATGGCGTCGGCCGACCTAACACCGCTGGTGACGGGCAACTGGAAGATGAACGGGCTTGCCGTCGCCGAGGGCGAGCTTGCCAAGATCGTCAACGGCGCGGCCGGCCTCAAAGCCGAGCTGATGGTGTGCCCGCCGGCCACCCTGGTTGCGAGCTTTGCCGCCGCCGCGCGCGGCTCAGCCGTTGCCATCGGCGGGCAGGATTGCCATGCCGAGCCGTCCGGCGCCCATACCGGCGATATCGCCGCCGAAATGCTCAAGGACGCCGGTGCCGCGGCGGTGATTGTCGGGCATTCCGAACGCCGCACCGACCATCATGAGACCGACGCGCAAGTGCGCTCCAAGGCCATGGCCGCGCGCCGCGCGGGTTTGCTCGCGATTGTCTGCATCGGCGAACAGCGAGCCGAGCGCGAGGGCGGGCAGACCCTGGCGGTGATCGGCCGCCAGCTCGACGGCTCGCTGCCCGATGGCGGAACGAGCGCCAATCTGGTGCTCGCGTACGAGCCGGTCTGGGCGATCGGCACCGGACTGACCCCGACAGCGGCCGACGTGGCCGAGGCGCATGCCTTCATCCGCAAGCGGCTGGAGACGCGTTTCGGCGCCGAAGGCGGCCGCATTCGCATCCTCTATGGCGGCTCGGTCAAGCCGACCAATGCCAAGGAGCTGCTGACAATTGCCAATGTGAACGGGGCCCTGGTCGGGGGCGCCAGCCTGAAAGCGGCCGATTTCCTCGGTATTGCGGCAGTTTATCGCAGCGCGTGATCCCGAAAAGTGGGAACCGGTTTTCGGACAAGATCACGCGCCAATGAACAAGCCAGCAAGGGTGGAAAAGCCGCGCCTGATCGTGTAGAGACCGCGACGAATTCCTATATATCTCTCGAAGCGCCGTCTGGGCGGGCCGCCCAGAACAGCCGGTTTGAACGGATTGAGACCTGATGCAGCACGTCGTTATCGTGATCCACCTGATGCTGGTGCTGGCCTTGATCGGCGTGGTGCTGCTGCAGAAGTCGGAGGGCGGCGGGCTCGGCATCGGCGGTAGTGGCGGCGGCGGATTTATGAGCAGCCGCGGCACCGCCAACTTGCTCACGCGCGCCACCGCGGTCCTGGCCGGCTTGTTCTTCGTGACCAGCCTCATTCTGTCGATCCTGGCCGGCTTGAACCGCAAGCCGACCTCGATCTTGCAAGGCGGCCAAAGCGCGCCGACCGCGCCGGGGCCTGCCGCACCGCTTAGTCCGGGCGGGCTTCTCAAAGATTTACAGGGCGCGCCCGCGGCGCCGCCGGCCGCCCCCGCGGCGCCATCCGGGCCGCAGGTGCCGCAATCGAAATAAAGAACTGATGAAGGGCCGGGAAACCGGCCCTTCCACGTTAGGGACCAAGTGTGAGTGGAAAGGCCACAACGCCTTTCAGGTGAAAAATGAAAATATCGACGCAACAGTCTTTGATTACGGCAGTTTCCAGATTTGCGCACAGGCGCAGACCGGGTCTGAGTTTTTCGCGCTCGTCGAATCGAGCAGCGGGGATTACAGGTTAGGCCCCATGGCGCGGTACATTTTCATCACCGGCGGCGTGGTCTCCTCACTCGGTAAGGGTCTCGCATCCGCAGCACTCGGCGCGCTGCTGCAGGCGCGCGGCTACAAGGTCCGCCTGCGCAAGCTCGATCCCTATCTCAACGTCGATCCCGGCACGATGTCGCCGTATCAGCACGGCGAGGTGTTCGTCACCGACGACGGCGCCGAGACCGATCTCGACCTCGGCCATTACGAGCGCTTCACCGGCCGGCCGGCGACGCGCCAGGACAACATCACCACCGGCCGCATCTACCAAGACATCCTCGCCAAGGAGCGGCGCGGCGACTANNTATCTCGGCGCCACCATCCAGGTCATTCCGCACGTCACCAACGCCATCAAGGATTTCATCCGCGAGGGCAATGACGGCTTCGACTTCGTGCTGTGCGAGATCGGCGGAACGGTCGGCGACATCGAGGGCCTGCCGTTCTTCGAGGCGATCCGGCAACTGGGCAACGATCTGCCGCGTCACACGGCGGTCTACATTCATTTGACGCTGTTGCCGTTCATTCCGAGTGCGGGTGAACTGAAAACAAAGCCCACGCAGCATTCGGTCAAGGAACTGCGCTCGATCGGCATCCAGCCTGACATTTTATTGTGCCGCACCGACCGCCCGATCCCGGAAGGCGAACGGCGCAAGCTCGGCCTGTTCTGCAATGTGCGCGAAAGCGCGGTGATCGAAGCGCGCGATGTCGACAATATTTACGCAGTGCCGGAGGCCTATCACGCAGCCGGCCTCGACCGCGAGGTGCTGGAGGCGTTCGGACTCGATCCGGTCGCTGAGCCCGATCTGGCGCGCTGGCGGCTGATCAACGAGCGCGTGCGCAATCCCGAAGGCGATGTGACCATCGCCATCGTCGGCAAATATACCGGCCTCAAGGACGCCTACAAATCGCTGATCGAAGCGCTCTCGCACGGCGGCATCGCCAACAAGGTCAAGGTCAA
>PKXB01000190.1:0-10300 GCA_003133345.1 Hyphomicrobiales bacterium | reverse complement strand
GTGCCGTATTTCGGCATCTGCTTCGGCATGCAGATGGCCGTCCTGGAAGCGGCGCGCAACCTGTGCGGCATCGAGCAGGCCAATTCGACCGAGTTCGGCCCGACAACTGAGCCAGTGGTCGGCCTGATGACCGAATGGCTCAAGGGCAACGAGTTGCAGCGGCGCATCGACGGCGGCGACCTCGGCGGCACCATGCGGCTCGGCGCCTTTCCCGCGACCCTCACGCGCGGCAGCCGGGTGGCCGGCATCTATGGCCAGACCGAAATCTCCGAGCGCCACCGCCACCGCTACGAGGTCAATACCGGCTACAAAGGCCGGCTCGAGCAGCGCGGCATGCGCTTTTCCGGCATGTCGCCCGACGGCATCCTGCCCGAGATCATCGAATACGAGGACCATCCCTGGTTCATCGGCGTGCAATTCCATCCCGAGCTGAAATCGCGGCCGTTCGAGCCGCATCCATTGTTCGCCTCGTTCATCGGCGCGGCGGTCGAGCAGAGCCGGCTGGTATAGTGGCCCGTTGACCGGGGGGCTTGGGCGCTTCATGGTCCGGCCCGCGAGGGAGAATCCGTGGACCAGAAGCTTGCGCCCAATACGACCGTGACGATCGGCGCCGTGCGCTTCGGCAATAAATTGCCGCTTTCGCTGATTGCCGGTCCTTGTGCGCTGGAAAGCCGCGCGCATGCGCTGGAAGTGGCGGCCGCGCTCAAGGAGATCGCGGCGCGCGTCGGCATCGGGCTCGTCTACAAGACCTCGTTCGACAAGGCCAACCGCACTTCCGTAAAAAGCGCGCGCGGCCTCGGGCTCGACGCGGCGCTCCCCATATTCGCCGAAATCCGCGACACGCTGAAAATTCCGGTGCTCACCGACGTGCACGACGCCGAGCAATGCGCGCGCGTGGCGTCCGCGGTCGACGTGCTGCAAATCCCGGCCTTCTTGTGCCGGCAGACCGATCTTCTCGTCGCCGCTGCCAAAACGGGGAAAGCGATCAACGTCAAGAAGGGCCAGTTTCTGGCGCCCTGGGACATGCAGCACGTGGTGGAGAAAATAACGGCTGCGGGAAACAAGAATGTGCTGGTGACCGAGCGCGGCGTGTCGTTCGGCTACAACACGCTGGTCTCCGACCTGCGCGCGCTGCCGATCCTCAAGCGCACGACCGGCTCGCCGGTGATTTTCGATGCCACCCATTCGGTGCAGCAGCCGGGCGGGCAGGGTACGTCCTCGGGCGGCGAGCGCGAATTCGTGCCGGTGTTGGCGCGCGCGGCGGTCGCGGTCGGCGTCGCCGGCGTATTCATCGAAACCCATCAGAATCCCGATCGCGCGCCTTCCGACGGCCCCAACATGATGCCGTTGCAGGAGATGGAGCCGCTGTTGCGCACGCTGGTCGAGTTCGACCGGCTGGCCAAACGCGCATGATCCCGAAAAGCATGCCCTCGGGCTTGACCCGTGGGTGGAACCGGTTTTCGGATCAGATCATGCGCAAACAAAAGATACGTGGCGCGCGCTGATCTATGGGACGCGTCCTCAATCTCATGGCGTTCGTCGTGTTCGCGACGTCGCTGTTCATGCGCTCGGTCGATCCGGTCATTCCGCAGATCGCCAGCGGTTTAAACGTCGAACCGACCACCGCGGCGCTGCTCTCGACCGGCTTTACCTTGCCTATGCGTTGATTCAACCGGTGCTGGGCGCGCTCGCCGACATGTTCAGCAAGACGCGACTGATCTCGATCTGCATGCTCATTCTTGGGCTCACCACGATTGCCTGTGGGTTCGCGACCAACTTCGAAACATTGATGACATTGCGCGTGCTGGCCGGGATCACCGCCGGCGGCGTGTTCCCGATTGCCTTGGCGGTGGCCGGCGACCGCGTGCCGGTGGCGCAACGCCAGGTCGCGATCGGAAAACTTTTATTTGCCGCCATGAGCGGCAACCTGCTGGGCGCGTCGGGCGCCGGCGTGATCGGCGACCTGATTGGTTGGCGCGGCGTATTCTTCGCCACCGGCGCCATCGATCTGATCGCGTTGATGCTGGCGATCCCCGGCTTTCGCGGCATGAACGAGACGCCCGGACGTTTCGATCTATCGAGTTTCATTCCGAACTATCGCGCGGTATTCGGCAATCCATTGGCGAAATATTGTTTCGGCGCCGTTTTCTTGGAAGCGATATTTCTGTTCGGCGTGTTTCCCTACATGGCCGTGCTGCTGCGCAGCGAAGGCGTCACAAGCGCCTCCATCGCCGGCGTGGTGATCGCCGGTTTCGGCGTTGGCGGCCTCATTTATACGATCATGGTGTCGCGGCTGCTTAATTCCTTTGGCGAGCGGCGTTTGATGGCGGCCGGCGGAATGCTCATGGCATTCGGCCTGGTCGTGATCGCGCTGCGCATGCCCTGGCCGGTCGAATTCGCCAATTTCGTGCTGCTCGGCTTCAGCTTTTATTTCCTGCACGGTTGCCTGCAGGTCTATGTCACCGAGCTGGCGCCGGGCGCGCGCGCATCGGCGACGGCGGGTCATTCGTTTTTCTTCTTTATCGGGCAGGCGCTCGGCCCGGTGGTCTACGGTCTCGGCCTCTCCAGCGGCATCGGCATCATTCCGGTGCTGCTGCTTGGGGCAGTGGTGCTCACCGCGACGGGATGGATTTGCGCTTTACGCCTGCACCGAAAAAACTAGCCCCGCCCGCGATAGGGCGCGACACCTTGGTCCGGCACCCACACGTCCTTCGGCAATTTGCCGGCCTGCCAGAACACGTCGATCGGCATGCCGCCGCGCGGATACCAGTAGCCGCCGATNNCTGTTGAGATAGAGCTTGAGCGACTTCGACTCGACCAGGAACCGCCCCGGCACGTAATCGATCACCAGATGAGCGAAGTCGGGCTGGCCGGTGATCGGGCAAAGCGTGGTGAATTCCGGCGCGGTGAAGCGGGCGAGGTAGTCGGTGTCGGCGTGCGGATTGGGCACGCGTTCGAGCACGGCGACCTTGGGGGACGCTGGGATGCGCGCAGGGCTGCCGAGTTGAAGTCTTTTTTTCGCCATAGGCCGACTATTGGCCCGCTTTCTTAGGCCATGACAAGACCCATCGCGGCCTGTAGAAACGCCCCCAAAACCGGGACATGCCATGACCGCCATTACCGACATTATCGGCCGCGAAATCCTCGACAGCCGCGGCAATCCGACCGTCGAAGTCGACGTCCTACTCGAGGACGGCTCGAAGGGCCGCGCCGCAGTGCCGTCCGGGGCGTCCACCGGCGCGCACGAGGCGGTCGAGCTGCGCGACGGCGACAAGGCGCGCTACGGCGGCAAGGGCGTGCGCAAGGCGGTCGATGCGGTCAACGGTGAGATCTACGACGCGCTCGGCGGCATGGATGCCGAGCAGCAGGCCAAGATCGACGAGACGCTGATCGCGCTCGACGGCACGCCCAACAAGGGGCGGCTCGGCGCCAATGCCATTCTCGGTGTGTCGCTCGCCGTGGCCAAAGCCGCGGCAGCCGCCAAGCATGCGCCGCTCTATCGCTACGTCGGCGGCACCGCCGCCCGCACCCTGCCGGTGCCGATGATGAACATCATCAATGGCGGNNCCGCCGGCCTCAACACCAATGTCGGCGACGAGGGCGGCTTTGCGCCCAATTTGCCGTCCGCCGAAGCGGCACTCGATTTTGTGGTAAAGGCCATTGCGCAGGCCGGCTACAAGCCCGGCGGCGACGTCATGATCGCGCTCGATCCGGCGGCCAGCGAATTCTTCAAGAATGGTTCTTACGTCTACGAGGGCGAAGGCAAGACCCGCTCGAAACAAGAGCAGGCGAAATATCTCGCCGATCTCACCGCGCGGTTCCCGATTGTCTCGATCGAGGACGGCATGGCGGAGGACGATTGGGAAGGCTGGAAAATTGTTACCGATCTCATTGGCGCCAAATGCCAACTGGTCGGCGACGATATTTTCGTGACCAACGTGACGCGGCTGGCCAAGGGCATCAAGGACGGCATCGCCAATTCGATCCTGGTCAAGGTCAACCAGATCGGCACGCTCACCGAGACGCTCGCCACCGTCGAGATGGCGCACAAGGCCGGCTACACCGTGGTGATGTCGCATCGCTCGGGCGAAACGGAAGATTCCACCATCGCCGATCTCGCGGTCGCCACCAATTGCGGGCAGATCAAGACCGGCTCGCTGGCGCGCGCCGACCGCACTGCGAAATACAATCAGTTACTGCGCATCGAGGAAGAACTGGGCGCGCAGGCGAAATATGCCGGGCGCGAGGCCTTGAAGGCGCGCCGCTAGCGCCGGTACAAAAGGCAAACGCGCGTCGGCAAGGATACGTTCGCTATGAGCCAATTCTCTTCTAAGGTGGGAGATCGCGATGGAAAACACATCGGGTCAGGGCGTCGCGGCGGTCGTCCCCCCTGAGTTGGATCGTTGGAACTGGGGCGCATTTTTCCTCAATTGGATTTGGGGCATCGGCAACAACACGTTCATTGCCCTGCTGATGTTCGTGCCGGTCGTCAACATGGTCATGCCTTTTGTGCTCGGCGTGAAGGGCAGCGCATGGGCTTGGTGCAATAAGCGCTGGGACAGTGTCGATCATTTCAGGCGCGTGCAGCGCAAATGGGCGATCGGCGGCGTGGTCGCCATCATCGCGTTGATCGTCTTTGGTGTGGGCGTGTGGTTCTCCGTCACCGCAATCATGAAGCACTCCGAAGCCTATCAAATGGCGGTCGCACAACTGCAAGCGAACAGCGAGGCAATCAACGCACTCGGTACGCCGATCACGACTGGAGCTCCGACCGGCAAGTTTGAAACGTCAGGGCCGACGGGAACAGCCGATCTGCAATTCTCGGTCGAAGGCCCAAAGGCCAAAGGCACGGTCTATCTGCACGCGACCAAGGATCTGGACGCGTGGAAAACCAATCGGATTGAACTGCAGATCGAGGGCCGTCCCGGCAGAATCAATCTTGCCAAAGGTGGCGACAGAGCAAGTCTTGACGACGGATTGGGTGCGGTCAGACGCGGCGCTTTTACGGTTGCGTTGCGGCTATAGCGGCCATAAATCAAGCAAGTCGCACAAGCCCGGACGCCGGCTTGCATCGCGCGACAATTCGCAGCAAATTGGCGCCGAATTTCAGGCGCTGAAGTTGAGTTACCACGATGGATCAGACCACGACCCTTACCAGCCGCGACCGCCGTCAGGCCATCGAGCGCCTGTCGAATTTCGTGACGCAATCGGTCGCCGCTGCGCGCGCGGTGGAGAAGCCATTCTTCCATCTCGAATTCGACCGCGTGTTCCCGGACGAAGTCTACGCGCAAATCCTCGCGCTGATGCCGGAGGCGACCGACTACCGCCCGATGCACGGCCGCAGCAAGGGCCACGATCTCACCGACGGCACCCATACGCGCGTGAAGATCGACCTGTTCCCGGAATACATCCGCAATCTGCCGCCGGAAAAACGCGCGCTGTGGGACGTGGTCGGCCGCTCGGTCTGCTCGGAGCCGGTCAAGCAGGCCTTCATCCGCCGGCTGGGCCCGGGCTGTCGAAACGCTTCGGCGCCGATTTCGCCAAAGTCGGCATGTATCCGATCCCGATCCTCACCCGCGACATCCCCGGCTATCTGATCACGCCGCACACCGACACGCGCTGGAAGGGGATCACCGTCCAACTTTATCTGCCGAAGGACGACGCCAACACCGACATCGGCACCATGTTCCACGAGAAGCTGCCCGACGGCTCGCTGCCGAAAAAAGCACAGATGCGCTTTGCCCCCAACAGCGGTTATGCCTTCGCGGTCGGCGACGACACCTGGCACTCGGCGGACGCGGTGCACACCAGAGTGAAGTCCCGCGATTCGATCCTGCTCACGTATTTCGTCGACCAGGGGCTGTTGCGGACCTTCCGCAACCGCGGCAAGCGTCTGGGCAATTTCGTGCTCAACGAGATCCGCCAGCACGTGCCAATCTGACCGGCTTCCGCCGCATTAAAGACGCCTTAACGCGATTGCCGCATCATCGGCGGCTATGGTCTCCCACCGGCATCGCCGCACCATCCTGACCGTGCTCGGCCTTTATATCTTTGCCGCGCTGTTCATCGGCTATTTCGCCGTCAACGCCTTTACCGGCAATCATGGCCTACGCGCGCAAGCTGACCTCGACCAGCAGATGGCGACCATGCAGGGCGATCTCAAGCATTTGAAAGCCGAGCGCGCGCTGTGGGAGCGGCGGGTGGCGCTGCTGCGCTCCGACCGCATCGACCCCGACATGCTGGACGAGCGCGCCCGCGCGCTGCTCGGGCTGGCCGACCCGCGTGACCTGACCCTGCTCATCCACTAGCGGGCGCGCGTTATCCACCGCTCGACTGGTAATTTTCAGCCAAATTCAAGATGTTTTCCGCAATGTAGCCGGGCGGCCTCGCGCTTCCGCCCCCAGGCGATTTAAGCTATTGGGGGGTCGCAGAGCCGAACCGGCGCCCCCGTCACAATTGCCCGGACGCTTTCGCAGGGAGTACCGATGGCCTCGCCCAAGAAAAACCCGAGCGCCGATGCCAAGGAGCCGGTCGCGCCGGTCGCCAATTTCAGCAAGGACGAGGAGCTTTCCGCCTACCGCACCATGCTGAGCATCCGCCGCTTCGAGGAGAAGGCGGGGCAGATGTACGGCATGGGCCTGATCGGCGGCTTCTGCCACCTCTATATCGGCCAGGAGGCGGTGGTGGTCGGCATGCAGATGGCGCTGAAAGCCGGCGACGAGGTGATCACCGGCTACCGCGACCACGGCCACATGCTCGCCTGCGGCATGGACGCGAAGGGCGTGATGGCGGAACTCACCGGCCGCAGCCACGGCTATTCCAAGGGTAAGGGCGGCTCGATGCACATGTTCAGCGTCGAGCGCGGCTTTTTCGGCGGCCACGGCATCGTTGGCGCGCAGGTGCCGATCGGAACCGGTTTGGCCTTCGCCAACCGCTACCGCGGCAACGACAATATTTCCGTCACCTATTTCGGCGACGGCGCCGCCAACCAGGGCCAGGTCTATGAGAGCTTCAACATGGCCGCGCTCTGGAAGCTGCCGGTGATCTACGTGATCGAGAACAACCGCTACGCCATGGGCACCGCGATCACGCGCTCCTCGGCCGAGGTGAACCTGTCGCGGCGCGGACTGTCGTTCAACATTCCCGGCGAGCAGGTGGATGGCATGGACGTGCGCGCGGTCAAGGCGGCGGGCGCCAAGGCTGCCGCCTGGTGCCGCGCCGGCAAGGGGCCCTATATTCTGGAAATGCTGACCTACCGCTACCGTGGCCACTCGATGTCGGACCCGGCGAAATACCGCACGCGCGAGGAGGTGGAGGAAGTGCGTACGCAGCACGATCCGATCGACATGGCACGGGCGCGCATCCTGGAAAAGAAATTCGCCAAGGAAGACGAGCTGAAAAAGATCGACGGCGAGGTGCGCGATCTGATCAATCAGGCGGCGGAATTCGCCACCCACGATCCCGAGCCGGACGTGTCCGAGCTTTATGCTGACGTTTATCGCTGATCTGTTTGTGGAACAGTAGCGCCAATGCCAATCNNGAAATCGAGACCGACAAGGCCACCATGGAGGTGGAAGCGGCGGACGAAGGCACGCTCGGAAAAATTCTGGTGCCGGAAGGCACCGCCGACGTGGCGGTCAACACGCCGATCGCGCTGATCCTCGGCGACGGCGAGGACAAGTCGGCGATTAAGGACAGCAAGCCGGCGCCGCAAGCCAAGCCTGCGCCTGCCGCGAAGCCGGAAAAAGCCGAAACCAAGCCGCCGCCGAAAGCAGCGCCCGCTCCCGAAGCGCCCGTCGCGCGCGCCGCCGCCGATCCCGACATTCCCGAAGGCACCGAGATGGTCACCATGACCATGCGCGAAGCGTTGCGCGACGCCATGGCCGAGGAAATGCGGCGCGACAAGGACGTGTTTGTGATGGGCGAAGAGGTCGCTGAATATCAGGGCGCCTACAAAGTCACGCAAGGATTGCTGCAGGAGTTCGGCGACAAGCGCGTGATCGACACGCCGATCACCGAGCACGGCTTTGCCGGCTTGGGCATCGGCGCGGCGCTCGCCGGCCTCAAGCCGATCGTCGAATTCATGACCTTTAACTTCGCCATGCAGGCGATGGACCAGCTAATCAATTCGGCGGCCAAGACGCTCTATATGTCGGGCGGCCAGATGGGCTGCGGAATCGTGTTCCGCGGCCCAAATGGAGCCGCCGCGCGCGTCGCCGCCCAGCACAGCCAGGATTATTCGTCCTGGTTCTCGCACATCCCCGGCCTGAAAGTGATCGCGCCCTCGAATGCCGCCGACGCCAAGGGCTTGCTCAAGGCNNTTCCTGGAAAACGAAATCCTCTACGGCCATTCGTCGCCGGTGCCCAAGCTCGACGATTTTGTTTTGCCGATCGGCAAGGCGAAGATCGCGCGCGCGGGCAGCGACGTCACCATCGTGGCCTGGTCGATGGGCATGTTTTATGCGCTGAAAGCCGCCGAGGAACTGGCCAAGGAGGGCATCGAGGCGGAAGTCATCGACCTGCGCACGCTCAAGCCGATGGACACCGACACCATTATCGCTTCGGTGCAGAAGACCGGCCGCGCGGTGACGGTCGAGGAGGGCTGGCAGCAGTCCGGCGTCGGCGCCGAGATCGCCGCCCGCATCATGGAGCACGCCTTCGATTATCTCGACGCGCCGGTCGCGCGCGTATCGGGCAAGGAAGTGCCGATGCCTTACGCCGCCAATCTCGAGAAACTCGCGCTGCCTTCCGTCGCCGAAGTGGTCGCGGCGGCGAAAGCCGTTTGTTACCGGTAGCGCAAAATGCCCACCAACATCCTCATGCCCGCGCTGTCGCCCACCATGGAGAAGGGCAACCTGGCGCGTTGGCTCAAGAAGGAGGGNNATCGAGACCGACAAGGCGACCATGGAATACGAGGCGGTCGACGAGGGCACGCTCGCCAAGATCGTGGTGCCGGCAGGCACGCAAGACGTTGCGGTGAATGCCGTGATCGCGGTACTGGCGGCTGAGGGCGAGGACATGAAGGCGGCGGCTGCCGGTGTGGCCAAGAGCGTGCCTGCGAAACCAGCAAGCGCTCCAACCCCCTCACCCCAACCCTCTCCCCCCAGGGGAGAGGGAGCAGGCAGTGCCGCGCCGCGCGCTCAGAGCCCTTCACCTCTCCCCTCGGGGGAGAGGTCGCCCGCCGAAGCGGAGCGAAGGCGGGCGGGTGAGGGGGCAAGGGCCTCAAGTGGAAGCCGCATCTTCTCCTCCCCCCTCGCGCGCCGCCTGGCGAAGGACGCGAACGTCGACCTAAACCGTGTGCAGGGTTCCGGCCCGCATGGCCGCGTTATCGCGCGCGATATCGACGCGGCGAAATCCGGCAAAGGCTTGCGCTCGCCCAGCGCCGCACCCACCGCTATGCCGATGGCGGCCTCGCCCTCCGAGGCGCAGATCCGGGCGCTGTACGAGGACGGCTCCTACGATTTCGTCCCGCACGACAACATACGCAAAATCATCGCGCAGCGGCTCACGCTGTCGAAGCAGACGATTCCGCATTTTTATCTCACGCTCGACTGCGACATCGGCAAGTTGCTCAGCGCGCGCGAGGAGATCAACGCGGCCGCGCCCAAGGACAAAGACGGCAAGCCGGCCTACAAGATTTCGGTCAACGACTTCGTCATCAAGGCGCTGGCGCTCGCTCTCCAAAGAGTGCCCGACTCCAATGTGACCTGGACCGAAACCGGCATGCTGCATCACAAGCATTCCGACGTCGGCGTCGCGGTGGCGATTCCCGGCGGGTTGATCACGCCGGTGGTTCGCAACGCCGAGGCGAAGTCGCTTTCGACGATTTCCAACGAAATGAAGGACTACGCGGCGCGCGCCCGCACGCGCCACCTGAAACCGCAGGAATACCAGGGCGGCTCGACCGCGATCTCTAACTTAGGCATGTACGGCATCAAGGATTTCGCAGCGGTGATCAATCCGCCGCACGCGACCATCCTGGCGGTGGGCGCCGGCGAGGAGCGCGCCGTGGTGCGCAACGGCGCGCCCGCCGTCGCCAATATCATGACGGTGACGCTGTCCACCGATCACCGCGCGGTCGACGGCGCGCTCGGCGCCGAAATGCTCGGCGCCTTCAAGAAGCTGATCGAAAATCCGGTGATGATGGTGGTGTAGTTACCCCCGGCTCGACGGGTATTTCCGTTGCACGGTGCGCTGCAGTTCGAACGCAAGCTGCAGAACCTCGACCAGTGCGCTGATCGCCTTCATCAGGCCCAAGCCGTTCGGCAAGAGCAGCTCATACCAATGGCCCCGAATATTG
>PKXB01000100.1 GCA_003133345.1 Hyphomicrobiales bacterium | reverse complement strand
TTTTTCCCTGAGTCGATGGAGCGGCGAAGTCATGCGGATCGCGGCGGTCATGGTGCTTGCGGCCGCGACCGCTATGCCCGCCGCCGCCCAAACCGCACCGGTCGACGCGTTATTCGAGCAGTTCGGCCTGTTCGGCATCTGGGCGGCCGATTGCCAGCAGCCGGCCTCGCCGGCCAATCCGCATGTCAGCATCACGACGCCGAGCCCGGGGCTGGTATCGGAGAGCCACGATCTCGGTCCCAATTACACGATCAACCATTACAGCATGGTGTCGGCGGAGCGCCTTTCCGCCGAGCAGTTGGCGGTGACGGTGATCTTCCAGCCCGGCACCGAGACCGAGGAACGCCAGAATCTGGTGTTCCGTGTCCGCGAGGGCACGCGGCGCACTTTGTTCAACCAGCCGGACGGCGGGGCGGTGCGCGTCAAGGACGGCATCGCGCTCGCGCATGGCAGCAAGACGCCGGTGTTGAATAAGTGCGAGTAGAGCGGGGCGGCGTTAGACGTCCAGCAAATCCGCGCTGGCGAACTCGGCGTTCTCCTGGATGAAGTCGAAGCGCGCTTCGGCCTTGTTGCCCATCAGCCGCTCCACCGCCTTGGCGGTCGGCTTGCGNNCGCGCGCATAGACGATCTTGCCACCGTGTTGCAGGCGGAATAGCGGCGGCACCGCCAGATAGAGTTTGCCGTCGTCGATCAGCTTGGGCATCTGCCGGTAGAAGAAGGTGATCAGCAACGAAGCGATATGCGCGCCGTCGACGTCGGCGTCGGTCATGATGATGACCTTCTCGTAACGCAAATCCTTGTCGCTGTAATGCGCCGCCGTACCGCAGCCGAGCGCCTGCACAAGGTCCGACAACTGCGCGTTCTGCGCCAGCTTGTCCTTGCCGGCGGAGGCGACATTCAAAATTTTTCCGCGCAGCGGTAGGATCGCTTGCGTGCGCCGGTCGCGCGCTTGCTTGGCGGACCCGCCGGCTGAATCGCCTTCGACAATGAAAATTTCCGAGCCGTCGGCGGCAGAATTGGTGCAGTCGGCAAGCTTGCCGGGCAGGCGTAGCTTGCGCACTGCGGTCTTGCGCGCAATGTCCTTTTCCTGGCGGCGGCGCAACCGCTCCTCGGCGCGCTCGATGACGAAATCCAGGAGCTTGTTGGCTTGCAGCGGGTTGCCCGACAGCCAATGATCGAACGGGTCCTTGATCGCCTGTTCGACGATCTTCTGCGCCGCCGCGGTGGCGAGCCGATCCTTGGTCTGGCCCTGGAATTCCGGCTCGCGGATGAACACCGAGAGCATGCAGCCGGCGCCGGTCATGACGTCTTCGCTGGTCATGGCCGCGGCGCGTTTTTCCTGGCCGGCGCGCGCGGCGTGATCCTTCAAGCCGCGCAGCAAAGCGGTGCGCAGACCGGACTCGTGGGTGCCGCCGTCCGGCGTCGGGATCGTGTTGCAGTAGGATTGCAGGAAGCCGTCGGCATCGGCGGTCCAGGCCACCGCCCATTCGACCGCGCCGTGGCGGCCGGTCTTGCCGGCGCTGCCGGTGAAGATGTCCGGATGCACCAGCGTGGCGTCGGCGAGGTTGCTGGCGAGATAATCTTTCAGCCCGTCGGCAAAATGGAAGGTGGCCTTTTCCGGCACGTCGTCGAGGCCCTTGAGCAGCGCCTTGTCGCAGTGCCAGCGGATCTCGACGCCGCCGTAGAGGTAAGCCTTGGAGCGCGCCATTTTGAACACGCGCTCGGCCTGGAACGCGGCCTTCGGCCCGAATATTTGCGGATCGGGCCGGAAGCGAATCTTGGTGCCGCGCCGGTTAGGCGCGCGCCCGGCCTTTTCCAGCTTGCCCTTCGGCTTGCCGCGCTCGAACGCCATCCGGTAGAGCTGCTGCTCGCGCGCGACCTCGACCTCCATGCGCTCGGACAACGCGTTGGCGACCGAGACGCCGACGCCGTGCAGGCCGCCCGAGGTGTCGTAGACCTTGGAATCGAATTTGCCGCCGGCGTGTAGCGTGCACATGATCACTTCGAGCGCGGACTTGTTCTTGAATTTCGGGTGCGGGTCGACCGGAATGCCGCGGCCATTATCCGTGACGCTGACGAAGCCGTTCGCCTCCATCTCCACGTCGATCCAGTCGGCGTGGCCGGCGAGCGCCTCGTCCATGGAGTTGTCGATCACCTCGGCGAACAAATGATGCAGCGCCTTCTCGTCGGTGCCGCCGATATACATGCCCGGTCGGCGGCGCACCGGCTCAAGCCCCTCCAGCACCTCGATATGCTTGGCGGTGTAGCCGGACTCAGCGCTGCGTTCGCGCGTCGGCTTGGTGCGCGCCGCGGCCTTCGCCGCGCCACGGGCGGCGGGCTTGCGGGCGACCGATTTTGCCGCCCGCGGCGACGCATCGAACAAGTCGGGCTGTTTCGACGCTTTTTTCTTGGTCGCGGATTTGGCCATGGAAGGTGTCACATAAGGTCGCGGCGAATCGATTGCCACCAACTATGCCATGATCGCGCCGGAACTGGGACCGTTGCGGCCGTTGCAAACCAGACTGGCGCCGGTCACTGCGCCGGGCTAGACACGGGGTCGGCCGCCATTTTCGGTCCTTTATCCCACCAATGGATCTCGATACACACGTCCCACCGGTCATCGCCTTCGTGCGCGACAACGCGGCGTGGGCGCCGCCGATCGTGTTCGCGCTCGCCTTCGGGGAATCGCTCGCCTTTATCTCGCTGCTGATCCCGGCATGGGGGGCGCTGGTCGCGATCGGCGCGCTGATCGGGCCGAGCGGCATCAGTTTCTGGCCGGTGTGGATCGCCGGCAGCCTCGGCGCCGCCTGCGGCGATTGGCTGTCCTATTGGATCGGGCTCAAGCTCGAGCATTCGGTCGCGCACATGTGGCCGCTGTCGCGCCATCCCGATCTGATCCCGAAGGGCGAAGCCTTCATGAAGAAATGGGGCATGCCCGGAATTTTTATCGGCCGCTTCTTTGGGCCGTTACGCGCCGCGGTGCCGCTGATCGCCGGCATTTTCGAGATGCCGTATTGGCGCTTTCAGCTCGCAAATTTTTCGTCGGCTTTCGTTTGGGCCGCCGTGCTGCTCACGATCGGCGATGTCATTTCGAAGGCGCTGCAGTGGTTGTTGCGCTGACCGGCGAAAAAACTCCGCCGGGATTTTGTCCCGGCGGAAATCGTCGTATCGGCTACGGTATTACTTGAGGCCCGCGACGCCGGCCTGCGAGATCACATCGTCTTGCGCGCCGGCACCGCCGCTCACGCCGATCGCGCCGACGATCTTGCCGTTGACCATCAACGGATTGCCGCCGCGCGAAGCAATCACCTCATCGAGTGTCGTCAGATAGGCGAAGTTGAAGCCCTTGGCACGCAGCCTTTCGAACACCAGCGTCGGACGGCGATAGCGCGCCGCCGCGCGCGCCTTGTGGACCGAGATCGAAACCGACGCGAACTGGCAATTGTCGTCCCGCTCGAAATAGACGAGTTCGCCGTGCGGATCGACCACCGCGATACACATGCCATGCCAATTTCGCTTCGCCACCTCGGCCGCCGCGGCCGTTGCGACCTTCTTGGCGGTCGCGAGATTGATTGGCTCGCCGTAGGCCGGCGGATTCATTGCCTCCGGAACGACTTCGTTCGGATTGCCCGGTTCGGCGGGCGGCACCTGGGCGAAGGCCCCGGTGCTGGTCAGGAGCGCGACGCAAAATGCGCCCGCCATCATAGTCAAACGAGTCATGTGTTTCTCCCTTAGGGATTGTTTGCCGGTCATGCCGGCTTGCTTGATTTGTGCACCGCACGCTTCGGCGCACATTGTCGACGGCGGCAAGCTTACCCAACCGGAGCGCCTTCGCCTATACCGGTCGCTCACTATCCGGCACTCGGAATAATCCTGGAAAAATGGGGTTATTGCCGACACAATCACCGGCGCCGGACCGCGATCCGGTTAGCTCGACAAGAAAATCATGAAGGGGAGACGCCAATGACCTCACTCACACGCCGCAATCTGTTGTCGGTTGCTGCTAGTGCGGCGGCCGCCGTGACCGTTCCATTCGGCCACCCGGTGCGCGCCGCCACGCCGCCGGCCGGCAAGCAGGCCGCCGGCTGGTACCGCTACAAGATCGGCATGATCGAGGTGACGGTCGCGACCGATGGTGTCGCCCGCTTCAAGATGGCGGAGGATCACGTCATCAACATCAAGAAGGATGTGGTGAATGCCGCGCTCGCCGAGGTCTTCATGGAAAAGGACATGATGACCACGCCATATAACCCGATTTGCCTGAACACCGGCTCCAAGTTCGTCGTGATCGATACCGGCACCGGCGAGGCCAACTACAAGAAGAGCAACGGCGTCGGCGGACAATTCATTACCAATCTCGCGGCCTCCGGTATCGACCGCGCCGCCGTCGATACCGTGATCATCTCGCACTATCATGGCGACCACATCAACGGCCTGCTGATGGCCGACAATTCGCTCACTTATCCGAACGCCGAGATCCTGGTGCCGGCGCCCGAGCACAAGTACTGGATGGACGACGGCGAAATGAGCCGCGCCGAAAAGGGCCGCATCGAAGGCAACTTCAAGAACGTGCGGCGCGTGTTCAACGCCGACGTGCTCAAACGCGTGAAAACCTATGACTGGGGCAAGGAGGTGATCGCCGGCGTCACCGCGCAGGGCACGCCCGGCCATACCTTCGGCCACACCTCGTTCGTGATCGCCTCGGGCTCCGACACGGTCTATGTTCAGTCCGATGTCACCCACGTGCCGTTTCTGTTCGTGCGCCATCCCGACTGGCACGCGTTCTACGACCAGGACGGCGCCATGGCGGAAACCACCCGCCGCAAGGTCTATGATATGCTGGTGGCGGACAAGATGCGGGTGCAGGGCTTCCACTATCCGTTCCCCTCGCTCGCGCATGTGGAGAAATACGGCACCGGCTATCGCGAAATTCCGGTGATATGGAATCCGACTATCTGATTGTCGGCGTTGCGACAGAACAAACTTAAAATCGAGGGAGTGACAGCATGACCCAACTGACACGACGCAAATTGTTCGCGGGCGTCGCCGCCGCCGGCGCGGCAACCGCGCTCACGCCGTTGATGGGGCGGAGCGCCCTGGCGTCTGCCCCGGCCGCGGGCAAGCAGGCGCCCGGCTTCTACCGCTACAAGGTCGGTGATTATGAAATCACACAGCTGTCCGATGGCGCGCGCACTTTCCCGATCCCCGACGGCTTCATCGTCAATCTCGACAAGGACAAGACGCTGGCCGCCGCCGAGGCCGCCTATTATCCCAAGGACAGGTCACGGTCGTATTCAACCCGATGGTGATCAACACCGGCTCTAAGCTCATTTTGCTCGACACCGGCTTCGGCCCGGGCGCATTTGCCGCGACCAAGGGCGCAGTCGGCCAGCTTGGCAACAACATGGCCGGCGCCGGCATTGATCCCAAGTCCATCGACATCGTGCTGCTTTCGCACTTCCACATCGACCATGCTGGCGGATTGCGCACGGCCGATGGCGGGCTGGTATTTCCGAACGCGGAAATTAAGGTGCCGGCGCCGGAATGGGCGTTCTGGATGGACGAGAGCAATATCAGCAGGACGAATACCTACAACAAGGGACACTTCCCGAATCCGAAGAAGTATTTCGCCGGCATCGAAAGCAAGGTGACGCGTTATGAGTGGGGCAAGGAAGTCGCGCCCGGCATTACCTCAATCGCGACGCCGGGGCACACGCCGGGTCATACTTCGTTTGCAATCGCGTCCGGTTCGGCGCGCATCCTGGCGCAGTGCGACGTGACCAATATTCCCTCGCTGTTTCTTACTCACCCGGACTGGCAGCTGATGTACGATAACGATCCCCAACTTGCGTTCGCTACGCGCCGAAAGTTCTTCGACATGGCGGTAGCGGAAAAGGCGACCGTCGTCGGCTTCCACTTCCCGTTCCCGAGCGTGGGTCATGTCGAGAAGGCGGGTTCCGATTACCGGCTAGTGCCCATGCCGTGGAACCCCTCGATCTGAGCTTTTCGCTATAACGCTTGTTGCAGAAGGCCGCCGGAACCGGCGGCCTTCTTATTTGCCGCAACGGCGCCGCCTCGCTAGTAGCGCGGCGGAGGCGGGGCTAACATGCAGCCGATGACGCAAACCGCCTTCGAAGTAGCCTTGACGGAGCGCACGAGCGAGATGCTCGACGCCTGCACCAAGTGCGGCAAGTGCGTGGAAATCTACCCGGTCACTGCGCCAGCCGGGTCGGCGACGCCACGCCGACAGCGGTGATTTCCGGCGTGCTCGATATCGTGCGTTTCGGCGACGGGCCGCAGGTCTCGAAGGCTTGGGCGAAAGGCTGCGCGCTGACCGGCGACTGCATCGCGGCCTGTCCCGAGGGCGTCAATCCGCGCTTTCTGCTGGCGATGGCGCGCGTGAAAATGGCGCGGCAAGCGGCCGAACCGCGCGAGCAGCGCAAAAAGGGCGTGGAAAACTTCCGCCTAGTCGCCGACGGCACCAACGTGCTCGCGCGCATGCAACTATCCGCGAATGAATTGACGCGGCTCGGTCAAAAAGCGACCGAGCGTCTTGAGTCCGGCTCGACCGTGAAGCCGGGCGAGCGGCCGGATTTTGTCTTTTACACTGGGTGCAACGTGCTCAAGACGCCGCACATCGCGCTGCTCGCGCTCGACGTCATGGACGCGCTCGGCGTCACTTACAAGGTCATGGGCGGGCCGAGCCATTGCTGCGGCATCGTTCAGGCGCGCACCGGCGACCTTGAAGTGTCCGGCCGCGTCGCCACCAATTCGCTCGACAAGCTGGCCGAAGGAAAAACCGGCGTGATCTCGTGGTGCGCGAGCTGCCACGTGCAGTTCACCGAGACGACGCTGCCGACGATCGAGAAGGTGCGCGGATCGCGGCCGTTCGAGATGACGCCGTTCATGCTGTTCCTGGCGACGCGCTTCGACGATATGCGCCCGCTGTTGAGGAAGCCGGTGCCGCTGAAGATCGCGCTGCACAAGCATCCGGGCGTCAAGGGCGTGGTCGAGGCCGGTATCACGTTGCTGCAAATGGTGCCCGGCATCGAGATTGTCGATCTGCACCAGCCGGCGGTCGGCCTGATGAGCAATTTCCTCAACGCGTTGCCGGAGTACAAACGCGGGCTGCATCTGGCCGAGCTAGAAGCGGCGGAAGCCGCCGGCGTGGACGCGCTGGTCGCGATCTATCACCCCGACCACCGCGACCTGTGCGCACACGAACGCGAATGGCCGTTCAAGATCATCAATATTCTCGACATCGTCGGCGAAAGCATGGGGCTGCATCACGACGACCACTTCAAACGTCTGAAGATCATGCAGGACGCCGACGCCATCGTCGCCGACTGCAAGGACTTGATGTCCGCCAATGGCGTCGATCCGGCGATGGCCCGCGATATGGTCGTCAAAGTCATGCTCGCCGATCAGCCTTTACCTTTGGGCCGGCCGGCGGCTTGACGCCGGGGTGCCGGCGGCCTATCTCACGCGCCCATGACGACGCTATTTGCACCAGCGAGCCTCCGCCGCCGCCGTATCGCCACGGCACGGGCGCGCTTTCGCGTGTAAAAACGTCCCCGTGCCGCCGGATTTTGGCCGCGGCACTTCTTTTCCTGACATCCGCGCTGTTGGCCTTGGTCCGGTAGTTCTTTAAGACTCTGGATGAGGATCGTTAAATGGCCACCAAAGCGAAAATCGGCGTACTCGGCGCCTCCGGTTATACCGGCGCAGAACTTGTGCGCATGCTGCTGCGCCACCCGCGCGCCGACATCGTGCTGCTCACCGCCGAGCGCAGCGCCGGCAAGGCGATGCGCGACGTATTCCCGCAGTTCTCGCCCTACGATCTGCCGAAGCTGGTCGCCATCGAAGGGCTCGACTGGGCTAAGGCGGGGCTCGACATCGCGTTCTGCGCGCTGCCGCACGCCACCACGCAGAAGGTGGTGAAGCAGCTGCTGGCGCAGGCGCCGGCGACCAAGGTGATCGATCTGTCGGCCGATTTTCGGCTCGGCGACCACACCGCCTATGCGCGCTGGTACGGCCATGAGCATCACGCGCCGGAGCTACAGACCGAGGCGGTCTATGGCCTGACCGAAATCCACCGGCGCGAAATCAAAAAGGCGCGGCTGATCGCCAATCCGGGCTGCTACACCACCTGCGCACAACTGCCGCTGATCCCGCTGATCAAGGCCAAGGCCATCGATCTCGACGAGATCGTGGTTGACGCCAAGTCGGGCATGACCGGGGCCGGGCGCGCGGCCAAGGAAGCCATGCTGTTCTCGGAAGTGTCGGAAGGCTTCCACGCCTACGGGGTGGGGCATCACCGGCACATGGCCGAACTCGACCAGGAGTTTTCGCTCGCCGCCGGGCGGGAGGTAATCGTCAGCTTCACCCCGCATTTGGTGCCGATGAACCGGGGCATCCTCTCGACCATCTACGTGCGGGGCAAACGCGGGCGGAGCCCGGAAGACCTTCATGCGCTGCTTTTAAAGTTCTACACGAAGGAGCCGTTCGTGCACGTTCTGCCGTTTGGGGAGACGCCGCAGACCAGACATGTGCGCGGCTCGAACATGACCTTCATCGGCGTCGCCAAGGACCGGATTCCCGGCCGCGCCATTATCGTCTCGGCGCTCGACAATCTGGTCAAAGGCGCCTCCGGCCAGGCGATCCAGAACATGAACCTGGTGCTCGGCTATCCGGAGGCCATGGGGCTGGAGCAGGTGGCGCTGTTCCCGTGATTCCCTGTCATTCCGGGACGGCCCAATAGGGCCGGACCCGGAATCCAGATACATTCTTCCCGAGTCTGCATCTGGATTCCGGGTTCGCGCCTTCGGCGCGCCCCGGAATGACAGCGTTTATGCCGGGAGGCTCGTCTCATGTTCGAGGTCAGCAACCAGCCGCCGCCGCTCGAGCCCTATAATCTGTTCGCGAGCGACATCGTGCTGCGCGCGGCGGTCAAGCGCGAGCAGGCGGGATGGGCGGACGACGGGCTGGCCGCGCTCGGCGCCACGCTCGGCAAGCCGGAGACCATCCAGCTCGGCTTCGACGCCAATAAATATACCCCGAGCTTGCGCACGCTCGACCGTTTCGGCCATCGGCTCGACGAAGTGGACTACCATCCGGCCTGGCACGCCCTCATGGCCATCGCGCTGCGTGCCGGCCTGCATTCGAGCCCGTGGGCCGATCCTAAACCGGGCGCCCATGTGGCACGCGCGGCCGGCACCTACATGCTCAACCAGATCGAGAGCGGGGTTTATTGCCCGCTCGCCATGACCTACGGCTCGGTGCCGACTTTGCGTTATGCGCCGGCGATCGCGGCGGAATGGCTGCCGAAGATTTTCCCGCGCGATTACGATAAGCGTTTCATCCCGGTGCGTGAAAAATCCGCAGCCCTGCTCGGCATGGGGCTGACCGAGAACCAGGGCGGCTCCGATCTGCGCACCAATTCGACGCGCGCCGAGCCGGCCGGCGACGGCAGCTTCTGCCTGCACGGCCACAAATGGTTCCTGTCGGCGCCGATGTGCGACGCCTTCCTGGTGCTGGCGCAGTCGGGGAAAGGCCTGAGCTGCTTTCTGATGCCGCGCTGGACGCCGGACGGCGAACGCAATGCGATCCATATCGTCCGGCTCAAGGACAAGCTCGGCAACCGCTCCAATGCTTCGAGCGAAGTGGAATTCGACGGCGCCACTGCACAGTTGATCGGCGAGGAGGGCCGCGGCATCCCGATCATCATCGAAATGGCCGGTTACACGCGGCTCGACTGCTGCATCGGGTCGTCGTCTCTGATGCGCCAGGCGGTGGCGCAGGCGGTGCATCACGCGCGCCATCGCACCGCGTTCCAGAAGCGGCTGATCGACCAGCCGCTGATGAGCAACGTGCTGGCCGATCTAGCGCTCGAATCGGAAGCGGCGACCGTGCTGACCATGCGGCTGGCGCGCGCCTATGACGAGAGCGATGAGGTTTCCACCGTGTTCCGCCGCGTGGTCACACCGGCGGCGAAATTCTGGATCTGCAAGCGCGCGCCGTTCGTGACGCTGGAGGCGATGGAGGTGCTGGGCGGCTCCGGCTACATTGAGGAAAGCATCCTGCCGCGGCTCTATCGCGAGGCGCCGGTCAATTCGATCTGGGAAGGCGCCGGCAATATCATGTGCCTCGACGTGCTGCGCGCCATCGAGCGCACGCCGAAGGCGGCCGAGGTGTTGCGCCATGAACTCGCCGAGGCCGGCGACACGCGCTTGCAGGCGTTCGCCGAGCGGCTGCAACAGCGGCTGCGCGCCGCCGACCGCAATGACGAGTCACAAGCGCGCGTGCTGGTGCGCGATCTGGTGCTGGCGCTGCAGGCGGCGCTGCTCATCAAGCATTCGCCACCGGCAGTGGCGGATGCATTCTGCGCCTCGCGGCTTGGCGCCGAGAATGGCGGCGCCTTCGGCACGCTGCCGCGCGGGCTCGATCTGCGCGCCATCGCCGAGCGCGCCACGCCGCTAAATTAAAGCTTGCCGAAAATCGCCAGCACCAGCGCCACCTGCGCCAGGAAGCCGACGGTGAAGGCGAGCGTGCGCAGCACCGGAACGCCGAGCGCGTAGATGACGGCGTGCGCCAGCCGCGCCCAGAAATAAACCGCGCAGGCGATGACGGTGCTTTCGGTGGAATGGCCCTGGGCCTCGAGGATCAGCACCAGCGGCGCGAACACCACCAGGTTTTCCACCGCATTGGTGTGCGCGAAATAAAGCCGCTGCGCCCAGGACGCCTGCGGCTTGTCGTTGCGCGAGGGGTTGGCCATCGCGCCCATCAGCCCGCGCACCATGATGCGGTCGAGAATGTAGGGTATCCACAACACGCCGGTCAGGATGACCGTCAGTGTCAGCCACATCAGTTCCCTGGACATCGCCATTCCCCATTTCTTGAGTTAGCCAGCGGTCGACAGATTAGCCGAGATTCCCCGGATGGACTC
>PKXB01000169.1:22932-58114 GCA_003133345.1 Hyphomicrobiales bacterium | reverse complement strand
CTAAGGAAAATGATGAATTGGCTCAAAAAGAAATTGTCCTATCTTGCACTTGTTTTGTGCTGCGGCGGCGTCATGTCCGCAATTCACAGTAATAATGTGTCCAGCGAAAATTCCTACGATCGAATTCAAGCCGGTCAGTGGGTTGTTGCTTCGATGTATTGGGAAGACAAACTGGTTTCGACCGGCAAGACGTTCAATCCGATCGGATGGCATGCGGCGCACAAGACATTGCCGATCGGGACATTGATCCGAGTGTCAAATCCCAAGAACAGCAGATCGATCAATGTAACGATCAATGACCGTGGGCCGTTTACGCCAGATCGAGAGCTGGATCTAAGTCTCGGGGCGGGGGCATTATTGGGATTCCAAGGGCTGGGCACTGTCTATATGGAAGTGTTATCGATCCCACCGATAAAAAACAATCAACGGCCTGTCGTGGAAAGTTTGTTTGCAGTGAACGACGCCAACGCCAATTGTGTGGGCCAGGCGACATGTTAGCCTAATGTTGGCCTTCGCGCGCCGCTGCATTTGAATCTCGCGCACGGGCAAAACGGAGCTACGCCGCTGCCTTCACATCATCCGGATCGAGCGGCAGTTTCACCGGCTGCTTGCGCTTGGCGGATAAATCCAAAGCCTTGGTCAGCATCAGATTGCGGTGCGCTTCTTCCACCGTCGCTGCCGCCGTCGGCAGGCCCATGGCAATGCGGTTGAGCCAGCTATCGGTTTCCAACGCCATCGGTCCGCGCAGTTCGCCAAGCGCCATGTCACCGGGCGGATAGCTGCCCATGAAATCNNTGGGTGTCGTCGATGGTGAGCACGCCGGTGGTGCCGACGATGCCGACCTCGAGCGAATAGACCGCCGCCGGCCAGTTGACCGGCAGCGCCCAGGAAATATTGAGGTGATAGACGGTGCCGTCATCGAACATGATCATGCCGGCGGTGGCGTCGATGCCCTGGTAGAGCGGCCCCAGCACCTTATCGATCGAGCGCGCATAGACCTCGACCGGGGTCTTGCCTTCGAGACACCACATGCAGATGTCGAGCGCATGGGTGCCGGAAATCACCATCGGCGAGATCGACGCTGGGTTGTCGGTGCGCTTGTAATTGTCGATCGCCACCAGCCGGTTCATGAAGGCGCGCGAGGTCACCAGCGTGACGTCGCCGAGCGCGCCGGTGCGGCATTTTTCCTTGGCCGCCAGCCACCGCCTACGGAAGCGCTGGGTATAGCCGACCACGGCGTCGAGTTTGGCGTCCTTGATCGCCTTGAGCACACGCGCGGATTCGGCGAGATTGGTGGCGAGCGGCTTCTCGATCAGCATCGGAATGCCGCGCTCGACCGCCGCCATGATCGGATCGACGTGCAGGTGCTCGTCGGTGGCGATGATGGCGCAGGTCACTTCCGGGCGCTTGAGCAATTCGACGTGGCTTTGCGTGACGAAATCGGCGCTTATTTTGGAGCCGACTTCGCCGGCGCGATTCGGGTTCTTCTCGGCCAGCCCGATCCACTCGACCGCCGGATGGCGCGCCGCCACCTCGCCGCGGAACAGGCCGACGCGGCCGCCGCCGATGATAGCGAGGCCGACGCCCTTGGCAGACTTCTTCATGCTGGATTGGCTCCTGACCGGTTCTTTTCCTTGAATTCCGCGATTCCCGAAATCGTCTCGTTGGTCAGCGGCAGGTCGACCGGCTCGTTGCGGTAGGCCGACAGATCGGCGGCGCTGTAGGTTTCCATCACCCGGCGCGCGCTCTCCGGCGTAACCATCACCGGCGTGTCGCGGATGCAGGCTTCCAGGAAGTGGAGGGTCTCCGGCCCCATGCCGCCGGCGAACACTTCACCGACCTGCTCGCCCGGCATGGTCGACATCGGGAACACCTGGCCGCTCGTCATGGTGTTGAGCCAGTTGTCGCGCTGGGTGTCGTCGAGCACCAGCGCGCCTTCGGTGCCGGTGATCTCGATCCAGGTCGAGCAGTAGTTCGGATAGCTCGGTGGGAAATTCCAGCCGCCGCCGATCATCACCACCACGCCGTTGTCCATGGTGACGGTGGTGAACATCACGTCATGCGAGCCGTTGACCGGCTTCATGTAGCCGTAGGCGCCCTGGCTGTAGACGCGCACCGGCTTAGCCGGCTCCAACAGCCAGAACACGAAATCGAGGTCGTGCGTCGACTCCATCACCACCGGCGACAGCCGCACGCGGCCGGCGATCTTCTTGCCGAGGCTGCGCGACAGGTTGCGGCTGACCAGCACCGAGACCACGTTACCGAGCGTGCCGTCGGTGATCTTCTTCTTGGCGTAAGCGATCTTCGGATTGAATCGCTGCGAATAGCCGATGGTGAATTTCAACCCGTTGCGCTTGCCCAGTTGAATGAGCTCGTCGGCTTCCCACAGCTCGAGCGCGATCGGCTTTTCCAGCATCACGTTCTTGCCGGATTTAAGACAGTCGCGGCAGATCGGATAGTGGTTCGTTTCCGGCGTGGTCGAGATGTAGACCACCGAAATATTCGGATTGTTGATGATGTCCTGGTAATTGAGCGTCGCGGTCGCCGGCTTATAGAGCGCCTTCACCTCGGCCAGCCGGTCGGGTCGGATCTCGCACAGGTGCAGTTTGTCCACCAGCGCCGTGCGCGACAGCGTTTCCGCCCGCGTGCCGCCGACCCAGCCGACGCCGATCACCGCGACTTCAACTCGTTTCACCGGACGTCATCCTTCAGTTTCTATCGTTGATTTGCCGCAGCCGGCTGGCCGCGCGGCGGCACACTAGCTTAGGCGCGAAGTGACTGGAAGGGCATGGATTTCAGCCCGCGAAAGCGGGCTGGCCCACGCCGAACACCTGAGCGGCGAACCGCGGGTAGACCTCGGCGAGCTGCGGCGCCACCGTCTCGCGCATGAGCTTGAGCGTGGCGGGCGAGGGCGCCGGCGTTTCCGGCACCGTGGCCGGCTTGTCGAAATCGAAGCCGGTGTTCTCGATCACCTCCGCGACCGTGTGGCCGGGATGCACGCTTGTTAGCCGGAAGCGGCCATTGGCAAACGAGAACAGGCAACGGTTGGTGACCAGCGCGATTGGCCCGCCCGGGCGATAGACGTTCTTCTCGCTGGCGCCCGGCGCGCTGATGAAATCGACTTTTGGCACCAGCGTGCGGCGCGAGTGCTCGACCCGAAACAGGATCACCTTCGGCACCACGTAATAGAGATAGGCCGAGCCGAACGAGCCGGGGAAGCGCACCTTTGGATGCGCGTAGCCGCCGGTTGAGACCAGATTGACGTTGCCGGCGCCGTCGATCTGTCCGCCGGAAAGAAAGAACACGTCGATGCGGCCTTGCCCGGCGCAGTCGAACAATTCGCGCGCGCCGTCGGTGAAGAAATTATGCTTGCGGCTTTGCAGCAGCGACACGTAGGGACGGCCCAAGCCTTGTAACTTGCCGTGTTCGCGCGCCAGCAGCGCGGCGGTGGCCGGGATCGGCGAGGCATTGCCGACGGCGACGTGGCGCACATCGCCGATCAGCCGCGCGATCACGTCGGCGAGCAGTTCTTCGTCGCGGAAAGTTTGTTCGGCGTTCATGCGCGGACTGCTTCTTCCTGCTCCTTCCCCCCTTGTGGGGGAGGGTTGGGGAGGGGGGTAAGATGCACACACCGCATTTGCAGTTTACCCCCCCCACCCTGTCCCTCCCCCACAAGGGGGGAGGGAACGCATGCTGTTCACGCCGCGCGTTTTGCATAGACATACAGCTCGAGATATTCTGCGAAACCTTCCGGAGTCGCCGCCATGCGGGCATATTCCGCGAGATGCTCGGCGTCGGCGGCGTAATAATCAGGCAGCGGCAGCGGCCATGCGCCGCGCTCGGCCACCGCGATGCTCTCCACATAGAAACCGGGCAGCGTGCCGGCGGCAAGCACGGGATCGTCGAGCAGATTGCCGTCGTGAATCTTCTCGACCGTCACGATGGTCTTGTCCGCCGCATGCGCCATGGTGGCGAGTTCGCGTTGGCGGCCGATCCAGACATTGCCGAAGCGGTCGGCCATCGGCGCATGCAGCAGCGCCACGTCCGGCTTAATCGCCGGCAGCAGCACGATCGGATCACTGTTGGCAAACGGGCTGTCGATCACCTTCCAGTCGTCGCGGTATTTCAAGACGTCAGATCCGATCAGCCCGCGCAGCGGCATGAACGGCACGCCCTTTTCCGCCGCCTGCAACGCGGCATGCAGCGCCGGGCAGGTGGCGTCCATCATCTTGATCGCGCCCGAAATCACCGCGGCGGTAAAGCGCGGCGCCGGGCCGAACTCGCCCAGGCTGACGGCGGACGTCTCCAGTGTCTCGACGCAGCCGGCGCCGATCAGCAAATCCGCCTGCAGGCTGGAGGTCGGCAGCGCCACCAGATGAAGCCGCTTGACGCCGCGGCGGATCAGTGCGCGGGTCGCCGCCATCGGCACGCCAGAAACCTCGCGCGGCACCACCAGCATGCAGCCGTCGGTTATGGCCGCCAGCGCATCGTCGAGGGATTTCGCCGCTTGAAACATGTCTAACTGTCTCATTCTTATACTTGCCAGGTCCACTGGATTTTGCGACAGCGCATGATCCCGAAAAGTGGGAACCGGTTTTCGGATAAGATCATGCGCAAGCAAGATGTTAGGCAGGGCACGGATTAAGACCGTATGGATCAGACTCTTATGACCCTGCAAGACAGACTGCGCGCCAAACGCTTTGTGATCACCGCGGAAGTCACGCCGCCGGTGTCGGCCGACCGCAATGAGTTGCTCGCCAAGGCGCTACCACTCAAGGGCCTGGCCGATGCGGTGAATATCACCGACGGCGCCGGCGCGCGTCCGCATCTCGGCGCGGTGACGGCGGCGGCCATGCTGGTGCAGGCCGGGATCGAGCCGGTCCTGCAGCTCACATGCCGCGACCGCAACCGCATCGCCTTGCAGAGCGATCTGCTCAGCGCCGCCGCCTCGGGCGTGCATAACTTGTTAATGCTGCGCGGCGACGACCCCAGTGCCGGCGACCAGCCCGACGCCAAGCCGGTGTTCGATCTCGATCCGCGCTCGCTGTTGCAGACGGCGCGCCGGTTGCGCGACACCGGCGAACTGCCGTCCGGCCGCAAGGTGACCGGCCGCGCCGATTTCTTCCTCGGCGGTGCCGACAATCCGATCGACCCAAAGCCCGGCTGGCAGCCGAAAGGCCTGCAAGCCAAGATCGACGCCGGCGCGCAATTCGTGCAGACGCAGTTTTGCATGGATGCCGGCGTGGTCCGCCGCTACATGGCGCGGCTGGCCGAGCACGGCATCGCCGACAAGCTGTCGCTCATCGTCGGCATCGCGCCGCTGCGCTCGGCCAAATCGGCGCGCTGGATCAAGGAAAAGCTGTTCGGCGCGACCATTCCCGACGCCATCGTCGAGCGCATGGAGGCTGCCTCCGATTCGGCGGCGGAAGGCCGCCGCATCTGTCTCGATCTGGTTGCCGAGCTCGCCGCCATCCCGCATGTTGCCGGCGTCCACATCATGGCTCCTGGCAACGAATCCGCCGTGCCGGAAATCATCAAGGCGGCGCGCGACGGCGTTAAGCGGCTGGCGGTGGTGTAATTTGAGCTGTCGTCCCCGCGAAAGCGGGGACGACAGTGAAAATTTCAACGCACGCTGAGTTTGCAAACGTCCTTGTGCATAAAATTGATGGTAAGATAGCCGGGGAGAATAAACGCTAAAGGGCCGCGCAAAAGGCTCGTGAGACAGGGAGGACCCGCATTATGACCATCGCCCGCACCCGGTCCATTGCGCTCGCCGCCATTTTGGCCGCCGCAACGATCGGCCTGCTGTCGCAACCGGCCGCCGCGCAGGAAAAGGTATGGAAGCACGGCCTGCTCAACGCCAAGGCCGACGCCGGCATCTTCTTGATGGTGTCGACGCGCGATTTTGCCGCCAAGCAGGGCCTCAAGCTCGAGATTTCGCAGTTCAAGGATGACCAGATCGCGCTCAAGGCGTTGATCGCCGGCGAGCTCGACAGCTTCGAGGGCGGGCCGCAGGGCGTGTTCGCCGCCGATTCCAAGGGTGCCGATGCGAAAATCCTCGGCTGCCACTGGATCGTGGTGCCGCACGGCATCTACGCCAAGCAGAACATTGCCAAGATCGCGGACCTGAAGGGCAAGTCGATCGCAGTCTCGGCGCCCAATTCCATGCCCGACATGCTGGCCCGCTCGGCGTTGGCGAAATTCGGCGTGTCGGATACCGACGTCAAGCTGGCCGCCATCGGCAGCGACCACGACCGCTACCAGGCGCTCATCGGCGGCATCGTCGATGCCGCGGTGGTGTCGAACGAATATCAGCCGGTGTCACCGAAGAATATCCATCTGCTGGTCGCCGGCCGCGACGCCGTGCCGAATTTCCTGCGCGTCTGCATTGTCTCTACCGCCAAGAGGCTGGCCGAGCGCGGCGACGACGCGGTCAAGTTTCTTACCGCCGAAATGAACGCGCTGCGTTTCGCGCTTTCGAATCGGGACGCCACTGTCGCATTGACCCGCGAAATCATACACGCCAAGCCCGACGACCCGCGCCCAGCTTTCGTGTATGACGACGCGATCGAGCACAAGGCGGTCGATCCGACTTTGCCGCTACCGGCCGAGAAGATCCAATGGATCCAAGAGCAAATGGTGAAGTCCGGCAAGCTCCCCAAACCGCTCGACATCAAAATCGTGACCGCGCCGGACTATCGCGAAAAGGCGCTCAATCTGGTCGGCAAGTGATTGAGCGCAGCGCATGATCCCGAAAAGTGGGAACCGGTTTTCGGATAAGATCGTGCGCAAACGAAAAAGTAACCGGAGACCCGCATGGGTGAGGTGAGTTTCGTCGACGTATCCAAGCGCTTCAGCTTGCGCGTGGACGGCGAGCTGCATCACGTGCAGGCGCTCGAGCGTGTCAGCTTCACCGTGCGCGACGGCGAGATCGTGGCGCTGATCGGGCCGAGCGGCTGCGGCAAGACCACGGCCTTGCGCGTCGCCATGGGGCTCGATCCGGCGAACGGCGGGCGCGTCACCGTGGACGGCCGCGAGGTGCACGGCTGCGGCCACGACCGCGGTATGGTGTTCCAACACGCCGAACTGCTGCCCTGGCTGTCCGCCATGCAGAACGTCATGTTCGGGCTGGAGATGAAGGGCATGCGCGGCGCGCTTTTGCGCGAGACCGCCAAAAAATATCTCGACCTGGTAGGCCTCGCCGATTCGCATAACCGCCGCCCGCATCAGCTCTCCGGCGGCATGAAGCAGCGCGTCGGCATCGCCCGCGCGCTCGCCATCGACCCNNTTCGGCGCGCTCGACGCGCAGACGCGCGAATCCATGCAGGCCGAGCTTCTGGAAATCCACGCCCGCACCAAGAAGACCATCCTGTTCGTCACCCATGACCTCGACGAAGCGGTGCTGATCGCCGATCGCATCGTCGTCATGATGAACGGCCACGTGCAGGAAATCGTGGACGTGCCGCACAAGCGTCCTCGCCCCGATCTCGCCATCGTGCGCGGCAGCCCCGAATTCGCCGAAGCCCGCTACAAGGTCTGGCGCATGCTGCATGATGCGCCGGCGGTGCATTAAACAATCATGGTCGATCTCGCCGACATAGAAAACAAGACCGCTGCGCCCGCGGGCGCTGATGCGGGCGAGCGGCGCCCGCTGCCGCGCTGGGCGATCACGCTCGCTTCGGTCGTCGGCATGCTGGTGCTGTGGGAGATTTTTGGCCGCCAGATCAATCCGGTGTTCGGCTCTTATCCGTCGGCGATCGCGGTGGCGTTCTGGGAGCTGCTGCTCAGCGGGGAATTGTGGTCGGCGCTGCTCGAGAGCCTGCAACCCTTCTTCGTCGGCTATGGCCTGGCCATCGTGATCGGCATTCCGGTCGGCCTCGTCGTCGGCCGCTTCCGCACGGCGGAGGCGGCGTTCGGCATCTACATCACCGCCGGCTACGCCATGCCGCTGGTCGCGTTGGTGCCGCTGTTGATCCTGTGGCTGGGCCTCGGCTTCAAGGTCAAGGTCGCGGTGGTGTTCCTGATGTCTCTGTTCCCGATCTGCATCAACACATGGCTCGGCGTCACCGCGGTGCCCAAGACCTTGATCGAGGTCGGCAAGTCGTTTGTGGCGCCGAACTTCGTCATTCTCCGTCGCATCATCCTGCCCGCCACGCTGCCCTACATCATGGCCGGCATCCGCCTGGCGGTCGGTCGCGCGGTGGTGGCGATGGTGATCGCGGAGTTCTTCACTACCATTTCCGGCTTAGGCGCGGTGATCATCAATTCCGCCAATAATTTCGACACCGCCACCATGTTCGTGCCGATCATCATCCTGATGCTGATGGCGATCGGGCTCAACAGCCTGATCGGCTTCGTCGAGCGCCGCGTGGCGCCCTGGCAGGCGGAAATCGCGGGACGGGATCGCGAGTAGTCAAACCAGCGCGCGCACCGCCGCGAACAGGTCGCGCACCTGCCGCTCCGAAATCTTCCGGGTGATGAACACCACGCGGCTCTGCCGGTTGCCGTCGGGCCAGGCCGTCAGCTCGACCGGCGGATGCGCGAGGTGCTGCACGAATTGCACCACCACTGGCCCGTTGCAGCCTGCCACGTCGAGGAAGCCCTTCACCCGCAGCAGGTCCGGCCCGCGCAGCGCCATCAGCGTGTCCATGGCCTTGGCGAAGGCCGGCCACGGCATCGGTGTACTCTCCGTCAGCACGAAACTGCCGATGCCGTCGCTGTGCGTGGCCTCGGCCACGAAGGCGTTGCGCTGATCGTTCGCCGGCTCGGTCAGCCGGCTGGGATCGAGCGCGGCGTTCACCGCCTCGAGAATCTCGGCGCCCGGATTGAGCGCCCGCAGTTGCGCGGCGAGCGCGGCGGCGGCGCCTTCGCCGGCGATGTCGGTCTTGGTCACCACCAGCCGGTCGGCCAGGATCACCTGCTTGCGCGCCTCCGACGACCAGCCGAGCGTATCGCCGCCGGTTTCCGCGTCGACCACGGTGACTACCGCCTCGACATGGAACAGCTCACCCAGCGCGCGGTCGGTGGCAAAAGTTTGCAGGATCGGTGACGGATCGGCCAGCCCGCTGGTCTCGATCACGATGCGCTTGAAGTCAGGTAATTCGCCGCGCTCGCGCTCCACCACCAGGCGGCGCAGGGCTAGCTGTAGATCGCTGCGCGCGATGCAGCACAGGCAGCCATTGCCGAGCAGCACGGTTTCGTCGGCGCTTGATCGTACGAGAACGTCGTCGATGCCGGTGGCGCCGAATTCGTTGACCACCACCGCGGTGCCTTTCCCCTCCGGCGTGCCAAGAAATCTACGCAGCAGCGTGGTCTTGCCGGCGCCCAGGAAGCCGGTGATCACGGTCACCGGAATGCGATGGCCCTGCTCGCGCTTGAGCCGGCGCCCAAACATCCCAGCGGCCGGCGAGGGGAAGAGCTCGTTCATGGCTCACTTTATCTCGCCCCGCATTGCGGGGCGAGGGAAGATCAAAAATCCATCTCCAGCGTGTACAGCCCGCCGCTGAAGCGATCCATGGTGTAAACGATCTGGCGCTCGTCCACATACACGTCGTTGAGCTGAATGGCGCCGACCGGTGAGCCCTTCGGCGCCGGCGGCACGAAGGCGGCCACTTCCTTGGGCTGATACGGATTGGAAATATCATAGGCACGCAGGCCGCCGTTGAAGAAAGTGCCGAGCACGATCTGGTCGGACTTCCAGGCGGTTGGCCCCGGGGTATTCTCATGGATGTTGTGCGCGCCGAAACGGCCGCCGCGATTGGCATAGGCGTCGACCGGCGGCAGCGGGCAGGTGGCGATCGAGATCGGATGCGTCTCGTCGCGCATGTCGAGCACCCAGATCAGCTTCGGCCAGTCCTTGGCGCTGTTCTCGGTCGATTCGTCGGTGACCAGCATGAGATTTCGATCGAACAGCGGCACCGCCGTGTGCATGAAGCCGGTATAGGGCGGCGAATTGGTCCAGTGCGAGATCGGCTTCGGATTGGCCTTGTCCTTGATGTCCATCACGAACATGCCGCCGTCGATGTAGCACAGATACAGCCGGTCCGGCCGGTCCGGATAGACGTTGGTGTTGTGCGCGCGGTAGCCCTTGTCGAGCGGGTGGCGCGGCGGCGGCGCGACGTTATCGGTGGCGCTGGTGCCCGGCATCCACCAGCGGCCGACCTCGACCGGCTTGGCTGGATTGCGCACGTCGATGCAGCGGTAGAACTGATCGTCGAGCGGATTGCTCGGCTTGAAGTCAGGCGCGCCCGACGCCATGTGGACGTATTCGCCGTCGCAGAACCACAATTGATGCACGCCGCGCGAGGTCGCGCCCGAGCAATCGAAGAACGAAATCGAGCGCGGCTTCTCCGGCACCGACACGTCGAACAGCTCCAGTCCGGCCGGCTGCTGTCCGGTTTTCTGCGTCTGATAGGCCACCGCCAGGATATCGCCGGTCATTTCCAGCGAATTCGAGCGCATGTGCGCCTGCGGCAGCGCGGTCTGCACCACCACCTTCGGATGGCGTGGATCGGACACATCGACCCCGGTGAAATTCTTCGGCGCGCTCTCATGCGCCAGCCAGATGATGCGGCGGCCGTCCTTGGCGATCTGCACCGCCATGCCTTCGCCCATGCCGCCGAAGCCGCCAAGATCGTTCTGCGCGAGCAGCTTGAAATTCCAGGTGATGGGTTCCCCGGTCTGGGTAAGCGGATTGCTTGCGGCGGGCATTCAGGTCTCCGGTGCTGGCGGTTGTCGTGGAAAGGCCGGCGCGGGCGCGCCGGCCTCGCGGTGGGTTGAAAACGCGTTAGGCGCTGGCCTGCTTGAGGAATTCCTCGCGCAAGGCCTTGTTCCAGTCGGGGATTGCCTTGATCTTCTTTTCCTTGAGCAGGATTTCCGCCTGCTTTTGCATATAGGGCTTGATGTCGGCCGGCCAGCCGGGAGCGACCTCGACGCACGCGATCGCCTTGGCGAAGGTGTCGGGCGCCATCTTGTAGCCCTTCGAGGTGTAGAACGAGTAGATCGTGTCGGCGACCTTTTTCGGTTGCTCCTTGAAGTCCTTCGCCACGTCGAGCCATGCCTTGAGATAGGCGACCACGGTGGCCGGGCTCTTCTCCACGAATTCGGGCGTGGCCGCCATGAACACCGGCAGCTTGTCGAAGCTGTAGAAGTCCACCAGCGTATTGGCGAGGCCGTCGGCTTCCGCGATCGCGTTGTAGGGCTCGACATTGACCATGGCGTCCACGGTCTTGGCCGCCATGGCGGCCACCATGTTGTTCACATCCATGCGGATTTCCTGGTAGTCGCCCTTGTGCAGGCCGGCGCCGGCCGCGATCTGGTCGACGAAGATGTTGCCGGTGGACGAACCGCTCTGGTTGGCGACGTTCTTGCCGCGCAGCTGCTCGACCTTGGTGATGCCGAGATCCTTGCGCGCCATCACGCGCGCGGTCTTGCCGACATATTCGATCATGGCAATGGCGACCAGGCCGCCTTTGTCGCTGCCGATGGCAAATGAAGGTCCGGCATAGGTGCCCATGTCGACCTGGCGCGCCACCATCTGCTGCATGGTGAGGTTGCCCGACGGCACCGCGAATTCCTCGAACTTGACGCCGTGCTTCTCCAGCAAGCCGGAGCGCAGCAGGTAGTAGGTCGGCATGCCCCACATGTTGGTCTGGTAGCCCTGCCGCACCGTCTCCAGCGCCGCGCTGGCGCCGCGCACGCCGAACCCCGCCGCCAGCACGCCGGCGCCGGTGGCCGCCAGCGCATGGCGGCGGGTGATTCCCTTTTGCAGAAGTGCCATGCTCATCCTCCCTCTATTTACTTGCGNNTCCGAAAACCGGTTCCCATCCCGGATCAAGTCCGGGACAGGCTTTTTCGGGATCATGCTCCTGATTTTAACTTCCCGTTGACCGCCGATTTTTCCGTCTCGCTCGGGTTCGCGTCATGGCCGAGATAGCGCAACAATTCCTTCTGGCATTCGACGAATTCGACGCTGAGCGGGTCGCGCGGGCGCGGCAGCGGAATCTTGATCACGGCTTTAACCGTTCCGGGATGCGGCGTCATCACCACCACGCGATCCGCCAGATAGACCGCTTCCGCGACATTGTGCGTTACATAAATCACTGTCTTGCGGGTTTCCCGCCACACCTCCGCGAGCAGCCGCTGCATCTCGTCGCGCGTCAGCGCGTCGAGCGCCGCGAACGGCTCGTCCATCAACAGCACCGCCGGATTGTACGCCAGCGCGCGGGCGATGGCGACCCGCTGCTGCATGCCGCCGGACAGGTGATGCGGGAACGAGCCGGTGAACTTCTCCAGCTTGACCAGCCGCAACTGCTCGCGCGCGATGGTTTCGCGCTCCTGCTTGGGAACGCCCTTCATTTCCAGCCCGAACGAGACATTGCCGAGCGCGGTGCGCCAGGGGAACAGCTGGGCGAAATCCTGAAACACCACGCCGCGGTCCATGCCGTGGCCGGTGACCGCCTTGCCGCCGATGCGGATTTCGCCCGAGGCCGGCGCCAGGAATCCGGCGATCATGTTGAGCAAGGTCGATTTGCCGCAGCCGGACGGGCCGACGATGCAGAGGAACTCCGAGGCGTCGATGTTGAAGCTGACGTCCTTGACGCCGGGCACCTTGCCGCCGGGCGTGTCGTAGGTGAGCGTCACGTCGCGAATTTCAATCGGGAGCATTCTTTGTTTCCGCCTTTAGCCTTTTGTCTTTCTTGCGGCGTTATAGAGCGCCGGGCGTTTCTCGCGGAACGCGGCAAATCCTTCCGCGGCCTCGTCCGATTGACGTTTGGCGGCATGACTTTCGATCAGGGCGCTGAACGCCGCGTCGTCGAGAGGGCTCCAGGCCGAGCGCAACGCGCAGATCTTGGTCTGGGCGACGGCCTGCGGCCCATTGGTCAGCAGCTCATCGACGATGCGCTCGCCGGCGGCTTCCAACTCGGCCAGCGGCACGATTTCGTGCACCAGCCCGATGCGGTGGGCCTCCTTGGCGTCGAAGCGTTCGCCGGTGAGCGCATAGCGCCGCACCTGGCGCAGGCCGATGGCGTCGTTGAGCTGCGGGATGATGATAGTGCCGGCGACCCCGATGCGCACTTCGGCGATCGAGAACTTTGCGTTATCGGCGGCGATCACGATGTCGCAGGCGGCAACGATGCCGGTGCCGCCGCCGAAGCAGGCGCCTTGCACCAGCGCAACCGTTGGCACGGGCAGCAGATTGAGCCGCTGCACCGCTTGCGCGGTCATGCGCGAGGCGCGCAAGTTTTCTTGCGGCGACGAGCGCCGCACCGCGTCGAGCCAATTGATGTCGGCGCCGGCCTGAAAATTGCGTCCCTTGCCGGCGATCACCACCGCGCGCAAGGATTTTCCACCGAGCGCGTCGTACGCCTTCAGCAGCGCGGCGATCATGTCGCCGTTATAGGCGTTGTAGACCTCGGGACGATTGAGGGTGACGCGCGCGACGCCGCGCTCGTCGACGCTCCAGAGCACCGGATCGGTCGCAGACACTTCACTCATCCGTTTTATCCCTTGGCCGTGCGCGTCATGCCCCAGCGCAACACCGTCGCGCGCTCGAGCGAACCGAACACCACGCGCTCGAACACGAAGCCGATGCCGCCGATGACGACCAACGAGGCCAGCATGATGTCGGTGTTGAGGAATTCCTTGGCGTCGAAGATCACCCAGCCGAGCCCCCAGTCGGAGGCCGCGATCATTTCGGCGCCCACCACCGCGATCCACGCGCGCAAAAATGCTTGCCGCATGCCGGTGATGATGAAGGGCGAGGCGCCGGGAATGATCACCTTCCAGAATAGCGAATTCTCGTCGGCGCCCATGGCGCCTGCCGCGCGCAACCAGATCGGATTGACCGAGCGCACCCCCGACCAGGTGTTGAACAGCATCGGGAAGGTGGCGGCGTAGAACACGATCAGGATCGTGGTCAGATTGCCGATGCCGAACCAGAGCATGAACAGCGGCACCAGCGCGAACGAGGGGATCGGCATCAGCGCGCTCACCAGCGGCAGGCAAAAGTGCTCGATGCGCCGGTAGCGCGCCATCAGGATGCCGAGCGGCAGGCCGACCACCACGGCGAGCGAGAATCCGAACATCACCCGGTACAGCGTGAAGGCGGCGTGCTCGATGATGCTGCCGTCGGCGAGCATCGCGAACAAAGTATGCGCGATGATCGGCAGCGTCGGCAGCAGCGCCGGCGCGAAATAGCCGCTGCGCGCCGCCGCCTCGTAGACCGCCGCCGCCGCGGCCAGCGTGATGGCGGCGCGCACGAGCGAGCGGATGGTTTGTCCGTTCTCGGTCATGAGGTGATCATTCCCCAGCGCACGACGGTGTAGTGCTCGATCTTCTCGAATACGAATTTCTCCAGCGTCAGACCGATGATGCCGATCATCGCGATGCCCGCCATCATGACGTCGGTGTTGAGGAATTCGCGCGCGCCGAAGATCAGCCAGCCGAGGCCCCAGGGCACGGCGGCGAGCATCTCCACCGCGACCAGAATACGCCAGGCCTGCGCCAGGCCGAGCCGCAGGCCGGTCAGGATGTAGGGCAGCGCGCCCGGCAGGATCACGTGGCTGAACAGCCGCCGGTCGTCGGCGCCCATGGATTGCGCCGAGCGCACCCAGATTTCCTTCACCGCCTTCACCCCGGTCCAACTATTGAAGATGATCGGAAACGCCGCCACGAAGCCGACCAGCAGCACGGCGGAGAAGTTGCCGAGCCCGAACCAAAGCAAAAACAGCGGCGCATAGGCGAGGCCGGGGATCGGCGCGCAGATGCTCACCAGCGGCAGGAAGATGTCCTCGGCCCGGCGCGAGCGCCCCATCAGCACGCCGATGGTCACGCCGAACACCGCGGCGAGCGTGAAGCCGGAGAGCAGGCGGATCACGGTCTCGATGGCGTGATGCGGAAGGATGCCGGAGACCGTGAGCTGGTAAAACGACAGCGCCACTTCCTCCAGCGTCGGAAACAGCCGGTGCGGGAATACGCCGGCCCAGGCGACGATCTCCCAGAGGGTGCCGACCACCGCGAACGGAAAAGCATTGCGCGCGATTCCGCGCCAGCGCTCGCGGCCGACGCTCGCCGGCCGTTGCGGCGCGCCTGCCACTTCTATGGTGGTGACGGCATCCTGCATCGCGGCGCTGAAAACTCCTCCCGTTGCCGCTGGCGCCGGTCCCTTGGTGGGGGCCTTCGAGCGGCGGCCTTAATCTACCGGCCTTTTTTGCGTCCCTGCGGGGCAGGATAATGCCCATTCAACCGGTACCACAAGCATGCGCGGCGTCGGGATCAGGCCCACCGGGCCGGCATGCGTGGGCAACGGTTTCACGCTGGCGAATTGTGTCCAGACCGGCTAAACGCCCGGCACGGCCGGGGTGCCGCGGCAGGGTTTTAACGGGAGTTTCGTGATGTCGAAGAATGCACCAAAGATCGGCTGGATCGGGGTCGGCCGCATGGGCACGCCGATGGCCGAGCGCCTGCTCAAGGCCGGCCATGATGTGACGATCTGGAACCGCACCCGCGCCAAGGCCGAGCCGTTGGCCGCCAAAGGCGGCAAGATCGTCGACAAGCCGGTCGATCTCGCCGGTTGCGACGTGGTGTTCGCGATCGTCTCCACCGGCAAGGACGTCGAACAAGTCGTCTTCGGCAAAGATGGCCTGCTCAGCGGCGCCAAGAAGCCGAAGATGCTGGTCGATTGCTCGTCGATCTCGGTCGAGGAATCCGCCGCCATCCGCAAGCGGCTGACCGAACGCGGCGTAAGCTTCCTGGCCGCGCCGGTATCCGGCAACGCCAAGGTGATCAAGGCCGGCAAACTGTCGTCCGTGGTGTCCGGTCCCGAGGCCGACGCCAAAGTGGCGATGCCGCTGATCGAGGTGTTCGCGCCGCAGGGCGTCTCCTACGTGGGCGACGGCGAGCTCGCGCGCATCTGCAAGATCGCGCACAACGTCATGCTCGGGGTGGTGATCGAGAACCTGATCGAGATCACGCTGCTCGCCAACAAGATGGGCGTGCCGCGCCACGCGTTCCTGGCGTTCATGAACAACGGCGTGATGGGCTCGATGTTCACCAAGTACAAGACGCCGGCGCTGGTCAATCTCGACTGGACCACGACCTTTACGCCCGAGTTGCTGCGCAAGGATCTCGATCTCGGGCTCGCGCTCGGCCGCGAATGGGACGTGCCGATGCCAGTCACCGCGGCGACGCGCGAGGTGCTGCAAACCCATTTCGGCGCAGCCATGCTGCAAAAAAATCCGGAGGAATACATCCAGAAGGACTTCGCCGCGCTGGCCGAAACCATGGCGCTCGCCGCCGGCATGAAGCTCACGCCGGAAAACAAGAACGTGCCGACCGGGTTGGAGTAAGGCCCAACGCCGTCATCGCGCGGCTGGACCGCGCGCACACAAAAAAAGGGCCCCATCGCTGGGGCCCTGTGTGCATAAGGTGGAGGATTCACGCCGCCGTTAAAGCCAAAAGGGAGGAAAACGGCGGCTGCGCACGAGGTCCACTCAACCTGTCGCGCGCATATATCACAAGTAAATTGCTCATAAATTCATTGCTGGATTTGTTCCGCCCGAATAACGCACTATTCGTATGAGAAACGGCGAAAACCGGGAAACGCGCATGACCTTCAAGCTCTACAACGCGCCGCAATCGACCTGCAGCCAGCGGGTTCGCTTTGTGTTCAACGCTAAAAAAATTCCGTTCGACGAAGTGAAGCTGAATCTGCTCGAAGGCGACCAGCTCAAGCCCAACTATCTCAAGCTCAATCCGAATGGGGTGGTGCCCACCCTCGACCACGACGGCGCGATCGTGATCGACTCCACCGTCATCACCGAATATCTCGACGAGGTTGCGCCGCAGGTAAGCTTCACGCCGGAATCCGCGGTCGAGCGCGCCCACATGCGCGCGCTGATGCATTTCATCGACGAGATGCCGGCGGCGGCGGTGCGGGTGCCGACCTTCAACCTCGCCTTCCTGCCCAGCTTCCAGAAGATGAGCCGCGCGGCTTTCGTGGCGATGGCGGAGAGCAAGCCGCTGCGCCGGGAATTCATGTTGGCCATGGGGCAGACCGGATTTTCGAAGTCTGAAATGGACGCGGCGCTCACCCGCCTGCGCCGCACCTATGAGCGCATGGATGCTGAGATCGAAAAGAGCGGCGGACCGTGGCTGCTCGGCAAAAAGATCACGCTCGCCGACGTGGCGGTGATGCCGGCGCTGGTGCGCATGGACGATCTCGGCCTGCCCGGTTGGCAGGATCTGCCGCGCATCGTGACCTGGTTCGATAACATCCGCGCGCATCCGGCGTTCAAACCGACTTTTTATCCCGGCTCCTTGCTGAGCGAGCGCTTCCCGCATTTACGCCAGAATTAGCTCGCATCCGGTCGAGAGGGATCGCTTGATGTTCAGGTCGAAAACTTTATTTGTAGTCGGCGCAGGCGCGAGCAATGAAGCCTCATTGCCGACTAGCAAGGAGTTGGCCAGGAAAATTGCCGACAAGCTCGATATACAGGTTGAGCAAGGATACAAGCAGATTTCAGGTAGCTATTTAATTCCAGATGCAATTCGACGCCCTGTTCCGCCACACAACAACTATAGAGATATTAATTCGTATTTAGATGCCGCGTGGGCAATTCGGGATGCTATGCCCCAAGCACTGTCAATCGATAATTATTTAGATGCCCACAGCTCGGACGAAAAAATAGAATTGTGCGGAAAGCTAGCCATCGTTGAGTGCATTCTTGAAGCAGAGCGACAGAGCCGCTTGTTCTTCAAACTTCCCGAGGCAAGCGGTATAGACATGAGCGGCTTAAACGAAACGTGGTATGCAAACTTTTTCCAGCTTCTAACTGAGAATGTTCGAAAAGAAGATGTTGGGAAAGTTTTTGAAAACGTATCATTCATTGTCTTTAATTATGATCGCTGTATCGAGCATTTTTTAGTTTATGCTACTGCTAACTACTATCGGATTACGATTGAGAACGCCCAACAACTTGTATCCAAGCTTACATTGCTGCATCCGTATGGCGTTGTTGGGAGATTACCGTGGCAAGAGCCTTTAGGGATCTCATTTGGTGCCCAAATAAACGGGGCCAAATTGCTTGAGGCTTCAGCTCAACTTAAGACTTTCAGTCAGCGTATCGAAGACGAATCTGCTCTCTCTAAAATGCGAAAATTAGTTGAAGAAGCTCAGTCTATCGTATTTTTGGGTTTTGCTTTTCACGAACCAAATATGGAGCTAATCAAGCCAGCACGCCCCAGCGACGTGCAGCGAATTTTTGGCACAGCCGTCGGTTTCTCCCAAAGTGACTTGGCTGTTGTAGAAAATGATCTTTTAGCTGCGCTTCAAAGAAGCAGCGTTTCTATGAACGTTCGGAGAGACCTGACGTGCAAAAAGCTAATTGAGGAATACTGGCGTAGTCTAGCACGGTAGTGGGCGTAAGCCTTGCGAGGTTGCGATTGTGGAGAAGCAAGCGCATCGTTCGCAGGGAGTACCGCTTTCGAGATACTAGCGAGCGACGAGGCACCGGCGCATAGTGCCCGCCGCGCCACGTTATTTTTCAAATACGGAGGCCTTGACCCATGAATCCCATCACCCTGCTCGTCACCGTCGTTCTCGGCGCCATCGGCGCCCTTTTGGTCATGGCGCAAATGCCGCAGGCCGGAGCCGTCTTCTTCATCGTGGCGGCGCTCACGTTATTCTCGCTCAAGATGGCGAACAACTGGGAGCGCTTCGTGATCCTGCGCGCCGGCAAATTGTCGGGTGTGAAGGGGCCGGGGCTGTTCATGATCATCCCGGTCATCGACGCCATCGCCGCCGTCATCGACGAGCGCATCCAGACCACGCAGTTCAACGCCGAGCAGGCGCTCACCCGCGACACGGTGCCGGTCAATGTCGATGCCGTCATCTTCTGGCACGTGCACGACGCCCAGCGCGCCGCGCTCAACATCACCGACTACCGCCAGGCCATCGACCGGGTGGCGCAGACGTCTTTGCGCGAAATGATCGGCTCGTCGCTTCTGTCGGCGCTGCTGGCCGAGCGCAAGGCGGCGGACGAGGTGCTGCGCAGCGAGATCGCGCGCAAGACCGCCGATTGGGGCATCTCGGTCAATTCGGTGGAGATCCGCGACGTCGCCATTCCGGAGGCCTTGCAGGACGCCATGTCGCGCCAGGCGCAGGCCGAGCGCGAGAAGGAAGCGCGCGTGATCCTCGGCTCCGCCGAGGCGGCGATTGCGCAAAAGTTTGTCGACGCGGCGCGGACCTATGCCGGCGAGCCGGCCGCGTTGCATCTGCGCGCCATGAACATCATCTACGAGACCACCAAGGAGCGCGGCGCCACCATCCTGATCCCGACCTCGATGGTGGATTCCATGAGCGTCGCGCTGCCGGCGGCGATGCTGGCGCAGAAGGACCTGGGCGGGAAAAGCTAGCCCCGGTACCACGAATGCAGCCGGACTCCCTCTCCCACCCGAACTCGGGTTTACCCGAGTTCGGCATTTTAGACTGGCCGAAATCGGATAGATCCGACTTCGGCTAGGGAGAGGGTTGGGTGAGGGGGCAAGTGACTCTCGATAGTCAATTTTCCCTCACCCGGCGCACTTCGTGCGCCGACCTCTCCCCATGGGAGAGGTGAAGCAGAGGCTGCAGCCGTCTCTCAATACCGATGCGCGATCGGCAATTCCTCGGCCGGGAACAGCGAGATCACGCGGCAGCCTTTGTCGGTGACCACGACCTCTTCCTCGATGCGCGCGGCGGAAAAGCCGTCGGTGGCCGGGCAATAGGTCTCGATCGCGAAAACCATGCCTTCCTTGATCTCGGTCGGGTGGTCCATCGAGACCACGCGCGAGATGATCGGCCGCTCATGCAGATTGAGGCCGAGGCCGTGCGCAAACTGCAGGCCGAATGCCGTCATCTCGTCGGGGAAGCCGAATTCCTCCGCCTTCGGAAACACTTCGCAGATATGCGCGGTGCTGGCGCCGGGCTTGATGCGGGCCATGGCGTTGTCGAGCCAATCGCGCGCCATCTTGTAGGCATCGTGCTGCGCCGGCGTGGCGCGCCCGACATTGAAGGTGCGGTAGTAGCAGGTGCGATAGCCCATGAAGCTCTGCAAGATATCGAAGAACGCCTGATCGCCGGGGCGGATCATGCGGTCGGTGAAGTTATGCGGGTGTGGACTGCAGCGCTCGCCGGAAATGGCGTTGACCGCCTCCACGTCGTCGGAACCGTGCGTGTAGAGGAACTTGTTGACCTCGGCGACGATGTCGTTCTCGCGCACGCCCGGGCGCAGTATTTCGTTGACCAGGTCGTAGGCGCCATCCACCATGGCGGCGGCGCGGTTGAGCAGCGCGATCTCGTCGGCTGACTTCAACTCGCGCGCGCTCAGCATGATCTGCTGGCCGTCCTTGATCTTCAGTCCGGCTTTTTCGAGCTCGAACATCATCGGCGGCTCGATGATGTCGACGCCGATCGGCATCTTGGCGACGCCGGCGGCTTTCAGGATCGAGGCCATCTCCTCGGCGTGGCGCTTCATCAGGCCGAAAGCGGGATCGACGGTGCCGCGCAACCCGACCAGGCCGGCCTTGCAGTTTTCCGGCTTGAGCCAGGGCGCGTACAGCCGGTGATGCACCGCCGCCGAGCCGAAGTCCCACAGGATCGGATCGCCGCCGCGCACCAGCAGCGTCCAGCGCGACAGCTTGTCGCGCGCCCATTCGCCGATCTTGGTCGAGGTGACGTAACGGATGTTGTTGTCGTCGAACAGCAGCAGCGCGCCGAGATCGGAGGCTTCGAGCGCCGCCTGCGCCCGGCCGAGCCGGTAGCGGTGCATGCGGCGATAATCGACGCGCTCCTCGAAATCGACGCCCATGGTGCCGAGCACCGGAAGATGGCGGCCCCAGTTGTAGCGCGGGTTGATGTCCTCGGCGGTGATCTTCACCGGATGGCGCGTTCTCTCGTCCATAGTCGTCTCCTGCTCGTGTCTTGATTGCGCCGGCCGGGCCGGCTTGGCTGGCTACATTATAGGCCCTATCGGCGGCGCTGTCGGCCTTTTGCTTTCGCAATTTCTACTGTCGTTTTCGCACCCGCCGCGGCCCGCGCGCTGAAGCGCTCGGCCGGGGCGACAGCCGACGGCATTGACTTTATTCCTACGGATGATATTCCTATGCCGTCCGGTCCGCCGAGGGCGCTGTCATGAGGCGTCATGCAAGTGGGATCGGACGCGGCGCGCACGACAACGCGTGCCGCAGTGAAGCGCCGGGAGGCGCAGCGCCCTACGTCATTGGGCCCGCGCGCCTCGCAAGCGGCGGGTCTGGGTAACCAGACCTTGCCGTAGGCGCGCGGCGGGTCGCACCAACCCGCCAAAGGGCGGCTTAGCACCACCGCCCGGGCGCCTCCCGGCGCTCCATTCCCCTTTGGGGAAAGGAAAAAGGGAAGCAGGCGTACCCGGCGCCGCCAAGAATACGGGCGATAGCGCTTGTCTTGGCGCGAACCGGGCAAGCCCGTCGCGCGCTTCGTTGGCTACGCCACCTTCCTGCCCCACAGCCTGCTCGATGCGATGTCGGCGCCTTGCCGGATCGAGCGCAGCTTGAGCCACACCGCCGGCTCGATCACCCACTCGCGATTGGTGAATGTGCCGAAGCCGCAGTCGGTCGATGCGATCACCCGCTCGCGCTCGCCGACAGCAGCCACCGCTTCCTCGATGCGGCGCGCCACCACCTCCGGATGCTCGACGAAATTGCTGGTGGTCTCCACCACGCCGGGGATCAGCAGCATGTCCTTGGGCAGCGGATGCTGCTTGAACGCGGCGTATTCGTGCGCGTGGCGCGGATTGGAGAACTCGATCGACAGCGCGCCGACCTTGGCCTGATAGAGCGCCGGCAGAATGGTGGCGAGCGGCACGTCGTGGATGTGCGGGCCTTCCCAGTTGCCGTAACAAATATGCAGCCGCACGCGCTCGCGCGGAATGCCGGCGATGCCGTCGTTGATCGCCTGCACGTGCCGCTCCACCGCCTTGACGAAGCCGGCCTCGTCAAGATCGCGGTACAGCATGGTGCGGTCCATGGCGAGATCGGGCGCGTCGATCTGCAACAGCAAGCCCGCTTTATGGATCGCCTGATATTCGTTCTTCATCTCGCGCGAAATCGCGCTGAGATATTTGTCCTGCGAGCCATAGAACGCATCGAGCATGGTGGACGAAATAATGCCGGGCGAGGGCGCCGTCATGAATTGCTCGGCGAATTTGCCATCCGAAATTCGCTTGAAGCGCGCGATCTCGTTCTCGATCGGCTTAAGGTCGAGGTACTTCAGCTCGGCCTGGCATTCCGGCGCGTTCTGCTGCTTGCTGACCTGCGGAAAGCGCCGCTTGAGCTGCTCGACCAGCTCGGGAAATTCCTCGAATTCGCGTCCGCGCCGGCGCTTCGACACGCCGGCAAAGCCTGCCATGCGCTGCGGCACATAGGTCTGGAAGCCGACCCGCTGCTGCTCGCCGTCATTACCGATGTCGATGCCGGCGGAGGCCTGCTTGTCCACCACGTGGCGCACCGCATTGTCCATTTCGGCGGCCATTTCGGCGGCATCGAACTTTTCGCCGGCTTCCTGGCGCACCAGCAGATCGGACAGCTTCTCGTTGCGCGGCAGGCTTCCGACATGGGTGGTCAGAATGCGGTCCCGGCTGAAGATCATGCCCGCTGGCTCCTATTGGCCGACATTGCGGCGTTTGGCGTCACCCTGCATAATACGGACCGTCCGGGGAGAAAACACAATGACCATCGCTAAAGCGCATGCGGCCGAACCGAGCGCGGATGACCCGGTGGGCTTGGTCCCACGCGATTACAACTTTGCCGCCGATGTCCTGCAACGCAATCTTGCTGCCGGTAGAGCCGACAAGCCGGCCTATATCGATGCGCGCGGCACGCTCAGCTATGGCCAACTCGCCGACCGGGTCGCGCGCTTCGGCGCGGCGCTGCGCGGCTTGGGCATCCGGCGCGAAGAGCGCGTTCTGCTGGCGCTGTTCGACACCGTGGACTGGCCGATCGCGTTTCTCGGCTGCCTGAAGGCCGGCATCATCGCCGTACCGGTCAACACCCTGCTCACCGAGGACGACTACCGCTTCATGCTGGCCGACAGCCGAGCGAAATGCCTGGTGGTGTCGGAGGCGCTGTTTCCGAAATTCGAAAAGCTCATCAAGCAGAGCCCGGACCTCGAGCACGTCATCGTCTCCGGCGACAAACCGCACGGTTACCGGCTGTTCGAGGATCTCATCGGCGCCGACGAGCCGGAGCCTTACACCGCGCCGACGCTGTGCGACGACATGGCGTTCTGGCTCTACACCTCGGGCTCCACCGGCAAGCCGAAAGGCGCGGTGCATGTACATGCCAGTCTGAAACTGACCGCCGATCTCTACGGCACGCCGGTGGCGGGCATCAAGGAAAGCGACGTCTGCTATTCGGTGGCCAAGCTTTTCTTCGCCTATGGCCTCGGCAACGCCATGACTTTTCCCCTAACAGTTGGCGCCACCACGGTGCTGCTGGGCGACCGGCCGACGCCGGACGGCGTCGCCGCGCTGCTGCGCAAACATCCGGTCACGGTGTTCTTCGCGGTGCCGACTTTCTACGCCGCGTTCCTGGCCAGCCCGAACGCACCGCAGCGCTCCGAGGTGAAAATCCGCCGCTGCATTTCCGCCGGCGAAGCGCTGCCGGAGGAAATCGCGCGCACCTGGAAGGAGCGCTACGGCGTCGACATTTCCGACGGGCTCGGCACCACCGAGATGCTGCATATTTATCTGACCAACGCGCCGGGCGCGACCAAATACGGCACCACCGGCAAGGCGGTGGCCGGCTACGAAATCAAGCTGATCGGCGAGGACGGCGATCAGGTCGAACAGGGCGAGATGGGCGAGCTCTATGTGCGCGGGCCTACAGCTGCGATCATGTATTGGAACAATCGCGAGAAGTCGCGCTCGACCTTCCTGGGCGAATGGACGCGCTCGGGCGACAAATATATCGAGGACGCCGATGGCTATTACATCTGCTGCGGCCGCGCCGACGACATGCTGAAAGTGTCGGGCATGTATGTGTCGCCGTTCGAGGTCGAGGCGGCGCTGTCGTCGCATCCGGATGTGCTGGAGGCGGGGGTGGTCGGCTGGAACGATGAGCAGAAGCTGATCAAACCCAAAGCCTTTGTTGTGCTCAAAGCGCCGGACAAGGCCAGCGATGCGCTGATCGCTAAGCTGCAGGAGCACGTCAAGCAGAAATTGGCGCCCTACAAATATCCGCGCTGGATCGAGTTCCGCAGCGAGCTGCCGAAGACGGCCACCGGCAAGATCCAGCGCTTCAAATTGCGCGCCGAGGACCACATCTAACATTTGTCATGACCCTCGCAGATTCCGGCTTCCTCAACATCGGCTCCCAGCATATCGAATACCGCATGATCGGGCCGCGGCCGGATGCGGCGCCGACGCTGGTGCTGCTGCATGAGGGCCTCGGCTGCGTCGGCCTGTGGGCCGATTTTCCCGACCAGCTTTCAGCCGCGACCGGCGCCGGCGTGTTGGTCTATTCGCGCGCCGGTTACGGCAAATCGAGCCCGGTCGCCCTGCCGCGCCCGCTGACTTACATGCACGACGAGGCGCGCGACGTGCTGCCGCGCCTGCTCGATGCGATCGGTTTTAAGCGCGGGCTGTTGATCGGCCACAGCGACGGCGCCTCGATCGCCGCAATCTATGCCGGCAGCCATCAGGACCACCGTGTCGGTGGCCTGGTGCTGATCGCTCCGCATTTCTTCACCGAGGATGCCGGCATCGCCTCCATCGTCGAGGCGCGCGAGGCGTACGAGACCGGCGATCTTCGCGCGAAGCTTTCGCGCTGGCACGCCGACGTCGACAACGCCTTCAAGGGCTGGAACGGTGCCTGGCTCGATCCCGGTTTCCGCCAATGGGACATCACCGAATATCTCGCCTATATCCGCGTGCCGATCCTGATCGTGCAGGGGAAGGACGATCAATACGGAACGGTGAAGCAGATCGAGGTCGCGAACCAAGAATGCTATTGCCCGGTCGAAGTGGCGCTGCTGCCCGGCGCGCGTCACTCGCCGCAACGCGACGCGCCGGAGGCGACGCTTGCTGCGATCGCGGAATTCGTCGCCCGCGTTTTGGCGAGCGAGACCAGCGCGGCGTGAACGATTACTCCGCCGCCTGCTTGGCGGCGCTGCCATGCGCCGAGATCAGGTAATCCAACGCCGCCTGCGTACCGCCCTTCTTGTGCGGAATGCCGGCGAGCGACAGCGCCATCTCGGTGGCGGCGAGCGCGCCCATCAGCATGGTGTCGTTGATATCGCCGAGATGGCCGATGCGGAAATACTTGCCGGCATAGGCGCCGAAGCTCGCGCCGTAAGAAATGTTGAAGTGCTCGAGCGCCAGCGCGCGGAACTTGTCGGCGTCATGCCCTTCCGGCAGCAGGATCGCGGTGATCGTCGGCGAATATTGGCTGGCGTTCTTGTTGAGGTTTTCCAGTCCCCAGGCTTTCGCCGCGCGGCGGGTGGCTTCCGCCAACCGATGGTGGCGGGCGAACACGTTGTCGAGCCCTTCCTCGTGCAGCATGTCGATGCCGACGCTAAGGCCTTGCAGCATTTGCGTCGCCGGGGTGTAAGGGAAGAAGCCGACCTTGTTCATAGCCAGCATGTCGTCCCAGGCGAAGAACGACTTCGGCAGCTTGGCCGTCTTGTTCGCGGCCAGCGCCTTGTCGCTCACCGCGTTGAACGACATGCCGGGCGGCAGCATCAGGCCCTTCTGCGCGCCGCCGACGGAGACGTCGACGCCCCATTCGTCGTGCCGGTAGTCGGTCGACGCCAGCGAGGAGATGGTGTCGACGAAGAACAGCGCCGGATGGCCGGCCGCGTCAATCGCCTTGCGGATCTCCGCGATCGGGGTCAGCGCGCCGGTCGAGGTTTCGTTATGCAGGACGCAAACCGCCTTGATCTCTTTGTTTTTGTCCTCGCGCAGCTTGGCTTCGATCGCCTTCGGGTCGGCGCCCTGGCGCCAGTCGGTGGCGATGAATTCAGGCTTCAGGCCGATCTTCTCGGCCATTTTCTTCCAGAGTGTCGCGAACTGGCCGGTCTCCACCATCAGCACCTTGTCGCCGGACGACAGCGTGTTGACCAGCGCGGCTTCCCAGGCGCCGGTGCCGGTGGCGGTGTAGATGATCACCGGCTTGCTGGTCTTGAAGATGGTCTTGATGCCCTCCAGGCACTTCTTGGTCAGCCTGGCGAATTCCGGGCCGCGGTGGTCGATGATGGGGGTATCCATCGCCCGCAAGACGCGGTCGGGAAGCGCGGTCGGCCCCGGAATCTGAAGAAAATGACGTCCCACCGCACGCGATGAATTCTTAGCCATTGGCATTCGCTCCTAAACCGCAGCTTTTCATGGATTTTCGTGGCTTAACCACGGCCCGGTCCCGGCGAGGGCGCGGCGCTTGTGGCGTTGAACTATGAATGTAACATTGCGGTCAAGCGGTTTTCCGCACAGCAAACAAGCCGTCTATGCATAGGCTGAACGTAGCCCAACAAGGAAAAACGCCGTGGCGGTCGTAATGCCCGGCCTGGAACGGCGGCTGAAGGCCGAATTGAGCGGGGAGGTGCAGTTCGACCGCTTCAGCCGCGGCCGCTACGCCACCGACGCCTCGCATTACCAGATCATGCCGGTCGGCGTGGTCGCCCCCCGCACCATCGAGGAAGCCGAACGGGCGATTGGGCTTGCCCGCGCCGAAGGCGTCAGCGTGCTGGCGCGCGGCGGCGGAACCTCGCAGGCCGGGCAGACCGTCGGCGAAGCGCTGGTGGTGGACTGTTCCAAATACCTCACCCGCATCCTCGATCTCGACCTCAAGGGCGCGCGCTGCACGGTCGAGCCCGGGATTGTGCTCGACGCTCTCAATCGCCAGCTCAAGCCGCACGGGCTGTGGTTCCCGGTCGATATTTCCACCGCCTCGCGCGCCACCATCGGCGGCATGGCCGGCAACAATTCCTGCGGCGGGCGCTCGCTGCGCTACGGCACCATGCGCGACAACGTGCTCGCGATCGAGGCCGTGCTGGCAGACGGCACGCTGGCGCATTTCGGCCGTATCGGTGGCAACCTCAATGACGTGCCGGCGCCGCTGCGGCCGCTTGCCAAGGACCTGCTCGCCATCGGCGCGCGTGAAGCCGACGAAGTCGCCGCGCGCTTCCCCAAGGTGCAGCGCCGCGTCGGCGGCTANNAATCTCGACGCGCTGGTGCCCGGCAAGAACGACATCAATCTCGCCCACGTGCTGGTCGGCTCGGAAGGCACGCTCGGCTTTTCCACCCGCATCGAACTGAAACTGTCACCGCTGCTCGGCCGCCGCGCGGTCGGCGCTTGCCACTTCGGCAACTTCCGCGAAGCGATGGAGGCTACCCGGCATATCGTGCACCTGCTGCCGATCGCGGTGGAACTGATCGACCGCACCATGATCGAGCTGGCGGGCGAAAACCCGATGTTCCGGCCGACGTTGGACAAACTCGTGCGCGGCACCCCCGCCGCCATCCTGCTGGTCGAATTCGGCGAGGACAATTACGAGGAAAACCTGCGCCGGCTGCGCAAGCTCAAGGACATGATTGGCGATCTCGGCTTTGGCTGGGACAAGAGCGGCGAAAAATGGGGCGGCATGATCGAGGTGCTCAATGCCGATCTGCAGGCCGCCATCACCGACCTGCGCACCTCTGGCCTCAACATCATGATGTCGATGAAGGAGCAGGGTAAACCGATCTCCTTCGTCGAGGATTGCGCGGTGCCGCTCGAGCATCTCGCCGACTACACCAGCCGGCTCACGGCGATCTTCGAGAAGCACGGCACCCGCGGCACCTGGTACGCCCATGCCGGCTCCGGCTGCCTGCATGTGCGGCCAGTGCTCAACCTGCGGCTCGAAAAAGACGTGCATGCCATGCGCGAAATCGCCGAGGAGACGTTCGCCATGGTGCGCGACTACAAAGGCTCGCATTCCGGCGAGCATGGCGACGGGCTGGTGCGCTCCGAGTTCAACGAGCCGATGTTCGGCTCGCGCCTCGCGCGTGCGTTCGAGGAGGTCAAGGACCGCTTCGATCCGAACGGCCTCTACAATCCCGGCAAGGTGGTGCGCCCGCCGAAATTCGACGACCGCAGCCTGTTGCGCTACGCGCCCGGCTATCACGGCGAAGCCATCACGACCCATCTCGACTGGTCGGCCTATACCGGCACCGGCAATGGGTTCCAGGGCGCGGTCGAGATGTGCAACAACAACGGCGCCTGCCGGAAATTGACGGGCGGCGCCATGTGCCCATCGTATCGGGTGACGCGCGACGAGCGCGACGTCACGCGCGGGCGCGCCAATACACTGCGGCTCGCGCTCAGCGGCCAGCTCGGGCCCGACGCGCTCGCCTCCGACGAGATGGCCGAGACGCTCAAGCTGTGCGTCTCCTGTAAGGCCTGTCGGCGCGAATGCCCGACCGGCGTCGACATGGCGCGCATGAAGATCGAAGTGCTGGCGGCGCGCGCGGCCAAGCATGGCCTCACGCTGCACGACCGACTGGTCGGCTTCCTGCCGCATTACGCGCCCTATGCCGCGCGCTGGCCCTTGCTGGCCAATCTGCGCGACCGCATTCCAACGTTGCGCAAAGCGTCCGAGATATTCGCGGGCTTTTCGCGGCGGCGCAGCCTGCCGACATGGCGCCAGGACACTTATCGCGACCGTTCCGACTGGGCCTACAACGCCGCGCCGTCGGCTGAGCCGATCCGCGAGGTCGTGTTGTTCGCCGATACCTTCAACCGCTATTTCGAGCGCGAGAATCTAGATGCCGCGCTGAGCGTGCTGGTGGCCGGCGGCTATCGCGTGCATGCGGTGTTGCCGACGGACGGTGACGCGCGCCCGCTGTGCTGCGGCCGCACGTTTTTATCGGTCGGGCGGGTCGATCAGGCGAAGCGCGAGATGGAGCGCACGCTGGCTGCGTTCGCGCCCTATGTGTCGCGCGGCGTGCCGGTGATAGGCCTCGAGCCGAGCTGTCTGCTCGGCTTCCGCGACGAGCTGCCGGCGCTCATCAAAAGCGAAGCCGCCGACGCGCTGGCGGGACAGGCGCTGCTGCTGGAGGAATTCCTCGCCCGCGAGCAGAAGGAAGGCCGCTTGAAATTGCCGCTCGGCGCATTGCCGAGAAAGGCGATGCTGCACGGCCACTGCCACCAGAAGGCCTTCGACGCCATGGGCGCAGTCGAGAACGTGCTCAGGATGATCCCGGAATTGAGCGTCGAAACCGTCGAATCGAGCTGCTGCGGCATGGCGGGCAGTTTCGGCTACGACGCCGCGACCATCGACGTCTCGCTCAAGATGGGCGAGCTGTCGTTGCTGCCGGCGGTGCGCAAGGGGCCCGCGGACGCGCTGATTGTGGCCGACGGCACTTCCTGTCGGCATCAGATCCGCGACGGCGCCGATCGCGCTGCGCTGCACGTCGCCCGCGTGCTGGCGATGAGTGTCGCGGCGGGCACAAATCCGTAACGCCCGGCCATGACAAAGCACCGCTTGAACTTACGCCCAATACCCGCACAATGGGGTCAAACGCAAAGGCCAGCTCACTAGAGGTATCAAGGCGTCTGGATAGAGGGGAAACGCAACATGGAACAGCCAACCACACGGCGCAGCAAGGGCCGCTGGTATATCCTGGGATTGATCAGCTTGATGTACCTCATCACCTATCTCGACCGGGTGAACATCTCGACGGCGGCGCCGGAGATCAGCAAGGAATTCGGTTTCGACAAAATCACCATGGGTGTGATCTTCAGCGCCTTTGTCTGGGCCTATGCGCTGTTTCAGGTTCCCGGCGGCTGGGTCAGCGACCGTTTCGGCCCGCGCAAGGTTCTCACGACAATTGTCACTTATTGGTCGGTTATGACGGCGGCGACGGCAGTGGCCAGCGGCGCAACGTCGTTCGTGGCGCTTCGCTTTCTTTTTGGCGTGGGCGAAGGCGGTGCGTTTCCCGGGGCAACGCGCGCTATGCAGCTCTGGTATCCGAAGCATGAGCGCGGCTTTGTGCAAGGCATCACGCACAGCGCGAGCCGCCTCGGGGCCGCCATCGCGCCGCCGCTCGTCGTGCTGATCATGACGACGCTTGGCTGGCGGTCGGTCTTCTATATCTGCGGTGCGGTTGGCTTGGTGTGGTCGGTGTTGTGGTACTTCGCTTATCGCGACCATCCGGAAGACCACGCGCTGGTGAACGCGGAGGAGCTCAAATATATCCGCGGCACCGACGCGCAGGGCAATGCACTGAGCGTCAAGACCGTCAAGAAACCCACCGTACCGTGGGGAATCATGCTGCGGTCGCCCAATATGTGGGCGATCATGTGCGCCTATTTCACGTACGTGTACTGCCTGTGGATTTTCCTAAGCTGGTTGCCGTCCTACCTGATTGAATTCAGGCATTTCACGCTGATCAAGGTCGGCATCTTTGCGTCGCTACCGCTGTGGGCCGGCGTCGTCGGCGATACCGTCGGCGGACTGGCGACGGACTGGCTGCTGGCAAAAACCGGCAACATCAAATTCGCCCGGCGGGCGGTCGCCATCACGGGCATGCTGGGCTGCGCGGTTTTCATCGTGCCCGCCGCGATGACCGAGGATGCCTATACCGCGGTGTATTGCCTGACCGCCGCCATGTTCTTTCTGGAATGTACCATTGGGCCTTCATGGGCAGTGCCCATGGATATGGGTGGCGAACATTCGGGGACCGTATCCGGGATGATGAACATGGCGGGAAACATTGGTGGCGCGCTGTCGCCAATTGTCTTCGGCGTCTTAGTCCAGTTCGGATCGTGGCAGGCACCATTCATTGTTGCTGCCAGCCTGCTCGTCTTAGGTTCTGCGGTTTGGGGATTCTGGCTGGATCCAAGCATCTCAGTCGTCGAGAAGAAAAAGCTCCCGACGGCAGCAAGTTTCACCACAAGCTGACATTTTCTTAAGCGAAGGTGAAAACATCTGCGCGGATTGTGTAAGCGGACGATGGTCGCGCCGGCCTGCCGCACGCGGCTTATAAAAAGCGACCCGCCACTGATCTCGGGTTTACCCGAGATCAGCAATCTTAATGCCCAAGTCGGCTATAGCCGACTTGGGCGCGGGGACTGGCCGGGCGGGTCTTATCGATCGGCGCGAGGGTGGACGGGGGCTGGCGCCGACCGTAGCCGATAAAAGAGATCAGTAGGGGACGACGTCGCAGACCTTCACGGTGCGCAGGTTGCCCCAGCGGTCGTAACGGCCGACGTAGCGGCACGAGTAAGCGGTATCGTTGTAATAGGCATTCGATGACGCTGCGGCCGCGCCGATCAACGTGCCGGCGACAAAACCGGCGCCGATGCCCCAGCCGTGATGGCCGAAATGCGGGCCGGCCTGGGCTTGGCCGCCGATGGCGGTGAAAGTGGTGGCAAGAGTAAGCGCGGCAAGCGCCGCGACGATGGTCTTGGACTTGGTCATGGCGGTCTCCATACGGTTGAATTGGAGCGGCCGTCATTGGCCGCGTAAGCATGGGTCGCGCGGCCTGCGGAAAAGGTTCAAACCATCCGGGGGTCAGGTACCCAGAAAATGCGCCAGCCATTCGGGCCGGAAATTGAGCCCGGCGAAGCCGGCAATGCCGAAAAACACACCAAGGCCGCCCGAACCCCAGGCGATGTAGAGCAGCCAATAGTTGTCCACCAGTGAGGCGACCGCGGCCAGCGCAATGGCTATCGACGAAAATGCCGCCGACATGTCGAACTGGTCGTCGTGGAAGTTGAGCCGGTCGTACTCCTTCTCCAGCCCTTCCGCCTTGGCGCGGGTCTCTTTCGAGCGCGCCTCGTATTTCTTGATGTCGGCCTCGAATTCCGCCGCCTGCTTGGCGGCCAAAGCGCGATCGAAATTGCCGGCGGTTTCCAGGAGCCGCAGTTGCGCCAGGCCGTTCTCGTCGATGTGCAGCTTGACCCGCGCGGATTGGTATTCAGCCCAAGCGTCCACCGATTCCGACTTGGCCTTCTGCATGGCCTGGTTGATGTTGTCGTCCTTGATATTCGACACCGCCATGAACACCGACAGGATCACGACAGTAACGGCGACTAGGTCGCTGAGCCGCCTGTCCGAGCCTTCAGTTTTGACGTCCGCGTCCATTTTGTGCCCCCTCCGGCAATTAGGGTAATGTAACGGAAAGCGAGGGGAAATATGCCGTCCACAAGGCTTTGCGCGCTCGTCGTCGCCGGGCTGCTCATCGGCATGCTGGCGCAGTCGCCGGCGCTTGCGCAAACGCTCGACAAGGTCCGCTTCGGCACCAATTGGGTGGCGGAGGCCGAGCATGGCGGCTTCTACCAGGCGCTCGCCGACGGCACCTACCGCAAATACGGGCTCGACGTGACTATCGTGCCGGGCGGGCCGAACGTGAACAACCGCATCCTGCTCCCCGTCGGCAAGCTCGACTTCTTCATGAGTGCCAACTCGCTGCAATCCTTCGACGCGGTCGCGCACGATATCCCGACCGTGACGGTAGCGGCGAGCTTCCAGAAGGACCCACAGGTACTGATCGCGCACCCGGGCGTCGAGAAGCTCGCGGACCTGAAGAAACTCACGCTGTTCGTCTCGCCGGAGGGCATGGTCAGCTATTTCCAATGGCTGAGGGCCGACTATGGTTTCGACGAAGCGAAAGTGAAGCCCTACACCTTCAACGCGCAGCCGTTCCTCGCCGACAAGAATTCCGCAATGCAGGGCTACGTTACCTCCGAGCCCTTCGCGATCGAGACGCAAGGCCACTTCAAGCCGAAGGTGTTCCTGCTCGCCGATGACGGCTTCAATGCCTATTCGACCTTGATCGAGACCCGGCGTGATCTGGTGGAGAAACGGCCCGACCTGGTGCAGCGCTTCGTCGATGCTTCGGCCATCGGCTGGTACAATTATATTTACGGCGACAGCCGGCCCGGAAACGCGCTGATCAAGAAACAGAATCCGGAAATGACCGACGCGCTGCTCGCCTATTCCATCGCCAAGATGAAGGAATACGGCATCGTCGATTCCGGCGACTCGATCAAGCTCGGCATCGGCGCCATGACCGACGCGCGCGCGAAGAGCTTCTTCGACAAGATGGTGCGCGCCGGTGTGGTGAAGCCCGGCCTCGACTACAAACGCGCCTACACGCTGCAATTCGTCAACAAGGGCGTCGGGCTGGAGCTGCGGCCCAAATGAGTTCCTCTGGTTCGGGCATCGTTTCGCTCCGCAACGTCGGCAAGACGTTCGAGAGCGGCACGGTCGCGCTCAACCATTTCAGCCTCGATGTGCGCGAGGGCGAATTCGTCTCACTGCTGGGGCCGTCCGGCTGCGGCAAGTCGACCGTGCTGCGCATCATCGCAGGGCTAAGCGCGCCGTCCGCGGGCGCGATCGAGTGGCCGGGCGATACAGCTAGTGAGGGCAAGATCGGCTTCGTATTCCAGGAGCCGACTTTGATGCCCTGGGCCGACGTGGCGGCCAATGTGCGGCTGCCGCTCAGGCTCGCGCACGCGGACGAAGTGCAATCGCGCGCTGCCGTGCTCCAAGCGCTGGAGCAGGTCGGGCTTGCCGACTTTGCGCATGCCTTCCCGCGCGAATTATCCGGCGGCATGAAGATGCGCACCTCGATCGCGCGCGCGCTGGCGACCGAGCCGCAATTGCTGCTGATGGACGAACCGTTTGCCGCGCTCGACGAGATCACCCGCTTCAAGCTCAACAATGATCTGTTGACGCTGTGGCAGGCGCTGCGCCGCACGGTGATCTTCGTCACCCATTCGGTTTTTGAATCGGTCTATCTGTCGCAGCGCATCGTGCTGATGACGCCGCGCCCGGGCCGCGTATTCGCCGAAATCGCGATTCCGGCGCCCTATCCGCGCGACGAGCGCTTCCGCACCTCGGCGGATTACGCCGGCTATTGCCGTCAGGTCGCCGAGACGCTCGGCAAGGCGATGGGAGGCGCGCCATGAGCGACCGCGCGCTGCGCATCGGCTTGCCCGTCCTCATGCTGGCGCTGGTGCTGGTGGCCTGGGACCTGGTGGTGCGCGCCTTCGCCATTCCGCCTTTTGTGCTGCCTAGCCCGGGCCTGGTGCTGAGCACATTGATCGCCGACGGCGGCCTGCTGTGGCAATCGCTGCTGGTGACGCTCACCACCACCTTCGAGGGCTTCCTGCTCGCCGCCATCGGCGGCATCGGCCTTGCCGTCCTGTTCAGCCAGTCGCGGCTGATCGAATACTCGCTCTATCCTTACGCGGTGATCCTGCAGGTGACACCGATCGTCGCCATCGCGCCGTTGCTGCTGATCTATCTGCCGCAGCCCCTGGCGGTGCTGGCCTGTGCCTGGATCGTGGCGTTCTTCCCGGTGCTGGCCAACACCACGCTCGGCCTCGCCTCGGTCGACCACAATCTCATCGCGCTGTTCGATCTCTACCAGGCGACGCGCTGGCAGCTGCTGTGGAATCTGAAGCTGCCTTCGGCACTGCCGCAGATGCTCGCCGGCCTGCGCATCGCCGGCGGGTTGTCGCTGATCGGCGCGGTGGTGGCCGAGATCGCCGCCGGCTCGGCCGGCGCCGGCTCGGGGCTGGCCTATCGCATCGCCGAGTCCGGCTATCGGCTCAACATCCCGCGCATGTTCGCGGCGCTGCTGTTGCTGTCACTCGCCGGCATTGCGATCTTCTTCGCGCTGTCGGCGCTCTCGCATCTCGCACTGCGCCGCTGGCATGAAAGCGCGGTCAAACGCGAGCGCTAGCCTAAAACGTATTGTGTGACGACGCCAAGCGCGGCCATCGCCACGATGACCTCGATCAAGCTGCGATGCAGCCCGAACGCGAGCACAGCGGCGATCGCTGCCAGTGCCGCCGCGCGGATATCGAGCGCCAACGGATCGAAGGCGTACCAGCGCAGCGGTCCTATGTGCATTTCGGTCAACTTGCCGAACAGCACATGCAGCGCGAACCAGACCGACAGATTGAGGATGACGCCGACCACGGCGGCGGTGATCGCGGCCAAGGCGCCGGCGAGCTGGCGGTTGCCGCGCAACTGTTCGATGAAGGGCGCGCCGGCAAAGATCCACAGCATCGCCGGTACGAAAGTCACCCAGGTGGTCAGCGCGGCGCCAAGCAGGCCGGCGATGAGCGGCGTAAACGGCGCCGCTTCGCGGAACGCGGCGAGGAAGCCGACGAATTGCGT
>PKXB01000169.1:5349-22925 GCA_003133345.1 Hyphomicrobiales bacterium | reverse complement strand
TCACCACCGCGAGCTTGGAGAAAAATATCCCGACGTCGACAAGAATATGGTGCGGCCCCAAGGTCAGCGCGATCAGTGCAACGGGCGCCCACCAGATTGCGAGACCAATGATTGTGGCGATTGTGAATTGCCGCCAACGACTGCCGGAATAATCGGTGACATCAGGCGCTTTGATGGCGAGGCCGAGCAAATCAGGACGCGACCGGGCGATAAGATAACCGGCCAGCGCTGCGGCAATAACGATCAGCGGAAACGGCACGGCAAAAAAGAAAATGCTGATGAACGCCAACGCCGCGAGCGAAACCAGAAGCGACGACTTCAAGGAGCGCTTTCCGATACGAATCAACGCCTCGAATACGATCACCAGCACGGCGGCCTTGATGCCGAACAGCGCGCCGTCGATGGGACCTAAGCCCCGCCCATAGGCGTAGAGCAGGCTCAGGCCCAGCATCACGAAGGCGCCCGGCAGCACGAACAAGATACCGGCGGCAAGCCCGCCGCGCACGCCGTGCAGCAGCCAGCCGACATAGGTCGCGAGCTGCGTCGCCTCCGGCCCCGGCAGCAGCATGGAAAAATTAAGCGCGTGCAGAAAACGCGCCTCATCGATCCATTTCTTCTCGTCCACCAGGATGCGATGCATCATGGCGATCTGCCCGGCCGGCCCGCCGAAATTGATGCAGCCGATCTTCAGCCAGACCTTGAAGGCCTCGCCAAAGCTCGGGTGCACCGTATTTTCAGTCGTCGTCATGCGATTTCAGGCCGCTTTTTTGCTTGCGCATGATCTTTTCCGAAAACCGGTTCCCACTTTTCGGGATCATGCGCGTGCCTGCCAGTTGTGGCGCTCCTCGGCCGCAAAGCGCAGCCAGGCGAGCAGGGCATCGTAGACCATGAAACCGCATTCGAGCAGCCCATGATCGTCGTCGCCGGCAAGCTGCGACAGGCCGAGCGAAATCGCATGCAGCCCGGCCGCTTCCGGCGCGAAATCGGGCCGCGCGGTGTCGGCGCCGCGCACGATCAGCGCCAGCCGTGCCAGCGATAGCTCGCCTTCCAACCCGAACAGCTTGAGCATGGTGTCGAAGCTGCAGCGCTCGCCTTCGTGGCTCAGTTCGACGTCCTTGATGTCGAACGGCACGCCGCCGCTCTCGCGCGCGACGTTCACCACCTCAGTCGGATCGACGAACAGGATGCGTGCCTGCGGGTCGAGGAAGCGGCGGATCAGCCAAGGGCAGGCAATGCGGTCGATCTTCGGCCGCCGCCGTGTGACCCACAGGCTCGGCCGCTTGGGCGCGATGCGATCAAACTCGGGTTTGGCGACGAACGGCAAACCGGCTTTCGCCCAGGCTTCGTAGCCGCCTTCCAGCACGCACGCATCGAAGCCGTCGGCGCGCAATTGCGCGACCGCGCTCTGGCTCATTTCATGGCCGGCTTTGCAGGCGGCCACGATCGGCCGCGCGCGATCAAGTTCGGCCGACCACGCTTGCGTCGCGCCGGCATCGCGCCAGCGCGCGCCCGGCAACAGTTGCGGCGACTGCTCATAAGCGTCGCGCCGCCGCACGTCGACGAGTTGCGGCGCCGACGGCGTCGCGATCGCGTTCCAGAGATCTTTCGGTGAGATCGAATAGCTCGGAGACAGCATGGGTCCCCTCCGTGAACGAAGGAGACGGTGCTTGGGCTCGCAAGCCTTCAAGGGAGCGGGGCGACCGCCGCAGGCCCCACAAAAAAATTCTAGTTCATTGCCGGACTGTCAGCAAGGTGTCCGCTCATCGAAACATCAATTCCGGTGCGACCAGGACAACCCCGGAAATCAACAACAGCACCAGGATCACCTTGCGGAAGGCGGCGTCGTCGAGATGTCCATAGAGTTTGAGCCCGCTCCACACGCCGGCCGCCAGAAACGGAAGGCCGTACACATACAGTTTGATCAGTTCAGCGTTGATGGCGCCGGCAACGCTCAGCGACATGGCGGTCAGCACGAAGGCGGCCAGGATCACCGGCTGGAAAATGGCACGCTGTTCGTCTTTCGACCAGCCGCGCAATTGGCACCAGATGGTGATGAAGGGTCCGGCCAGTCCGGTCATCCCGCCCAGCACACCGTTAATGACTCCAATGCCGACATCGGCCGCGACCCCGGCATCCATCGGCTTGAGCACCGGCCGCGCCAGGCCGTAAGTGCTGTAAAATACCAGCAGAAGGCCGACGCCGATGCGCAAATAAGATGGATCGATGTGGCTAAGCAGTGCCGCTCCCGCCGGCACGCCGACCACGCCGCCGATGATGAATGGCGTCACTTTGCGCCAGCTCAGAGCGTGCCGCAGTTTCCAGATGCTGTAGCTCTGCACCAGCAGACCGTAGCCGACGATCAGGGCCGCGGTCTGCACCGGCGTGAGGATGTGCAGCCAGATGCCTGATACGACCAGGCCCATGGCAAAGCCGGCCAAGCCGGAGACCGCACCGCCGAAAAATGTTGATACAAGAAAAAGTCCGAGAACCATGCCATCCATAGGTCGCTCCTGAGATGAAGTGACCAGCGCTTGGATGGATGGCTGCCATCTCGAGGGGAGGCTGCAATTTCCCCTGCGTTCCGACTATACCAGCAAGCCAAGCAAAATCAATTCATGACCGGCAACAAGACCAAGGCGATCGACATCGCGCAGCAGCGCCGCCAGCGCCTCACCGGCATCGCCTTGATGTGCGGGGCGGTGGCGCTGTTCGCTTGCCTCGACACCACGGCGAAATATCTCAATACCCATATGGACGCCATGCAGATCACATGGGCGCGTTATACAAGCGCCTTCGTGCTGACGCTGTTCGTGTCCAACCCGTTCACGCATACCGGCCTGCTGCGGACCGCGCGTCCGAAGCTGCAAATCATCCGGTCGCTGCTGCTGCTCGTTGCCACCGTGGGAAACTTCTTGGCATTGCGCTGGTTGCAACTCGATGAGGTCCTGTCGATCATCTTCACCTTTCCGTTCATCGTCGCCGTCGCCTCCGGACCGCTGCTGGGCGAATGGATCGGCTGGCGGCGCTGGTCGGCGATCTGCGTCGGCTTTGGTGGCGTGCTGCTGATCACGCGGCCTGGCTTCGGCGGCATGCATCCGGCCGCTCTGTTCTCGCTCGCCGCTACTGTTAGCTACGGCTTCTATGCGGTGATCACGCGCATCGTATCGCGCGTCGATTCCAACCAGACCTCGTTGTTTTATTCGAATTTCATCGGCGCGCTGGTGATGCTGCCGGTCATCCCGTTCGTCTGGACCACGCCGGAGAATTGGGCGATCGCGCTCATGCTGGTGGGAATCGGCGTGCTCGGCAGCGCCGGGCACTTTTTGCTGATCGCCGGCCACCGGATCGCCCCGGCGGCGGTGCTCTCGCCGTTCGTCTATACCCAGCTCATCTGGGTGGTGATCCTCGGCTATCTGGTGTTCGACCATGTGCCGAACGGCTGGACCATGGCGGGGGCCGCCATCGTCATCAGCTCCGGGCTCTATTTGCTGTACCGGGAGCGCAAGTTGGGCAAGACCACCACCAGCGAAGGGGTAGTGGAATAGGAGAGTTGCGAGGCCTTCGGTATCGGGGCTAAGTTCCCGCCAGCGCATGATCCCGAAAAGTGGGCACCGGTTTTCGGACAAGATCATGCGCAAACAATAAATTGGATTAAGACCCATCGAGGATCATGCATGGCGACAGTAAAGGACCGGGCGCCGGGGCCGGCCGACTCGGGCTTGAACGACGATATCGGCGAGAACAAGCGCCTGCAGCTGTACCGGACGCAGGTGACGATCCGTGAGGCGGAGCAGCGCGCCTTCGATCTGTTCCTGCAGAACCTGGTCAAGGGCACCAGCCATCTGTCGCTCGGCCAGGAGGCGGTGGCCGCCGGCTTTGCCGGCGCCATGATCAAAGGCGACCTGAGCTTTTGCACCTATCGCGGGCATGCCCATACGCTGGCGCGCGGCGTTCCGGTCGAGAAGGTGCTGGGCGAGCTGATGCAGCGCGACAACGGGCTGATGCGCGGCAAGGGCGGCTCGATGCATCTGACCTCGGTCGAACACGGCGTCATGGGCTCATACGCCATCATCGGCGCGCATCTGCCCATAGCGTGTGGCGCGGCGTGGCGCGCGCAGTACAAGGGCGCCAAGGATGTGTCGGTCTGCTTTTTCGGCGACGGCACCACCAATATCGGCGCCTTCCACGAGGCGCTCAATTTCGCCGCGGTTTGGAAGCTGCCGGTGATCTTCGTCTGCGAGAACAATCTATACATGGAATACACGCCGATCGCCGACGTGACCGCGGTCGAGCACCCGGCCGCCGATCGCGCGTCGGCCTATGGACTGGAGCGTATCGTGATCGACGGCAACGATGCCGACGCGGTCTATCGCACCGCCAAGACGGCGTATGACAAAGCTCGCGCCGGCAACGGCCCGTCGCTGATCGAATGCATGACTTATCGCCACAGTGGCCATTCGCGTGCCGACCCGGCGAAATACCGGCCCGAGGGCGAATTGGAACGCTGGAAACAGCGCGACCCGATCAAGATCTATCGCGAGCGGCTGTTGCAGTTCGGCGTCGCGGAAAAAGTTATCGCCGATATTGACGCTAGCGTGCGCAAGGTTGTCGACGACGCGACCGAGGCCTGCAAGGCCGCGCCGAACCCGCCGCTCGATATCATCACGACCGACGTCTACGCCGATGGAGGCTGGGCATGGCGGAACTGACCTATCGAGACGCCGTCGCCCGCGGCATCGCGCAGGAAATGGCGCGCGACCCCGACGTGGTGTTTCTCGGCGAAGACGTGGCGAAAGCCGGCGGCGTATTTAAATCCACCGTCGGCTTGCTCGAGCAGTTCGGGCCGTTGCGCGTGCGCGACACACCGATTTCCGAGCAGGCGATCATGGGCGCGGCCATGGGTGCGGCGATGACCGGGCTGAAGCCGATCGCCGAGATCATGTTCTCGGACTTCTTCGCGGTGTGCTTCGACTACATCGCCAACGAGTTCCCCAAGAGCCGTTACATGTCGAACGGCCAGGTCAAATGCCCGCTGGTGGTGCGCACCGGCAACGGCGCCGGCTCGCGCTTCGGCGCCCAGCACAGCCAAAGCGTCGAGAACTGGTGCATGATGATCCCAGGTCTCAAGGTGGTGGCGCCTTCGACCCCGCTTGATGTCATCGGCCTGCTCGCGGCGGCGGTGCGCGATCCAGATCCGGTCATCTTCCTCGAGCACAAGTCGCTCTATGCGACCAAAGGCGAGGTGCCGGACGGCGAAATCGTCGACACCCTGGGCACCGCAAAAATCGTGCGTCCCGGCAAGGACTGCACGATCATCGCGCTGGCGCTCATGGTGTCGCGCGCGCTGGAAGCGGCCGAGAAGCTCAAGGCGGAACACGGCGTCGACTGCGAAGTGATCGACGTGCGCTCGCTGGTGCCGCTCGACACGCAAACCATTCTTGGCTCGGTCGCTAAGACGCACCGGCTGTTTACGGTCGAGGAAAATCCGCGGCTGTGCGGCTGGGGCGCCGAGATCGTGTCGATCGTGGCGGACGAGGCGTTCTACGACCTCGACGGGCCGCCGGTGCGGATCACCACGCCGCATATTCCGCTGCCGGCCGCCGATATTCTGGAAGACGCCGTGTTGCCGACGCCGGATCGAATCGTCGATACGGTGCGGCGATCGTTGGGGAGTTAGTTCTTTCGTCATTCCGGGGCGGCGCGCCAGCGCCGAACCCGGAATGACGACGTGAAGGAAACCGCATCATGTACGAAAATCTTCTCGCCAATGTTCCGACCGATCTGTGGATCGGCGGCCAATGGCGCAAATCGTCCGACAACGTCCGCTTCGACGTGATCGATCCGGCCACCGAGCGCAAGATCGCGTCGGTGGCGAGCGCCACGGTCGACGACGCCAAGGCCGCGATCGACGCCGCTGACGCCGCCTTCGAGGGCTGGGCCGGGCGCAAGCCGCGCGAGCGCGCCGAGATTTTGCGCAAGTCCTACGAGCTGATCATGCGCGACGCCGAGCGCTTCGCCAAACTGATCACGCTGGAGAACGGCAAGGCGCTGCCGGATTCGCGCGGCGAGGTGGCCTATGCCGCCGAGTTCTTCCGCTGGTACGCCGAGGAAGCCGTGCGCAACATCGGCCAAAATTCGCGCGCGCCGGCGTCGGGCGCCCGCATCTTCGTGCACCATAAACCGGCCGGCATCGCCGTGCTGGTGACGCCGTGGAATTTCCCGGCCGCCATGGCGACGCGCAAGATCGGCCCGGCGCTCGCCGCCGGCTGCCCGGTGGTGCTCAAGCCCGCTTCCGATACCCCACTCACCATGCTGGCGCTGATGCCGGTGCTGGAAGANNATGCTGCACGATCCGCGCGTGCGGGTCGTTTCGTTTACCGGCTCGACCGAGGTCGGCCGCAAGCTGCTGCACGAGGCCGCCGACAACGTGCTCAAGCCGTCGATGGAGCTCGGCGGCAATGCGCCGTTCCTGGTGTTCGAGGACGCCGATATCGATGCCGCCGTCGAAGGCGCGATGATCGCCAAGATGCGCAACATGGGCGAGGCCTGCACGGCGGCCAACCGCTTCTACGTGCACGAAAAGGTGCACGACGAGTTCGCCAAGAAGCTCACCGCCAAGATGGCATCGCTGAAGATGGGCAACGGCCTCGACGACGGCATCAATCTCGGGCCGCTGGTCAACAAGGACGGCCGCGACAAGGTGATCGATCTGGTCGCCGACGCAGTCAAGAAAGGCGCCAAGGTGCTGACCGGCGGCAAGACGCCGGACGGCCCCGGCTTCTTTTATCCGGCGACCGTGCTCACCAATGTTCCGGATTCGGCCAAGATGTTGAACGAGGAAATCTTCGGACCGGTGGCCGCGATTCAGAGCTTCAAGACCGAGGACGAAGCGATCAAGCGCGCCAACGACACCGAATACGGCCTTATGGCCTATCTGTTCACCAAGGACCTGAGCCGCGGCATGCGCGTTTCGGAAAAGCTCGATTTCGGCATGATCGGCTTGAACCGCGGCCTTGTCTCCGATCCGGCGGCGCCGTTCGGCGGCACCAAGCAGTCCGGCCTCGGCCGCGAAGGCGCGCACGAGGGCATGATGGAATTTCTCGAGACGCAATATGTGTCGGTGACGTGGTAGGACGCGTCGAGCACTGCAGGGGACTAGCGTGGACGTCCTGATGCCGCAGCTCGGCGAGACCGTCGCCGAGGGCAAGATCGTGAAATGGTTTAAGTCGGCCGGCGACGCCGTGAAGCCGGGCGACAACCTGTTCGAGATCGAGACCGACAAGACTTCGATGGAAGTGCCGGCCACCAGCGCCGGCACGCTCAGCGAGATCAGATTCGGCGTCGGCGAGGTGGCCAAGGTCGGCGCCGTGGTGGCGGTGATCTCCGGTGCCGGTGCCGGTACCTCGCCAAGCGCCTCGCCCGCAGCAGCGCCGGCGAAGGCTCCGCCGCCGCGCGCCGCCGTCGCTCTAGTGGCCGCGATGCAGCCCGCGCCCACACCGCGCACCACGCCGCTCGACCCCTTCCGCGAAGTGCGCACGCCCGAGCGCAATTTCGGTCCCGCGAAACTCCCGGGCGGCGCGTTCACGACGCCGCTGGCGCGGCGCTTGGCCTCCGAACGCGGCATCGACTTGTCACGCGTCACCGGCTCCGGCCCGCATGGCCGCATCGTTGCCAGTGACGTCGAACGGGTAGCGCCTGCCGCGCCCGCGCTTGCCACCGGCGCCAGTGCCGCGCAGGTCAAGGCGCTGTACACTGACACGCCGTACGAGGAAGTGCCGCTCGATTCCATGCGCCGCACCATCGCCAAGCGGCTGATCGAGGCCAAGCAGACCATCCCGCATTTCTATCTGACCGCCGATATGGATGCCGGCCGGCTCGTCGCCATGCGCGAGGAGGCCAATGCCGCCGCACCCAAGGACAAGGACGGCCAGCCGGCGTTCAAGCTTTCGCTCAACGACTTCATCATCAAGGCCTGGGCGGCGGCGCTGCAGCGCGTTCCCGCCGCCAATGCGGTGTGGGCCGAGGATAGCATCCTGCGCTTCCAGCACTCGGACATTGGCGTGGCGGTGGCGATTGAGGGCGGGCTGATCACGCCGGTGATCCGCAACGCCGAAGCCAAATCGCTCACCGCGATCTCGGCGGAAATGCGCGACCTCGCCGAACGCGCCCGCGTGCGCAAGCTCAAGCCGAACGAATACCAGGGCGGCGCCAGCGCCATTTCCAATCTCGGCATGTACGGCGTGCGCGAGTTCTCCGCCATCATCAATCCGCCGCACGCCACCATTCTGGCGGTCGGCGCCACGCGCCGCGCCCCGGTCGAAACCGAAGACGGGGCTGTGAAATTCATCAGCCAGATGACGGTCACGCTGTCATGCGATCATCGCGTGGTGGACGGCGCGCTCGGTGGCGAGCTACTCGCGGCCTTCAAGAGTTTCGTCGAAAAGCCGGTCACCGCACTGGTCTAAAGGAGAAAAGCGAATGGCTGGCGAAAAGCCGGACGTGCTGCTGATCGGCAATAAGAAGCCGGTCATTGTCGGCGGACTGGAGCCCAAGGTCACGCTGCACAAGCTGATCGACGCGACCGACAAGGACGCGTTCCTTAAATCCATCGCCGATAAAGTCCGTGCGCTGGTGGTGGCTTATACCAACGAGCGCATCAGCCCGGAATTCATGCAGCGCTTTCCCAAGCTCGAGCAGATCTCGAGCTTCGGCGTCGGCTACGATCACATCGACGCCAAGTGGGCGGGCGCGCACGGCATCATCGTCACCAACACGCCGGAAGTACTGAACGAGGAGGTGGCCGACACCGCGCTCGGCCTCTTGCTCTGCACGGTGCGCGAATTTCCGCAGGCCGAGCGCTTTCTGCGCGCCGGCAAATGGCCGCAAGGGCAATATCCGCTCACCAAGGCGACGCTGCGCAATCGCACCGTCGGCATGGTCGGCATGGGCCGCATCGGCAAGGCGATCGCGCGCCGGCTTGAAGCCTTCGGCGTGCCCGTGGTCTATCACAGCCGCAATCCGCAGAAGGGTGTGAGCTACAAGTATTACCCGAAACTCCTCGACATGGCGCGCGACGTCGACACGCTGATGGTGATCGTGCCGGGCGGACCGGCGACGGCGAACATGATCAATGCCGAGGTGCTGAAGGCGCTTGGTCCGAACGGCATCCTCATCAACATGGCGCGCGGCTCGGTGGTGGACGAGCCGGCGCTGATCGAGGCGCTCAAGAACCGCACCATCTATTCCTCCGGCCTCGACGTGTTCGCCAAGGAACCGCAGGTGCCGAAAGAATTGATGGAGATGGATCACATCGTGCTGTTCCCGCATCTCGGCTCCTCCACCGAGGTGACGCGCGCGGCCATGGACCAGCTCGTGGTCGACAACATCCTGGTCTGGGCGGCGGGCAAGCCGCCGCTGACACCGGTTTCGGAAACGCCGTTTCCGCCGAAACGTACATGATCGGACGCCGCCGCCTCATTCTGATCGGTCTTGCCGTCATGGTGGCCGCGCCGGCGTCGGCGCAAACCCCGGCCACGCTCGGCGATTCCGCCAAAGCCATGATCGGCACCTGGGAATTCTCCAACGCCGATCGCGACAAGATTTGCACCATCACATTAAAACCCGATCCTGTGCCGGTCGGTTTCAAGGCCGAGTTTGACAAGAACTGCGGCACTTTGTTTCCGCTGGTGAACGATATCGCCGGCTGGAATTTTCCGGAAAACGATCTGCTGCGTCTGCTCGACGCCCAGGGCAAGTCGCTGGTGGAATTCAGCGAGGTGGAGGACGGCATCTACGAGGCGCCGACGCCCGGCATCGGCGTGCTGTTCCTGCAGAATGCCGCCGCCGCCGCTCCGCCGCAGAAGCCGCCGGAACAGGTGGCCGGCGATTGGGCGATCGTGCGCGGTGGGAAGCCGCTATGTCAGCTGACTTTGGCGACGGACCCAACGGAGGATGGCATGGCGGTGAAAATCAAGCCCGGTTGCGATCCCACCATCGCGCGCTTGAATTTCGCGCAGTGGAAGATTGATCGCGACGAGCTCATGCTGGCGCCGGCGCGCGGCAACCCGTGGCGTTTCGAGGAAGCGGATGCGAATTCATGGCGCCGCGTTCCGGAAGCTGCCAATCCGTATTCGTTGGTGCGGCAGTAAACAGGAGCGGTTTTCTACTGATTAATCGGGATCATATTACCGATTGATCCAAATCATTGCGCCGCAATAAATCGGCTACATATTAATAATTGAATGCCCGTTCCGCAAGAATGGAAGCCTAAAGAATAGGTGCGTCATGACGATTACGGTCCCCATGCAGACGGATGCGCCAGCTGACGTGAAGCCGGCCACCGAAAAGGCGGCGTTGCGTCTCGTTCCGAAAGTTGGCGGTATGGCTCCGACCGAGGAGATCGATGGGCGCGATTCCTATGCGGTGACCGCCCTCGCCGACATCACCGATCGCTCGCTCCATGCCACGATCGCGCGTTTCACGTTTGGCTTGTCGCCGGCGGCACTCGGCAAGGCCTATTTCGATTGGGCGATTCATCTTGCCGTTTCACCCGGCAAACGGCTGCAACTCGTCGACAAGGCAATGCGGAAAACGACCCGTTTCGCCAACTATGCATTCCGCTCCGCGTTGGAGGGCGGCAAGACGCCGTGCTGCATCGAGCCGCTGCCGCAAGATCGCCGCTTCGCCGGCGCGGATTGGCAAAAACCGCCGTACAATTTCATGTATCAGGCCTTCCTGCTGCAGCAGCAATGGTGGCACAACGCGACCACCGGCATCCGCGGCGTCACCAAGCACCATCAAGCGATGGCGGAGTTCGTGTCGCGCCAGATTCTCGACATGATCTCGCCCTCGAATTTTCTGGCGACCAATCCCGAGGTGCTTCGGCATACCGTCAGCAAAGGCGGAATGAACCTGGTGAGCGGCCTGCGCAATATGGCGGAAGATTGGGAGCGCGCCGTCAGCGGAAAGAAGCCGGTCGGCACCGAGGATTTCGTGATCGGGCGCGATGTGGCGGCGACCCCCGGCAAGGTCATTTATCGCAATCGGTTGATCGAGCTGATCCAATACGCGCCCGCGACCAGCAAGGTCCGGCCGGAGCCCGTGCTGATCGTTCCGGCATGGATCATGAAATATTACATCCTCGATCTGTCTCCGCATAACTCGCTGGTGAAGTACCTGACCGAGCAGGGCTTCACGGTTTTCATGATTTCATGGAAGAACCCGAGCCCGGAGGACCGCGATCTCGGCATCGACGACTATCGCACGCTCGGCGTCATGGCGGCGCTCGACGCGGTCCGCGCGATCGTGCCGGACCAACAAGTCCACGCCGTCGGCTATTGCCTGGGCGGCACGCTGCTGTCGATCGCCGCCGCGGCCATGGCGCGCGACGGCGACGATCGGCTGAAGTCGATCACGCTGCTGGCGGCGCAGACCGACTTCACCGAGGCAGGCGAGCTGATGCTCTTCATCAACGAGAGCCAGGTGGCGTTCCTCGAAGACATGATGTGGGAGCAAGGCTTCCTCGACGCCAAGCAGATGGCGGGCGCCTTTCAGATGCTGGGCTCCAGCGACCTGGTCTGGTCGCGTGTGGTGCGCGACTATTTGATGGGCGAGCGAGCGCCGATGATCGACCTCATGGCGTGGAATGCGGACGCCACCCGCATGCCCTATCGCATGCATTCGGAATATCTGCGGCGGCTGTTCCTGAACAATGATCTCGCCGGGGGGCGCTATCTCGTCGCCGACAAGCCGATCGCGCTCGCGGATATTCGCGCTCCGATCTTTAACGTCGGCACAGTGCGCGATCACGTCGCGCCGTGGCGCTCCTCCTACAAGATCAATTTTTTGACCGATACCGACGTGACCTATCTGCTAGCGACCGGCGGCCACAATGCCGGGATCGTGTCCGAGCCCGGCCATGATGGTCACGGCTTCCAGGTGATGACCAGAAAGGCGGATGACCGCTACGTCGATCCGGAAGCCTTCCTGGCGCAAGCGCCGCAAAAGCAAGGTTCCTGGTGGCCGGAATGGGTCGCCTGGCTCGCCGCACGGTCGGGCGAACCGGTCGATCCGCCCGCAATGGGTGCGGCGGATCATGTTCCGCTCGCTGATGCGCCCGGAACCTATGTGCTGCAGCAGTGAGCTCGCGGCGGCCAACATAGGCTATACCGCGAAGCTTTTTAATTTCAATACGAATACCAATTTGCGGCCGCGTTTGACCTAGAACAACGCGGCCCGGTCGATTTTGTGACGTACTTTCCGGCATGTACGAGCCAACGGGACGGCAAGATCCGCGTCTCGGATTCATGTGGCCGGCGTTTGCCGCAGCCTCAGCCAGCGAGTTTGCCGGGTTACTGGCCAAGCGTTTCGTCAATCTCGCGATGGGCGAAGGGGACGGCCCCGCGCCGCGCGAGCCGAAATGGGCCACGCCGAACACGATCGCGCTCGAATTGAAGAGCGTGCGACTGCGCGATTTCAGCACCGTCAAGGACGGCGTCCCCACTTTGCTGTGTGCGCCATTTGCGTTGCATGGAGCGGCCGTTGCCGATCTGGCGCCCGGTCACAGCCTGGTCGTGGCATTGCGCGACGCCGGCCTGCGGCGGCTGTTCGTGACCGATTGGCGTTCGGCGACAATGGAGATGCGTTTCTTAGGCATCGACGACTATCTCGCCGACCTCAACGTGCTGGTCGATCAGCTTGGCGGTAGCGTCGATCTGGTCGGGCTTTGTCAGGGTGGCTGGCTTGCGTTGCTCTATGCCGCGCGGTTTCCCGCCAAGGTGCGCAAACTGGTGCTGGCCGGCGCGCCGATCGATATTGCCGCCGGGCAATCCGCATTGTCCGCGCTCGCCGACGCCAGCCCTCTGGCGCTGTTTCATGAACTGGTGACGCTGGGCGACGGCCGCGTGCTTGGTCACAAGGTGCTGAAGTTCTGGGGATCGGAGACGCTCGACTCCCGCGAGATTCATCAGTTGCTGCAGACGCCGGAACCGGTCGGCTCGCCCGCCTTCGCCGCGCTGGAAGCGATATTTCGGGATTGGCACGCGTGGACCGTCGATCTGCCCGGAACCTATTACCTCGAGGTGATCGAGAAGCTGTACAAACGAAACGAGATTGCGACCGGTCAATTTATCGCCTTGGGGGAGCCAATCGACTTGGCGACTATGCGCGCCCCGATTTTCCTGCTGGCGGCGCGTGACGACGAGTTGGTCGCGCCGGCGCAGCTGTTCGCGACCGAGCGCCTGGTCGGCACCCCGGCGCGCGCCATTCGCAAGGCGACGGCGCCTTGCGGCCACGCCGGAGTGTTCATGGGAAGAGCGATCCTGCGCGACTATTGGCCCCGGATCGCGCGCTGGATGATCGAACTCGACAGCCGAAGTCTGGCGCCCGCGGCAGCCTGAGCGCGCCATTTTGCTTGCGCATGATCTTTTCCGAAAACCGGTGCCCATCCCGGATCAAGTCCGGGACATGCTTTTTCGGGATCATGCGCTAGATCAACCGCAATCCCTTGAAGCTGGCATGGCCTTCCTTGCCGACGATGATGTGGTCGTGCACGGAAATGCCCAGCGGCTTGGCCACGTCGATGATCGATTGCGTCATCTGGATGTCGGCGCGCGACGGCGTCGGATCGCCCGACGGATGGTTGTGCACCAGGATCAGCGCGGTGGCCGATAGCTCGAGCGCGCGCTTGACCACCTCGCGCGGATAGACCGGCGTGTGATCGACGGTGCCGACCTGCTGCAATTCGTCGGCGATGAGCTGATTGCGTTTGTCGAGGAACAGCACGCGGAACTGCTCTTTGTCGGCATAGGCCATGGCGGTGCGGCAGTAATCGATCACGCTCGACCAGGATGACAATACCGGCCGCTTCTGCACCAGGCCGCGCGCCAGCCGGCTGGCCGCGGCGTGCACGATCTTGAGCTCCGTGATGGCGGCGTCACCCATGCCCTTGACCTCGGCGAGCCGGGCCGGCGCCGCCGCCACCACTTCGGCGAAGGAGCCGAATTTGGCGATCAGTTCTTTGGCGAGTGGCTTGATGTCGCGCTGCGGGATGGCGCGGAACAGCACCAGTTCGAGCAGCTCGTAGTCGCTCACCGCCTCGGCGCCGGCCTCGCGGAAGCGCCCGCGCAGCCGTTCGCGGTGGCCGTGATAATGCGGCGGAGCCTCCGACAGGCCGGCCTTAACGCCGGTCTTGCGCTCGCTCTTGCCTTGCTTGTCCGCCATGAATACGCGCCCACGCCGCGTCGCCCCAGAAGGCGCGATTGTAGTGCAAGCGGATGCAATCGACGAGGGAGGTTTTACGTTTTGGCCGGCAAATGGTAGGGCGGCTTGTGCAGCCCGGCCGGGGAAAAGGTGAACACTTCGACGCCTTTGTCGGTGACGCCCACGGTGTGCTCGAACTGGGCCGACAGCGAGCGGTCACGCGTCACCGCGGTCCAGCCGTCGGACAGCACCTTCACATGCGGGCGGCCGATATTGATCATCGGCTCCACGGTGAAGAACATCCCGGGCTTGAGCACGATGCCTTCGCCCGCGCGCCCGACATGGACGATGTTGGGCTCGTCGTGGAACAGGCGGCCGAGGCCGTGGCCGCAGAAGTCGCGCACCACGCTCATGTGCTGGGCTTCCACGTAGCTCTGGATCGCGGCGCCGATGTCGCCGGTGGTCGAGCCGGGGCGGATGGTGGCGATGCTGCGCATCATCGCCTCATGCGTCACCTCGATCAGCCGTTCGGCGCGGCGCGGAATTTCGCCGATGGGATACATGCGGCTGGAATCGCCGTGCCAGCCGTCGAGGATCAGCGTCACGTCGATGTTGACGATGTCGCCATCTTTAAGCGGCTTGTCGCCGGGAATGCCGTGGCAGACTACGTGATTGAGCGAGGTGCAGGTCGATTTCTTGTAGCCGCGATACATCAGTGTGGCCGGCAGCGCGCCGTGATCGAGCGCGTATTCCAGCACCAGCCTGTCGATTTTTTCGGTCGGCACGCCCGGCTGGACATGCTCGACGAGCATATCGAGGCATCGCGCCACCAGTTGGCCGGCCTTGCGCATGGCCTCGAAGGCGGCGGGGCCGTGGATCTTGATCTGGCCGGTCTTGCGCAGCGGTGCGACAGCGGCGTCAACGTAGGTCATGGCGAGTAATGTAAGGCCTGGGGCGCGGGGCGCAAGCGCATCAGGACGCGATCCGGCCTCCCAACTCGTCGTCGATATGGACGCGGATGATGTCGTCGAATGTCGCTTCCACCTGGAAGCCGAGTGCGAGGCCGCGGCGCGCATCGAAGCGGCGTGGCCAGCCGGCCACAATGCGTTCGACCAGTTCGTCCGGTGCACGCTTGATGCGCCCGGCGACCTTGTCGCCGGCGATGCGGCGCAGCGCCGCAATCTGTTCGCCGACCGTGCAGCACACTCCCGGCATGGTGAGATTGATGCGGTCGCCCAATTGCGCGCGCGTCAGGCCGGCGGCATGCAGGAGAAAGCCGACCGCCGAGCGCGGGCTGGCGTGCCAATGCCGCACGCTGTCGGCCACCGGCAGCAGTGCGGCCTCACCGGCCAGCGGTTCGCGGATGATGCCGGAAAAGAAGCCGGAGGCCGCCTTGTTCGGCTTGCCCGGCCGCACCACGATCGACGGCAGCCGGATGCCGACGCCTTCCAGAATGCCGCGCCTTGTGTAGTCGGCGAGCAGCAGTTCGCAGATCGCCTTTTGCGTACCGTATGAGGTGAGCGGCGTGAGATGGAAATCATCGGGGATGGCGTCCGGGAACGGCGCGCCGAACACCGCGATCGACGAGGTGAACACGACCTTGGGCTGGTAGCCGTAGCCGGCGGCGCGGATCGCTTCCAGCAGCGCGCGGGTGCCGTCGAGATTGACGCGGTAGCCCTTGTCGAAATCGGTCTCCGCCTCGGCCGACACCACGCCGGCGAGGTGGAAGATCACTTCGGGCCGCTCCGAGATCGCTTTTGCCGCAACGCCCGGGGCGGCGAGATCGGCGGCCCGGGTTTTTACGTGATCGGAAAAGCCCGCGGGTCGCGCCGGCGCGACAATGTCGATCAATGTCAATTTTTCTATCGGCTGGTCGCCGAGCGCCCGGTCGATGACCAGCCGCGCGGTGAGCTTGCGGCCGATCATGCCCGCGGCGCCGGTGATTAGGATATGCATTTACGCCCTCTTCGATTTGAGCGTGATCTTATCCGAAAAATCAGGTGGTAAAGCTCATTCCTTTGCGCCGTTCATCGCACGCAAGCTGAGCTTTTGCCGTCCGTCGGCGGTGAAGTTTTCCGGCGCCAGCCAGCGCTCGAAGTTCGCCTTGCGCGCCGGCCATTCGCTGTCGAGCATGGAAAACCAGGCAGTATCGCGGTTGTGGCCCTTGATGATCAAGTGCTGACGAAAGATGCCCTCAAAGACGAAGCCGTAGCACAGGGCCGCGCGGCGCGAAGCGGCGTTGAACGCGTCGCACTTCCACTCGTAGCGCCGGTAGCCGAGCGTGTCGAACGCATAACGAGCCAGCAGATATTGCGCNNCCTCGACCACGCGCGTGGCGGGGCGGATTTGCATCAGTGTGACGATGCCAACGGCGCCGCCAACTGGCGCGACCACGACGTAGGAATACGGGTCGGTGAGCCCGGCGCGCTCGCTCACCCATGACGCGAATGACGAAGCGTCGGTGAATGGACCATAGGCCATGTAGGCCCACAATCTGTCGTCTCCCTTCACAGCCACCCACAGCGATGCCGCATGTTTGGCTTCGAGCTTCTCGACGCGGCCATAGCGGCCTTCGAGCGTCACCGGACCGAGCCGTTGCGCCGGCCGAGCATCGACCGTCGCGCCGATCGGTTGTCAGGTCTTCGAATCGACGGGTTCGCTCATGGTTTTTGCCGCCGATCGTCGCTAAAAAACTTGTTGAGTTCCGGGTTCGTTATTACGCCGGCAAAACTATCAAACTTTCCCTCCTTGGCGATTTCGGTTGCCGCCTTGATGAAGGCATGCATGGCGACACGCGCCAGCGTGCCGCCCACGCTGATGCGCCGTACGCCCATCTCGGCAAGATCTTTGACCGTGAAGCCGAACGCGCCGCTATTGAGAAAATTGATCGGTTTGGGGGCGACCGCCTTGACGGTCGCTTCGATCTGCTCGCGGGTCTTGATGCCGGGCGAATAAAGGCAATCGGCGCCGGCGTCAGCGAAGGCCTTGAGCCGGCGGATGGTCTCGTCCATGTCCGGCCTGCCGCGGATGAAGCCCTCGGTGCGGGCAGTGAACACGACATCGCCACCGGCTTTGTCGATCGCCGCGCGCGCGGCCTTTACGCGCGCAAGCGCCACGTCGAAATCGTACAGCGGCCGGGCGGGATCGCCGGTCGAATCCTCGATCGACAGTCCGGCCACGCCGGTCGCAATGCAACGCGTCACGTTCTCGGCCATGCGCTCGGGGTCGTCGGCAAAGCCGCCCTCGAAGTCGGCGTTGAGCGGCACGTCGGTGGCCGCGGCGATCTCGCCGAAGTGAGCGAGAACCTCATCGCACGATTGCCCGCCATCGGCGTAGCCCTGCGCATGGGCGTAGCCCGAGCTGGTGGTCGCCAGCGC
>PKXB01000169.1:4754-5338 GCA_003133345.1 Hyphomicrobiales bacterium | reverse complement strand
AAAGAAACGGGCGCGACCGTGCCACGTTTGCGCGCGCGAGGACAATGCCATTCCGTGATGCATCCATGAGCGCCATTCATACCCGTTAGTCCCCAACCTGTTGGCGCCGCGATAGCGTTTGAAGCGCGTCTAACCCCTGCCGGCCGCGAATATTCCGACACCGAGTTGTGATTGAAATCGCGCCGGTGGGCCCTTGTTTCGCCGCGCCGACCGGATAATCCAGTCATTCACGACGCGATGAAAGGATGCATCCATGGCATCGCTTGCGGTCAAGCTGATGGTGTCCGCCATCGGTCTCGCCTTCGTTCTCGCCGCCGCTGCGCCAGCAGACGCGGCAAAGGGGCGTAAGCACAAGAAGCATGTGGCGGCCCATGCCGCCACGGCCACCGTAAACTCACGCTACCGCGGGACAAACCTGTTTCCGGCCGGACCTGTCTACAATGGCAACGACTATCTTGGCGACGATCCCGACCCATTCATCCGGTTGCAGATATTGCGTGATTTAGGCGCCCACTACGGTGGCGAGAACTGAGCATCGGTCACGCTCGATTTGATTTTCCCCGCCCGATCGGGTGAACTGCGCG
>PKXB01000169.1:0-4736 GCA_003133345.1 Hyphomicrobiales bacterium | reverse complement strand
GGCATCGGCCAGCCTGACTTCCGCACCCCCGACTTCATCGTCGAGGCGGCGATCAAGGCGCTGCGCGACGGTCACCACGGCTACACGCCGGCGAACGGTATTCCACCCTTACGCGAAGCGGTCGCTGCCGATTTGCACAAGCGCTTCAAGGTTGAGGTCTCCCCCGACAGCGTGATGATCATGCCCGGCGGCAAGCCGACCATGTTCATGTCGATCCTGATGTTCGGCGAGCCGGGCACAGAGATCCTCTATCCCGATCCGGGTTTCCCGATCTACCGCTCGATGATCGAGTTCACCGGCGCCACCCCGGTGCCGGTGCCGATCCGCGAGGAGAACGGCTTTTCCTTCTCGGCCGAAGAGACGCTCAAGTTGATCACGCCGAAGACGCGGCTGCTGATCCTCAACTCGCCGGCNNATGTCGGACGAGATCTACGACCACATGGTCTATGACGGCGAGAGCCACGTCTGCCTGCTGTCCTATCCGTCGATCCGCGACCGGCTGATCCTGCTCAACGGCTGGTCGAAGACCTATGCCATGACCGGCTGGCGGCTCGGCTACGCGGTGTGGCCGGGCAAGCTCTACGACTATGCGCGCAAGCTGGCGGTCAACCTGCATTCCTGCGTCAACGCCTCGGCGCAATATGCCGGGCTCGCCGCGCTGAAAGGCCCGCAGGACGAGGTGCACAAGATGGTCGCCGAGTTCGACAAGCGCCGGAAAGTAGTGGTCGAAGGCCTCAACAAATTACCCGGCGTGTCCTGCGCCACGCCGAAGGGCGCGTTCTACGCGTTTCCCAATATCAAGCGCACCGGCTGGAAGGCGAAGGCGCTGGCGTCATCGCTGCTGGACGACGCCGGCGTCGCCATCATCGGCGGGCCCGACTTCGGCATTCTCGGCGAGGGCTATGTGCGGCTTAGCTACGCCAATTCGACCGAGAACATCCTGAAGGCGCTTGGGCGCATGGGTGAATTCCTGGCGAGCCGCAAGGCGGCCTGATCACCTCGGCGGGAAGTTCGGCTTGTCGGGATTTTCGGGCGGCGGCGGTGCGTCCGGCGCGGGCTTTGACGGCGCGCTGCTGCCGGCGAGCTCGTAGATCACCCGTGCCGGGCCCGGCTTCGCGAGCTTGGCGCCTTGCTTGTCGATCGAGTCCCACAACGCCAGCAGCACATCGCTGCGCACATTGGTGACCCCGGCGGCCGGATCGCGGATCCAGAACCACAGCTCGAATTCGAGCGCGGTCGCGCCGAAGGCTGACAGCATGCAGGCCGGCGCCGGTTTCCGCGATACGCGCTCGATGCTGAGCGCTGCGGCGGCCGCCGCCTCCTGCACCTGGCGCGGATCGCTGTCGTAGGTCGCGCTGAAATTAACCGAGAGCCGCACGAGGTCGCTGGAATAAGTCCAGTTTGCCACCCGCTGGGTGATGAAATCCTCGTTGGGGATCAGATATTCGCGGCCGTCGCGCGTATCGACAGAGGTGTAGCGCGCGCCCATGTTGCCGACGCGCCCGAAATGTTCGCCGACCGAGATCACGTCACCCGGTTTGATCGACTTGTCGGCCAGCAGGATGATCCCGCTCACCAGATTGGACACGATCTTTTGTAGGCCAAAACCGAGGCCGACGCCGACCGCGCCGGAGAATAGCGCCAGCACCGACAAGTCGATGCCCATGGAGCTGAGCACCACTACGATGGCGATGGTGAGCAGCGCGATGCGGATCAGCTTGCCGATCAGTACCTGGATCGACGGCGTCAGATCTGAGAAGGTCTGCACGCGCTTCTCGAGGAAGTTGCTCATCGCATTCGCCACCCACAACGTGACGAGCAGCAGCGCGGTGGTCTTGAGCAGCAAGAGCGGCGAGAGGCGCAGGCCTCCGATCATGATGGAGGCCGCCGGCGAATCGAGGCTCGCTGTCACCGGGTCGAGCAGTCGCAGGATGCTGAGCGCGGCGATCGTCCAGGCCGAGAACGCCACCACGCGGTTGACGAAACGATTGTGGATGATGCTGGTGAGCACATTGATCACCACCCAGGCGGTGGTGAGACTGATGCCGACGCCCAGCAGATAAGTGCGTGGCTGCACAACCTCGGAGCGCAGCGTCGCCCGCATCACCAGTAGCGCAAGGATGAAGACGATCGGTCCCATGTGCCTGACCAGCGCGCGCACCAGCATGCGCAGGACCGGCGGCCAGTTCATAGCGAGCGTCGCCGGATCGGTCCGCTTCTTGATCGCCGCCGCGGTGGCCAAGGCGATGATGACGGCGAGCCCAATCAGCGAAAGCTGTATTGGCAACCAGACCGAGGTAAGCTCGGTGCGCAGCGCAAGGCGCGCCGCCGCGAGTAGGGTCGTCAGGGCCTCATGCAGGTCAGAAAAATCCATGCGCGGCTACTCGTCCAAGGGAGATGAATAAGACTATGATTCGGGTCCGTGATGCACGGCACTATCCGCCGCCAGACCGCCTACGGGGGCCTGGCGGCTCAATAAGGCAATGAAAAGGCGAGGGAGCACGGAATGTCTGGACTTTCAGAAGAACAACGGATGATGCGGCAAAGCTGCCGCGATTTCGTCGATGAGGTGGTGCTGCCCTTCATCAAGCAGAATTGGCAGCGCGAATGGTCGATGGTGCCGGAGGACCGGCTGCCGATCCGCATCCTGGAAGAGGCCGAGAAGATCGGCATCCGCACCCTGGGCGTGCCGGAAGAGTTCGGCGGCGTCGAACTCGAGAAGGGCACGGAAGTAAAGACTTTCGCCCTGGTCGCCGAGGAAATCGCGCGCGGCGATTCCGGCCTGGCCGACAAGATGGTGCAGAATTGGAAAGTATCGGTGCTGCTGCGCCAGTTCGCGCCCAAGCATCTGCAGGAAAAATGGTTCAAGCGCCTGGTCGCGGAGCCGCAGTTCCTAATGGCGCATTGCCTGACCGAGCCGCGCGGCGCCTCCGACCGCTGGCTGCCTTACAACGTGCCGGAAGCGGCGATGCAAACCAAGGCCGTCAAAGCGGACGGCGGCTGGGTGATCAATGGCCGCAAGCAGTTCATCTCCAACGGCTACGACGCCAGCCTCTACGTGGTCTACGCCAATAGCAATCCCAAGGTCGGCATGCTGCAGGGCACCTCGTCGTTCCTGGTGCCGCGCGAGACCAAAGGGTTCACGGTCGCACGCTGCAATGAGACGCTCGGCTGCCGTTTCATGAACAACGGCGAAATGGTGTTCGAGGACATGTTCGTGCCGGACGATCACCTGCTGGTGCAGGATAGCGCGATGGGTTCGGCCGGCGTCTATTTCCGTCCCGGCAAGATCATCCAGGCGGCCAAGAACCTCGGCGTCGGCGTGCGCGCCTTCGAGGCGACGGCGGAGTATGTGCAGAACTACGTGCAGGGCGGCCGCATCCTGATCAAGCATCAGGCGGTGGCGCTGCGGCTCGCCGAAATGGCGACCAAAATCGAGGCGGTGCGCGCGCTACTCGAGCGCGCCGCACAAGCCGTGGACGACAATGCGCCGGAAGCCGAGACGCTGGTCAACATGGCCAAGCTGTTTGCTTCCGAAGAGATCATGAAGGTCGCCCAGCACGCGGTCGAGCTGCACGGCGGCAACGGCATCATGCTCGACTTCGGCATCGAGAAGGTGCTGCGCGACGCCGTGATCTTCATGCACATGGACGCCACCGTGGACATCTCGAAATTCAAGATTATCAAGAACATGTTCCCGCAGACCGCGGGAAAATACGCCGGGCCGGAATGACAACGAGCTATCGCAAGGCGAAGCGGAAGCCGATCACCACGATCACCAGTCCGATGACCTGCGGGATGCTCGGCACCACGCCGAGCGCAAGATAGCCGATGATCATCGAGAAACCCGGCACCAGCGCCGGGAAGGTCGCCGTGCGTCCGGCGCCGAGCAGGATCACCGCGCGCGCGAACAGANNAGCGCGTGCAACGGCGCGAACACCACGACCGACAGCGCGCCGACGGCCGCCACCGCGCGCGTGCCCGACACGCGCCAATAGCGCAGCAGGATCCCGAACGTCGCCCAGAACAGGCCGGCGGTGGCGAACAGCAGGTCGCCGCCGACGCCGTGGCTGCCGATGGTGGTGATCGACTCGGCGCCGAACACCAACAGGCCCGCGATGATCGTGGCGCCGCCGATGATGCGCTGCCCGGTCGGGCGCTCGCCCAGCACCAGCGTGGCGAGGATCAGCCCCGAAAGCGCCGCGCAGGCCGGCTGGATGGTAGTGCCGTGGCCGAGCGGCACCAGCATGAAGCCGGTATAGGCGATCATCGCCTGCGGCGGCCCTGACAGCACGCTCATCACCAAGCCGCGGCTCCAGCCGATGCCACCGAGGTCGGTGATGCCGTCGCGCAGGATGAGCGGCATCAGCAGCAGGCCGGACCACAAGAAGCGGTGCAGGGCCAAATCGGCGGGCGAAAAGCCGATGGCGACGCCATGCTTGGCCGCGACGAAGCCGGCCGCCCAGCCGAGCGCGGCGCCGGTGCCGCACAACACCCCGATCAGGATACCGGAAGGCCGTGCCGCCGCAGGTTGCGCCCTTAAGTCCACGGCGATGGCTCCGGCGCATTATCCCGAAAAGCATGTCCCGGACTTGATCCGGCATGGGACCCGTTTTCGGAATAGGTCATGCGCAAGTGAACAGGGTGACTTGGGGGCGGCTGATACTCTAGGATCACGGCTCAAGTCCAATCGTTAAATCAAAAGCCTCACTTTACCGGGATGGAAAGCTCATGGC
>PKXB01000237.1:5212-5365 GCA_003133345.1 Hyphomicrobiales bacterium | reverse complement strand
GTCACGAGGTGTCGCCGCTGATTAAGCTGGTCGGCCGCGGCGATACCACGGTGGTGGATGCGTATCTGTCGCCGATTTTGCGGCGCTATGTGGCGCAGGTCGACAAGGACCTCGATGCCCGGCGCTCAGCGGCACGTCTGATGTTCATGATGT
>PKXB01000237.1:0-5138 GCA_003133345.1 Hyphomicrobiales bacterium | reverse complement strand
GCCGGCGTGCGCATGCGCGCGCCGATGATGCTGATCCACACGGTGGCTGCCGGCGGCGGCTCGATCCTTCATTTCGACGGCGCGCGCTTCCGCGTCGGCCCCGACTCGGCGGGCGCCAATCCGGGGCCGGCCTGCTACCGCCGCAAGGGGCCGCTGGCGGTGACCGACGCCAATGTGATGGTTGGCAAGCTGATCCCGGATTTCTTCCCGAAGATTTTCGGACCCGCCCAGGACCAACCGCTCGACGCCAAGACTGTGCGGCACGACTTCAACAATCTGGCGCAGAAGGTCGGCGACAAGACCGCGGAGGAGATCGCCGACGGCTTCATCAAGATCGCGGTCGAGAACATGGCGAACGCGATCAAGAAGATTTCCGTGCAGCGCGGCTATGACGTGACGCGCTACGCGCTCAACTGCTTCGGCGGCGCCGGCGGACAGCACGCCTGCCTGGTGGCAGACAGCCTCGGCATGACGCGCGTGCTCATTCATCCGTTCTCATCGTTGCTGTCGGCCTATGGCATGGGGCTGGCCGATATCCGCGCCACGCGCCAGCAGGCAATCGAATTGCCCTTCGGCGACAAGGCGCTCGCCGCCATCAAGCGCATCGGCACCGCGCTCGGCCGCGTGGTGAAAGCCGAAGTCGCCGGCCAGGGCGTGACGGCGGGGAAGATCAAAATCTTCGTGCGCGCGCATATCCGCTACGCTGGGACCGACACTGCACTCGTAGGGGGCGCAGGCGCCCTGCCCGCGATGCAGCGCGCCTTCGAGAAAGCCCACAAGGCGCGCTTCGGCTTCATCGACCGTAGCAAGCAGATGGTGGTGGAAGCGGTGTCGGTGGAGGCGGTCGGCGGCGGCGCCAAGTTCAGCGAGAAGACGGTCAAGCGCGCGCGTGGAAAATTGCCGGCGCCGGCGCGGCGCACAAATTTTTTCTCTGCGGGTGAATGGCATAAGGCCGATGTTTTCACCCGCAGTCAGATCAAGATCGGCGCGACAGTGAAAGGCGCCGCCATCATCGTCGAACCGCACCAGACCATCGTGGTCGAACCGGGCTGGCAGGCCGAACTCAGCGCTAAGAACCATCTCGTGCTGACGCGCGCGAAAAAACTCAAACGCACGCACGCCATCGGCACCCATGCCGATCCAATAATGCTGGAGGTGTTCAACAACCTTTTCATGTCGATCGCCGAGCAGATGGGCGTGTCGCTGCAGAACACCGCCTACTCGGTCAACATCAAGGAGCGGCTGGATTTCTCCTGCGCGGTGTTNNATCAACGCGCCCTATAACGGCGGCACGCATCTGCCCGACATCACCGTGTGCACGCCGGTGTTCGACGATCGGAAGAAGAAGATTCTATTCTGGGTCGCCTCGCGCGGCCACCACGCCGATGTCGGCGGCATTTCGCCCGGCTCGATGTCGCCGAACGCGACCACCATCGAGCAGGAAGGCGTCTATCTGGACAACTTCAAGCTGGTCGAGCGCGGACGCTTCCGCGAGGCGGCACTGATGGCGGCGCTCACCGGCGCGAAATATCCGGCGCGCAATCCGGTGCAGAACATCAACGACATCAAGGCGCAAATTGCGGCCAACGAAAAAGGCGTCGCCGAACTGCGCAAGATGGTGGTGCATTTCACCATGCCGGTGGTGCAGGCCTATATGCAGCACGTGCAGGACAACGCCGCCGAAAGCGTGCGTCGTGTGATCGACCGCCTGCACGACAGCGAATTCTCCTACGAGATGGATCAGGGCACCGTGATCAAGGTGAAGATCGCGGTGGATAAAAAGAAGCGCGAGGCGACCGTCGATTTCACCGGCACCTCGCCGCAGCAGCCGACCAATTTCAACGCGCCCGAGCCGGTGACGCGCGCCGCCGTCTTATATGTCTTCCGCGTGATGGTGGACGACGACATCCCGATGAANNGAATATCCCGCCGCCGTGGTGGCCGGCAATGTGGAGACGTCGCAGGCCATAACCAATTGCCTGTTCGGCGCGCTCGGTGCGCTGGCCGCCGCGCAGGGCACCATGAACAATCTCAATTTCGGCAACGCGCGCTATCAATATTATGAGACCATCTGCTCGGGCTCGCCCGCCGGGCCCGGCTTTCCCGGCACCGACGCAGTGCACACCCACATGACCAATACGCGACTGACCGATCCGGAGGTGCTCGAATTCCGCTATCCGGTGGTGCTGGAAGATTTCCACATCCGCAAGGGCTCCGGCGGCAAAGGACAATGGAATGCCGGCGACGGCATCCGCCGCACCATCCGCTTTCTGGAAAAGATGGACTGCACGATTTTGTCCGGCCACCGCCGGGTGCGACCATTTGGCTTGGCGGGCGGCGAAGCGGGCCAGATCGGCGAAAACTGGGCGCGCCGCCAGGACGGCCGCCTGGAGCGCCTGCAAGGCTGCGACGAGACGGTGATCGACGCCAATGAGGCGGTCATCATCCAGACCCCGACCGCGGGGGGTTATGGCACGCCGAAATAGGCGCGATTGAGCGTAACCCCCCGCCAACCGCCGGCAAACAGGCCCTCGCCTTGACCTTGATCAAATCCCGGGCACGGCGCCGACGCTAGGTTGCCCAAATGTTAGCCCCTCCCCCCGCGGGCCGCCCAGCGTCGCCGCTCAAAAAGCTATTGGAAAATGCCCCCAGCGTGCTGCTGGCGCCGGTGCCGCTGGCGCTGCTGCAACCGATGTTCACCCGCATCGCCACCCATGTGGCGCAGGCGCGCCCCGAACTGTTCAACCGGCTCGGGCCGCACGCGGGAAAACGCTTCCTGATCGACCCGACCGACCTGCCCTTCGTGCTGGTGCTCACGCCTTTGCCCGACCGGCCGCTGCTCACCGCGCATCGCCGCCATGAAAGGCCGGCGCACGTTGCCGCCATCGCCGGTACTTTCTTCAATCTGCTCGACATGATCGACGGCTCGCTCGACGGCGACGCGCTGTTCTTTTCGCGCGACTTACAAGTGAGCGGCGATACCGAAGCGGTGGTCGCCCTGCGCAATGCGCTCGACGATTTCGAGGGCAGCGCGCTCGACAGCGTGGTCGCCAGCTTCGGGCCGTTGTCGGGGCCGGCGGGGCTGGCGCTCTCGGTGGTGCGCTCGGTACGGGGGAGATAGCGCGATGAGCGAAGCGCAAGGCTTCCATCAACAAGACTACCAGCGCCCGGAACTGGTCTGCCCGGCGGGGACGCCGGCGGCGTTGCGCGCCGCCGTCGATGCCGGCGCCGACGCCGTCTATTGCGGCCTGCAGAACGAGACCAATGCGCGCAATTTTCCCGGACTGAATTTCACGGTTCCCGAAGTCGAGCAGTCGATCGCCTATGCGCACGCCCGCAACGCCAAGCTGCTGCTCGCGGTCAACACGTTTCCGCCGGCCGGTAAGTTCGCGATGTGGCGCGACGCGATCGACGGCGCAGCAAAGCTCGGCGTCGACGCGGCCATCGTCGCCGACATGGGCGTGGCCGATTACGCCGCGCGCAACTATCCGGAGCTGCGGCTGCATCTGTCGGTGCAGGCCGGCGCCTCCTCGCCCGAGGCGATCCGCTTCTATTGCGAGCAATTCGGCGTCAAACGCGTGGTGCTGCCGCGCATGCTGACCGTGGCCGAGATCGCCGAGCTGCATCGGCAGATCCCGTGCGAGATCGAAGCCTTCATCTTCGGCAATATCGGGATGATGGCGGAGGGGCGTTGCAGCCTCAGCAGTTACGTGACCGGCGCGTCGACCAACATGGATGGCGTCTGTTCGCCGGCGGCCGACGTGCATTACGAAGAGGACGCCGCGCGCAACCTGACCACGCGGCTGGGCGAATACGTGATCGACTGCTTTTCCGGTGGCGAAAGCGCCGGCTATCCGACTATCTGCAAGGGCCGCTATCTGTGCGGCGTGCAGAGCGATCCCTATTACGCCTTCGAAGAGCCGGTCAGCCTCAATCTGTCGGCGCTGCTGCCCGACCTGATGCGCGCCGGGGTCACCGCGCTCAAGATCGAGGGCCGCCAGCGCAGCCGCGCTTACGTGAAGTCGGTGGTCGGCGCCTTCCGCAAGGCCGTGGACGACATCATGGCGGGCCGCGAGGCCGCCTTCGCCAGCCTGCTGGCGCTCACCGAAGGCCGCCGCGAGACCGAAGGCGCCTTCCCCAGCAAGCGATGGAGATAGCGGTGCAGGCGCAGCCAAGCGAGCTCACGCTGGGGCCGGTGCTATTCAACTGGGCGCCGGAGAGCTGGCGCGATTTCTATTTCCGCATTGCCGACGAAGCGCCGGTCGCAACCGTCTATCTCGGCGAGGTCATCTGTTTCAAGCGCGCGCCGCTGTTCGAACCTTATCTGGGCGCGGTGGCCGCGCGCCTTAAGGCCGCCGGCAAGACCGTCGTGCGCTCCACGCTGGCCGAGGTGATGTCCAAGCAGGAACGCAAAATGGTCGACGACGTCTGCGCCGAGCAGACCACGGTGGAGGCCAACGACGGCTCCGCGCTGCTGCGCCTGCGCGGCCGGCCGCATCATGCCGGCCCCTTCGTCAATGTCTACAATGAGCGGACACTGGCGGTGCTGGCGCGCGGCGGCGTCTGCAATGCCTGCTTGCCGCCGGAAATGCCGGCGAGTGCCATCCGTGCGCTCTGCCCGGAAGCGGCCAAGCTCGGCGTCAGCATCGAAGTGCAGGTGTTCGGCCGGGTTGGGCTGGCGCTGTCGGCGCGCTGCTATCACGCGCGCGCGCATGGCCGCAGCAAGGACAGTTGCCAGTTCATCTGCAACGTCGATCCCGACGGGATGGCGCTGCGCACGCTGGAGGACAAGCCATTCCTGACCGTGAACGGCATCCAGACCATGTCGCACGATTACCTCAATCTGATCGGCGAGCTGGCCGATCTGCAGGCGATGGGCGTGACGCGCTTCCGCCTGTCGCCGCATAGTTGCGACATGGTGGAGGTGGCGACCATCTTCCGCGGCGTGCTCGATCGCCGCATAAGCGCCACTGAGGCCGGCGCACGCCTCGACGGCATCAAGATCGAGGCGCCGTTCTCCAACGGCTTCTACTACGGCAAGCCGGGCTATAGCTGGAGCCAAGCGACGGCGCCCTGACGGCGCGCGGTTGGGCCTCGGAATGACTTGGGCTATGGGTTCCCGCCGGAGCCTGTCATCG
>PKXB01000036.1 GCA_003133345.1 Hyphomicrobiales bacterium | reverse complement strand
CAGACCGCCAAGGCGACCGAGGAAATCGCCAGCCACATCCTCGCAGTGCAGAATTCGACCGTCGGCGCGGTGGAGGCGATCCGTCAGATCGCCACCCGCATGCAGGAGATCAACGAATACACCACGGGGGTCGCCGCGGTCGAGCAGCAGAATTCGGCGACCAAGGAAATCTCGCACAACGTGGCACGCGCTGCGGAAGGCACCGGTCACGTGGTGGCGGTGCTGGGCGAGGTCGCGGGCGCGGCGACCGAAACCCGCTCCTCGGCGGAAGTCGTACGCGATGCCTCGCAATCGGCGGAATCGACGGTCGCCAATCTGCGGCTCGAGGTGGAAGACTTCCTGGCCAAGGCGGCGGTTTAGATTTTCAACGCGTCATCGCTACGCCGTGCTGGCCGCGGTCTTGCCCAAGGCCGCCTGCGCGGCGGCGAGCCGCGCGATCGGCACGCGGAACGGCGAGCACGACACGTAGTCGAGCTTGATCTGGTGGCAGAAGGCGACCGAAGCCGGGTCGCCGCCGTGTTCGCCGCAGATGCCAACCTTCAGATTCTTACGGGTTTTTCGGCCGCGCTCGACCCCGATGCGCACCAGTTCGCCGACGCCCTGCTGATCGATCGACACAAACGGGTCGGCGGCAAGAATCCCGCGCGCGGTGTAGATGCCAAGGAAGCTCGCCGCATCGTCGCGCGAGATGCCGAGGGTGGTCTGCGTGAGATCGTTGGTGCCGAAAGAGAAGAATTCCGCAGTCTCGGCGATCTCGCCGGCAAGCAGACAAGCGCGCGGCAATTCGATCATGGTGCCGACCTGGTAATTGAGCTTGGCGCCGGTCTCCNNGCGATCAGCGGCACCATCACCTCAGGCACAACAGGCTTGCCGGTGCGCTTGGCCGCTTCGACCGCTGCCTCGAAAATGGCGCGCGCTTGCATCTCGGCGACTTCCGGATAGGCGATGGCGATGCGGCAGCCGCGGAAGCCCAGCATCGGGTTGAATTCGGCAAGCTCGCGCGCCCGGTCGGCAAGCTTTCTCGGATCGGCGCCCATGGCGGCCGCGACTACCGCGATCTCCTCCTCGCCATGCGGCAGAAACTCGTGCAGCGGCGGATCGAGCAGCCTAATGGTCACCGGCCTGCCGTCCATGATCTCGAACAGCTCGACAAAATCGGCGCGCTGCATCGGCAACAGCTTGGCGAGCGCGGCGCGGCGAAATTTCTCGTCGTCGGCCAGGATCATCTCGCGCACCGCCTGGATGCGGTCTTCGTCGAAAAACATGTGCTCGGTGCGGCACAGCCCGATGCCCTCGGCGCCAAAGCGCACCGCCGCTTTGGCATCGGCCGGCGTATCGGCATTGGCGCGCACGCCGAGCTTGCGCACCTTGTCGGCCCAGCCGATCAAGGTGGAAAATTCGCCGGACAGTTGCGGCTCGATCATGTCGACCTTGCCGGCCAGCACCTGGCCGGTGGAGCCGTCGACGGTAATTAAATCACCCTTTTTGAATGTCTGCCCACCGGCGGTCATGGTGCCGGCGGCGTAATCGACGCGTAAGCTACCAGCGCCGGAGACGCAGGGCTTGCCCATGCCGCGCGCAACCACCGCCGCATGCGAGGTCATGCCGCCGCGGGTGGTGAGGATGCCTTCTGCCGCATGCATGCCGTGAATATCCTCAGGCGAAGTTTCCACTCTTACCAGGATGACCTTGCGCCCGTCGGCTTTGAGCTGCGCGGCCTCGTCCGGCGAGAACACGATCTCGCCCGAGGCGGCGCCGGGCGAGGCCGGCAGGCCGCTGGCGATGACGCGCCGGTGCGCGCGCGGATCGATGGTCGGATGCAGCAGCTGATCGAGCGCCAGCGGATCGACGCGCAGCACCGCCTCGTTCTTGGAGATCAGGCCCTCATTTGCGAGTTCGACCGCGATGCGCAGCGCGGCCTTGGCGGTGCGCTTGCCGGAGCGGGTTTGCAGCATCCACAGCTTGTTTTGCTCGACCGTGAATTCGAGATCCTGCATGTCGCGGTAGTGGCGCTCGAGCGCGTTGTAGATGCGCTTGAGCTCGGAATAGGCCTTGGGTAGCGTGTTCTCCATCGACGGCTTGTCGGAGCCGGCCTCGACGCGCGCGGCCTCGCTGATCTCCTGCGGCGTACGGATGCCGGCGACCACGTCCTCGCCCTGCGCGTTGATGAGAAATTCGCCGTACAGCTTCTTCTCGCCGGTGGACGGATTGCGCGTGAAGGCGACGCCGGTGGCCGAGGTCTCGCCCATATTGCCGAACACCATGGCCTGCACGTTGACCGCGGTGCCCCAGCTTTCCGGAATATTGTGCAAGCGGCGGTAGGTGTTGGCGCGTTGGTTCATCCAGGAACCGAACACCGCGCCGATCGCGCCCCACAATTGTTCGTGCGGGTCTTGCGGGAACGGCTCGCCGCGCTCCTGCTGCAGCCGCTTCTTGTAGAGCTCGACCAGTTCGGCCCAATCGTCGGCGGTGAGGTCGGTGTCGAGGCTGTAGCCCTGCCGCTCCTTGCGGCGGTCGAGCAGTTCCTCGAAATGCTCGTGGCCGACGCCGAGCACCACGTCGGAATACATGGTGATGAAGCGCCGGTAGCTGTCATAGGCGAAGCGCCGGTCGCCGGACTTCTTCGCCAGCGCCTCCACCGTCTGGTCGTTGAGGCCCAGATTGAGCACCGTATCCATCATGCCCGGCATCGAGGCGCGGGCGCCGGATCGGACAGACACTAAAAGCGGGTTGCTCTTATCCCCGAAAATCTTAGCCGTGATGCGCCCGACCTGCGCCAGCGCTTTCTCGACCTGGGCGCGCAGGTCTTTCGGATATTGCTGGTCGTGCGCGTAATAGTAGGCGCAGACCTCGGTGGTGATGGTGAAACCGGGCGGCACCGGCAGGCCGAGATTGGCCATTTCGGCCAGGCCGGCGCCCTTGCCGCCCAGCAGATTGCGCATGGAAGCCTTGCCCTCGGCGCGGCCGTCGCCGAAGCCGTAGACCCATTTTCCTTTGGACGGTTTTTGCGCCGGGCGCGCTCCCGCCTTGGGCTTGGAAGCCTTCCGCACAGCCTGTTTTTTGCGTTTTGCGCTGACGCGCGGGGATTTTCGTTTAGCCATGGCTCAAAAATTGGTGGGAGGACGGATGGCCCTTAAAAGCACCCCCAGGGACCGCGACGCAAGCCCGAATTCCCGCCTATTTGAAAAGTCCAAGGCCGAGAATGCCGAACACGATCAGATAGACCGCGACGATGATGTTGAGCAGGCGCGGGATGATGAGAATGAGAATGCCGGCGATGATTGCGACGATGGGTTGCAGGTGAGCGATGCCGATGACCATGACGGTGTCCCCTTTGGTTGCACGTGAGAATGAAACGGCGATGCCGGCGGCGAGTTCCTTCTTCAACTGTCGTCCCGGCCGAGCACAGCGAGGGCCGGGACCCATACTCCGCAACCTATCGAGAATCCCGGGATTATGGGTCCCCGCTTTCGCGGGGACGACAAACTAGCCTACCCCTCTATCCTGGAAAAATCCGCCACCGCGCGGGTGGCTTCGCGGATCTCGTTGAGCAGCTTGAGACGGTTTTCGCGCAAAACCTTGTCGTCCACATTGACGGTGACTTTTTCGAAGAAAGCATCGACGCGCGGGCGCAGTTTCGCCATGGCGCTCATGGCGGCGGCGAAGTTTTCCTTGGCGACGGCGGCGGAGGCGTCCTTCTTGGCGATGTTGATCGCTTCGGCGAGTGCCTTTTCTTCCGGCGCCGCGAGACGCTTGGCATCCGGCGCGCCAGCGTAGCTCTTGTTGTCCTTCTTCTCCTCGATGCGCAGGATGTTCGAGGCGCGCTTGACGCCCGCCAGCAGGTTCTTGCCGTCGTCAGTATCGAGGAAGTTGCCGAGCGCCGCGACCCGGCGGACGATCATGAGCAGGTCGTCCTGGCCTTCGAGCGCGAACACGGCGTCCACCAGATCGTGCCGCGCGCCGTCCTCGCGCAACTGCACCTTCAGGCGGTCGGCGAAAAACGACAGCAGGTCGTGGGTCTGATGCAGATAGGAATGTGCCTGCACCAGCACGGGGCCGGCCAGCTGCTTGGCCTTCTCCGACACCAGCACTTCGAGCTTCACCGCCAGCTCGATATCGGTCGCGCTCAGCTTCAAAATCTGCTCGTTCAGCGGATGCAGCAGCGCGATAGCGTCCGCTAAATTTTCGTCGCGGCGAATCACGCTGAAGTGCCGCCACAGTTGCAGGCGCAGCGGCAGCCGCAATTCGTTTTCGACGATGATGCGAATGACGCCGAGCGCCGCGCGCCGCAGCGCATACGGGTCCTTCGATCCAGTCGGCTTCTCGTCGATTGCCCAGAAGCCGACCAGGGTGTCGATCTTGTCGGCCAGCGCGACTGCAATCGAAACGGGGTCGCCTGGCACGAGATCGTCCGGGCCTTTCGGCTTGTAATGATCCTCGCAGGCGTGCGCGACCGCCTCGTCCTCGTTCTGCGCCTCGGCGTAGTAGCGTCCCATCAAGCCTTGCAGCTCGGGAAATTCGCCGACCACGTCGGTCAGCAAGTCGGCTTTGCACAACTGCGCGGCGCGTGTCGCCTTGGCGCCATCGGCGCCGACGATCGGCGCCCACTGCCCGGCCAGCGCAACGATGCGCGCGATGCGCTCGGCCTGCGTGCCGAGCTTGTCGTGGAACACGATTCCGCCGAATTTCGGCAGCCGGTCTTCCAGCCGCGTCTTCAAATCCGCGTCGTAGAAGAACTTGGCATCGGAGAGCCGCGCGCGGATCACGCGCTCATTGCCGGCGATGATCGCCTTGCCGCCATCTGAGGCTTCCTCGTTGGCAACCAGGATGAACTTGTTCACGAGCTTCGCGGTGGCGGCGTCGCGCAGCACGAAACATTTCTGGTTGTTGCGGATGGTGGCGCGGATCACTTCCTCGGGGATCGCGAGGTACGCCGCGTCGAACGCGCCGATCAGCGTCACCGGCCATTCCACCAGGCCGGCGACCTCGGCGAGCAGGACGTCGTCCTCGACCAGCTCGTAGCCTTGCGCAAACGCCAGATGCTTGGCGTCGGCGAGGATGCTGGCGGCACGCCGCGCCGGATCGAGTACCACCTTGGCCGCCTCAAGCTTGGCGACGTAATCGTCGAAGCGGCGCACCTTGAACGGCGCGGGCGCCATGAAGCGATGGCCGCGCGTCTCGTTGCCGGATTTGATGCCCCCGACCTCGAAGTGCACAATTTCCGGCTCTTCGGTCTCCGGCCCAAATGTCGCGACGATAGAATGCAGCGGGCGCACCCAAGTGAGCCTCCCGCTGCCCCAGCGCATGGACTTCGGCCAGGGAAACGTGCGCACGACCTCCGGCATCATCTCGCCGATCACATCAATCGCCGGCCTGCCCTGCTTCTCGATCACCGCCACGTAAAAGTCGCCCTTCTTGGCATCCTTCTCGACCTTGGCCTCGCCGATCAACGACAAGCCGGCCGCTTTGAGGAAGCCGGCGATCGCGCCTTCGGGCGCGCCGACGCGCGGGCCCTTCTTCTGTTCCTTGATGTCCGGCTGGCGCACCAGCACGCCGTGCACCGACAGCGCGAGCCGGCGCGGCGTTGCGAAGGCCTTGGCGCCTTCGTAGACGAGGCCGGCCGCCACCAGCCGGTCGGTGACCATTTTCTTCAAATCGTCGGCGGCGCGCGCCTGCATGCGCGCGGGGATTTCCTCAGACAAAAATTCAAGCAAGAGGTCGGGCATTATGCGAGCTTCTTGTGGCTGCCGTCACAGGTCGGCTTGCGGGTGCTGCCCTTGCAGGTGCAGAAGAACACCTTCTCGCTCTTCGCGGCCTTGAACTCGATCGGCGTGAAGGAGGTCGCCTTGTGCGAGCCGTCGCAGAACGGCTGCGTCTTCGAGCGCCCGCAGGCGCACCACCAATAGCTCTTGCCGGCCTCGACTTCGACTGGGATCGGTGCGCGGCCGCCGATTTCAGGTTCGCTCATCCCGCCGCCCCTCCAGCTTCCGTCGCCAGCCAGGCTTCGCCGCAGGCTTTCGCCAGCTCGCGCACACGCAGAATGTAACTCTGCCGCTCGGTGACCGAGATGACGCCGCGCGCGTCGAGCAGATTGAACACGTGGCTCGCCTTGATGCACTGGTCGTAGGCCGGCAGCGCCATCAGGTGATGCTTCCTGTCCTTGCTCCAGCCATCGGCGAGGTACTTTTTGCACGCCGCTTCCGCCATCTTGAACTGCTCGAACAGCATGCCGGTGTCGGCGAATTCGAAATTGTGCCGCGAGTATTCCTGCTCGGCCTGCAGGAACACGTCGCCATAGGTGACTTTCTTCTCGTCGTCGCGGCCGTTGAAGTTGAGCGCGAACACATTGTCCACGCCCTGCACATACATGGCGAGCCGCTCCAGCCCATAGGTGAGCTCGCCGGCGACCGGCGAACATTCGAAGCCGGCGACCTGCTGGAAATAAGTGAACTGCGAGACCTCCATGCCGTCGCACCAGCACTCCCAGCCTAAGCCCCAGGCGCCCAGCGTCGGGCTCTCCCAATCGTCCTCAACAAAGCGGATGTCGTGGATCTTCGGATCGATGCCGATGACCTTAAGCGAATTGAGATAGAGGTCCTGGATGTCGGGTGGCGACGGCTTCAGGATCACCTGGAATTGGTAATAGTGCTGCAGCCGGTTAGGATTTTCGCCGTAGCGGCCATCCTTCGGCCGGCGCGAGGGCTGCACGTAGGCGGCGTTCCAGGGCTTGGGCCCGAGCGCGCGCAACGTGGTGGCCGGATGGAAGGTGCCCGCTCCTACCTCCATGTCGTAGGGCTGCAGGATCACGCAGCCCCAATTCGCCCAGTACTGCTGCAGCGCCAGGATGAGCCCCTGGAACGATCGCGACGGGTCCAGATTGTCTGGGCGCGAGCGGTCACTGGCGCGAAGATTCGCTTCAGCCATCGGAAAATTACTGATTTTTAAGCACGGGAATGGATTGGGACCCTATCGGCGGGTCAAAAAGGGGTCAAGGCGGCGGGCAATTTACCGGGCATTGAACCGAACCTGATAGCCCTGCGACCAACGAGCGGAACAAGCTCGGTTATCCCCGCTGGAGGCGGCAATGTTGGAATTTCAACTTTTTGGTCTGGCGTTTTCGGTGCTGTTTTTCGGCGCCATGGTCGCCGGTAACCCGCGCGTGCCCCGCCGCTGAAGCGACCAAGCCATTAGCGAAATCTCTAAGATTAGAGGCGGTATTCGCCGGTCGTCGGATCGCGCCGCAGGGTCGGCCGGTTTTCCATATCGGAAATGCGCACCTTCGCGCGCTTGGCCTGGTCGAGCTCCTCGTTGATCCGGCGCGCTTCCTTCGCCACCCAGTGCACGACCATGGCGCCGCCCAGCGCAGCGAGCGACCATTTCAGCAGCGGCGAGAGCAAAATCGGGGGCATGGCGACACCTCGTCAACGGCGATAACGCAACTTATTGATCGGAAAACAAGGCGATTTCGCGGCCTCGCGCGAAACCTAACCTAGAGCCCGTAGCGCGACCATAACGCCCGCGCCTCCAGCGCCGACAACAGGTCAGCGGCAAGGCCGCCCTGGCGGGCGAGCGCATCGAGCGAGCCGAGGCCCGGAATCCGGCGGCCAAACAGGCCGCGGTCGGCGGCGATCAGCGGCGTGCGCACTTTCTCGCCATAGCGCTCGCGCAAAGTCGAGCGCAGGTCGCCGATGCGGTCGGCCAGTCCCAGCTCGACCGCCATCTGCGCGGTCCAGAACTCGCCGGAGAACAGGGTCTTCTCGCTGCCCTTCAGCTTGCTCCCACGGCGTTCTCTGACCAGAGCAATGAAGTGCTCGTGGATGTCTTTCTGGATCGTCTTGATGCGTTTTAGGTCTTCCGGTTTCTCCGGCAGGAACGGATCGAGCATCACCTTGCGCTCGCCGGAGGTGTAAAGCCGGCGCTCCACGCCGAGCTTTTCCATAAGTTTGGGGAAGCCGAACGAGCCGCCGACGACGCCGATCGAGCCGACGATGGAAAATTGATCGCAGATGATTTCATCGGCGGCGCAGGCCAGCATGTAGCCGCCCGAGGCGCCGACATCTTCGACGAAGGCGATGACCGGCAGCTTCTTTTCCGCGGCCAGCTGCCGGATACGGCGGAAGATCAAATGCGACTGCGCGGGCGAGCCGCCCGGCGAGTTGACGATCAGCGCCACGGCGCGCGCGTTGCGGATCGAGAACGCCCGCTCCAGCGAGCGGGCGGTCGAGGACAGCATCAGCCCGGGTCGCAGCGGCGTGACCACGCCGATGACGCCGGATAGCCGCACCACCGGCACCACCGGGATGTCGGCGCGAAAGCGCGCCGGCACCAGCTTGCGCAGAAGCTCGAGCGTGCGCTTGAGGATGTCGGGCATCGGTTGGGTCGCGGTGGGCGCCATGCCGGCCAGTTAGGCATCATTGGAACCCAAGTCAAAGCCCGCCGGCAACCGGCCGCGGGCGGCCTCTCTTTAGTTGCAATGCAGCAAAAATCGTATTCCTGACCAGGAAATGCCCTAAATTGCCTATTTTTTAACTTTGGAATGCTTTTTGCAATGCGGTACGTGCCGGCAAACTGACGGTCATTGGAAGAGGCTGATTGATGGATCCCAAACTCACCATTCTGTTCCTGCTAATCAGCAGTGTTATTGGACTTTCGCATCTCAACGACGAGAATCTGGCCCGCATGCGGCGCCAGCTCATCATCCGGCGTTGGCGCGAATTCGTGCCGGGGCGGCGCAAATCCTAGGCAAAATAGCCCGCGTTTAGGTTTCAGTAATACGCAGCGTTCCCCCGCCACGCAGCACCGCCTCCGCAGCCGCGGTCGGCTTGCCGTGCTGGTCGTTTAGGATGAGGCCGGGATAAGTCACGCCCGCGCCGCCGCCCGATTTCACCGCGCGCACCAGCACGCGAATGGCGGGCGCATCGGGGCGTGGATAAACCGGCAGCACGGCGATGCCGCCGAACTCAGCCGTCAGCGCGCTCTGCACCTCGGCCAGCGCATCGGCGCGCCAGATCAAGCTCAGCACCCCTTGCGGCTTAAGCAGCAGCGCGGCACTCGCGATCCAGCGCCGCAACAGGCCGGGTGCCGCCGCATGCGCGAGGCGCCGGCGCGGGTCAGGCGACAGGTTCTGCCGGGTCGCATCGTGGAACGGCGGGTTCATCAGCACACGATCGGCACTGCCGGGCGCAAGGCCTGCCGCCGCAAGCGCTTGCGTATTCTCGACATCGAGGGTGAGCACATCGACGCGGTCGTCCAGCCGGTTGAGCCGCGCATTGTCGGCGGCAAGCCGGCACAGCGCCGCATCGATCTCGACCAGCGTGACCTTGAGCCCCGCCACCCGCGCCGCCAGCGCCAGGCCGGCGGCACCGACGCCGGCGCCGAGGTCGATTGCGTGTTCGTCCGCGCGCGCGGCGGTGGCCGCCGCCAGCAGGATCGCATCGTGACCGACGCGATGGCCGGCGAGCGGCTGGCGCAATCGCAGCCTGCCGCCGAGCACCGCATCTTCGCTGGTTTCGAGGACGTCAGTCCGCATCGGGACGCAGCTCCTTGCCGAGCCCAGCGTCTTCCAGAATCTGCCGCGCCGTGAGCTCGTGTCGTTCGGCCACCAGAATTCGCCGCGGCAATACACCAAGCGAGCCTTCCAGCACGCTCATGTTCTGGTCGAGCACCATGGGACGAATGCCGGCGCCCTCAAGCAGGGCCACCACTGCCGAGACCAGAACCATGTCATTGGTGCGAACGAGTTCGCGCATGCGTTCAAAGCCAAATCATATCGAATCGAATTATCTGCGCCGGCGTTCCTCGCCCGGCGCCCGGTGCGCCAGATAGGCGAGCAGCTTCGTCTCACGGCGCCCGCGCGTTACCGTGTCGAGCACCAGCCCGATGGCGGTGGATAAAAACGCCAGGATCATCAATCCGGTTGCGAGCACGGCGGTCGGCAGCCGCGGCACCAGACCGGTTTCCAGGTAGGTGACGACAACCGGGGTCGCGAATCCAAAGGACGCAATCGTCAGTGCCAGACCGATGCCGCTGAAGAATGGCAGCGGCCGTTCGGCGCGATAGAGCTTGACGATGGTGCGCAGGATGCGGAAGCCGTCGCTCCATGTGTTGAGCTTGGAGGCCGAGCCCTTCGGCCGCGCGTAATAGGGCGTGTCGATCTCCGCCACCGCCAGCCCCAGTTCGAGCGCGTGGATGGTGAGCTCGGTCTCGATCTCGAAGCCGCCGGACAGCACCGGAAAGGATTTCACGAACCGGCGCGAGAACACCCGATAGCCCGACAGCATGTCGTTGAAGGTGGGGCCGAACACCGAAGCGACGAACGACGTGAGAAGCCAGTTACCGGCGCGGTGGCCGGCGCGATAGGCGGCTTGCTCGCGATCGATCCTGTTGGCGACCACCATGTCGAGCCGGCCCTCGAGCAGCCGCTCGATCATGGCGGCCGCGATCGGCGCGTCGTAGGTGGCGTCGCCGTCCACCAGCACGTAGATGTCGGCCTCCACGTCGGTGAACATGCGCCGCACCACGTAGCCTTTGCCCTGGCGCTTTTCCTGGTAAACCTCAGCACCGGCGGCGCGCGCCGCCGCGG
>PKXB01000047.1:29066-32735 GCA_003133345.1 Hyphomicrobiales bacterium | reverse complement strand
TCCCGCGCCCGGGCGGCTTCGGCAAACTGGTGGCGGCGAAATTGACGCCGCCGAACGAGACGCCGGACCACGACTATCCGTTCATCCTCACCACTGGCCGCCAGCTCGAGCACTGGCACACCGGCGCCATGACGCGCCGCGCCTCCGTGCTCGACGCGCTGGAGCCTTCCGCGGTTGCCTCCGTGTCGTGCGGCACGCTGGAGAAACTGGGCTTGAAGCCCGGAGACATGCTGCGCGTCACCACGCGGCGCGGCGAGGTCGAACTGGCGTCACGCCAGGACGACGCCATCCCCGACGGCGTGGTGTTCATCCCGTTCGCCTTCGTGGAGGCCGCGGCCAACATTCTGACCAACCCGGCGCTCGATCCGTTCGGCAAGATCCCGGAATTCAAGTTCTGCGCAGCCAAGGTGGAGAAGGCCGGGGCGATGCAGCAGGCGGCGGAGTAGGAGGCTTTCTAAGCTACGCTCGCCTATCTCGTCATCCCGGCCGCTTATTCTTGAAATAAGGCTCGACCTTCCCGGTGAGCTTGATCGTCAACGGATTGCCGAAGCGATCCTTGGCGTTGCCGGCCGCCACGCGAACCCATCCCTCGCTCACGCAATATTCCTCGACATTGGATTTCTCGACGCCTTTGAAGCGGATGCCGACGTCGCGCGCCAGCGCTTCCTCGTTGAAATAGGGACTGCGTGGATCGTTGCAGAGGCGGTCGGGCGGGACATCGGGCATGGAGGCTCTTTCGGATGGGGTGGGGGTCTTTGTAGCATGATGACCGGATGTCCGCGTTCTCGAGAATGAGCGGGGAGGGATGTCCCGCGCTCAATGCAGCGTCGGCCTTTCCTCCCCAACCACGGGCAACTCCATCCGCCCGATCAAGTCCGCCCGCATCGCCTCGGCGGCTTGCAGCGCCGCGTCGGTCTGCGTCCAGGTGGTCGAATTCGAGCCCAGCAGGACGGTGCCGCCGATCACGGCCGCCAGCGCCGCGATGGATGTCTCGGGAATGAACGCGATCACCCCCAGCAGCACGAACACGATCCAGATCGCTCCGGCGGCGATGGTCAGCTTCGCGGCCAGCGAAATCTTGCGGCAGCGCTCGATCGACTCGGTCAGCGCCTCGCTGCGCGCTTCGAGTTGCGCGATCTCATTGCGTAAATCGTCGTCGTCCATGGCCCAACCGTAGCCCGAATTTCGCGAAAATACTGCGCGTTCAGGACTACGATCTCAACAAATGCGGGCCGGCCGACCATTCGGACTACGCGCCATCTTCACTCCGGTTGCAGACCGATGTCGTGGACCACCTTGCTCCAGAGATCGTACTGGGCCTGCACGAAGGCGCCCGTTGCCTCTGGCGTATCGGCGCCGTCAGTGAAGAAGCCGACGTCGGCAAGCCTTTTCACCATCTCCGGCGTCTTGAGAATCTTGTCCATCTCCTGGTTCAGCCGCGTAACGATGTCCGCGGGCGTGCCGGCCGGCGCGGCGATCACGAACCAGCCGGTGAGTTCGACCCCGGGATAGGTTTCGGAAATCGAGGGCACCTGTGCGTATTGCGGCAAGCGCTTGGCCCAGCTGATGGCGATCGGTTTGAGCGCTCCGCTGGCGATATGCGGCGCCGCCGATGGAATGGCCAGGATCGTGAGTTGAGTACGTCCGGCCAGCGTGTCTTGCACGCCCTGCGGCATGGTCGCGTACGGGACTTGTAGAATGTCGGCGCCGCTGGCCTTGTTCAGCCAGTTCGCCAGAATGCCGGAAAAATTTCTCCGCCCGTCGGTCGCGAAGGCGAGCTTGCCCGGGTTCGCCTTATCGTAGGCGATCAGCTCGGGAAGATTGTTGGCCGGCACCTTGGCATTGGCGAGAATCAGGAACGGATTTTTCGCCACCATGGCAACCGCGACGAAATCCTTGACCGGGTCGTAGGGCAACGTCTTGAACGTGTGCGGATTGCTCACCAGCGCGGCTGCGGTGGCGAAGAACAAAGTGTAGCCGTCGGCCGCTGCGTGAGCGGCCGCCGCCGCACCGACCACATTGCCGCCGCCGGGGCGGTTCTCGACCACGACCCGTTGTCCCAACAAATCCGACAACTTGTCGCTGATGAGCCGGCAGATAAGGTCGGGCGTGCCGCCGGCGGCCTGCGAGACGATGATCTTGATCGGTCTGTTAGGCCAAGTCTCCGCCTTGGCTGGCACAAACGACAGCAGCAGCAAGGCGAGCAGCGTGGCCGCCCGGACCAATATGGACATATTTTTCTCCCTGGAGCGGGGATTGCGCGCAAGATTCCCGAACCCAATAAAGAATAACGACAGTATGAACGGCAGCGCCACATTGATCCAAGTCAACGGGCGCGGCGTCCGCCCCGATGCCGCCGCTTTTGCAGGTTGAAGTTCCCGGGCGTCCGCGGTGCCGAGCGCGCCGGGGGCAGGAACGCGACGGAGAGCAACGCCATGAAACATGCGCAACTATTATTTTGTCTTGGCGTCTTGATGGTTTCAGCCACGCCCGCGCTGGCGAAGCCCGCCTACGTGGCCTCGACCGTGAACTTGCGCGCCGCACCGGGCAACACCAGCGAGATCGTCGCCAAGATTCCCGGCGGTAGCCTGATCGATGCCAAAGATTGCAGCGAAGGCTGGTGCGCGGTCACCTGGCAGGAAAAGAGCGGCTTCGCGATCCAGACCGCGCTCGATATGAGCGGCCGCGTGCCGCGCGCTGCGGCGCGGCCACCGGCTTACCGTCCGAACGCGGGCTATGTGGTTGATGACGAGCCAGTCTATGACGCGCCGCCACCGGTCTATTATTACGACGGTCCCTATTACCGGCCGTATTGGGGCTGGCGGCGGCGTTGGTAGTGAACACCGCCGGATCGACCGAATGTCACGTCGCCTTGTCGTCGGCGCCCCACAGCAGGCCGATCGCAACCTTGACGGCGAGGTAAACCACGATGGCCACCGGAATGGCGATGTAGAGCTTCACGCCAAGGCCCTGCTGCAATCCGAACAGGACGCCGGCGCCGACCAGCACCGAGACAATTCGACCGATCGCCTGCCGGTTCATGCGCGCCGGCCGCTAGCGCTTGGTGTTGGAATCGTCGGCCCCGCGCATATTTTGCCACGGATCGGTGCGCGTGGGCGTGGGCGCTTGGTCTCTATATTTGCGCGTGGCGTTGTATTGTTTTTCAACCTCCAAGGCCTCCTTTTTCTTTTGCTGCGCATCCACGGCGAGGGGGTTTTCGGGCGGCTTTTGTTGGGCGAACGCCGGCCCGGCGATGATGGCCAGCAATACAAGCGCGACGATATATCTTGCCATAGCGGTTACCCACTTGTTCCTTGCCGGACAGGCTATCATGCCGTCCTTGCGCTCTCAATGCGATGAAATCGTTGCGCAATCGGCCTTTACGGTAGCTATAAATTTCGCTGCCGCATCGTTACAATGAACTCCTGAGCCTGCCCGGACGATTCCGGCGCATTTGAGGTAAGGCATGTCACTTGCTCACGATGCTAGGCCGCGCACGGCTGCGAAGGCGCTCCGCCACGACTGGACGCGCGAGGAGGTGCGCGCACTGTTCGCGCTACCGTTTCCGGAGCTGATGTTCCGCGCGGCGCTGGCGCACCGGGAGAATTTCGATCCGACCGAAGTGCAGATCTCGACTTTGCTGTCGATCAAGACCGGCGGCTGCCCGGA
>PKXB01000047.1:0-29030 GCA_003133345.1 Hyphomicrobiales bacterium | reverse complement strand
GGCGTCAAGGCCTTGGGGCTCGAGACCTGCGCCACGCTCGGCATGCTGACGCCCGAGCAGGCGGCGCGGCTGAAAGCCTCCGGTCTCGATTATTACAACCACAACCTCGACACCTCGCCGGAATATTACGGCGCCATCATCACCACGCGCACCTACCAGGACCGCCTCGACACGCTCACGGCTGTGCGCGCGGCCGGCATCCATGTCTGCTGCGGCGGCATCGTCGGCATGGGCGAGGGGTTAGAGGACCGCGCCGGCATGATCGCGACGCTCGCCAGCCTGCCGGTGCATCCGGAAAGCGTGCCGATCAACATGCTGGTGCAGGTCGAGGGCACGCCGCTCGCAGCCGTGCACAAGCTCGATCCGCTCGATTTCGTGCGCACCATCGCGGTGGCGCGCATTACGATGCCGGCTTCGGTGGTGCGGCTTTCGGCCGGGCGCGAGGACATGAGCGATGAAACGCAGGCGCTGTGTTTCCTCGCCGGCGCCAATTCGATCTTCTACGGCCCGAAGCTGCTCACCACGCCGAACCCCGAGCGCGACAAGGACATGACGCTGCTCGACAAGCTGGGTTTGCGCGCGATGGAATAGCGCATGATCCCGAAAAAGCCTGCCCCCGGACTTGATCCGGGGGTGGAACCGGTTTTCGGATAAGATCATGTGCAAAAATAAAAGTGCGGCGGGGCCTCCGCCTACTTCACCACCAGCACTGGGCAGGGTGCCAGCCGCACCAGGCGGTCGGCGGTGCCGCCGATGATGCGCTCGTAGAGCGCCGAATGCCCCATGAAGCCGACGACGAGCAGATCGGCCTTGTGCGCCTTGACATAGGCGACGATGGCCGACACGGCGTGGCCGGCGACCACCTCGGCGTCGAGCTTGACGCCCTTTTTCTTGGCAATGTCGCGCGCCTTCGCCAAGACGTCGTGGAACTTGTGATTTTCGTCGGTCTTGGCCTCGATCACCTCGTCGATCGAAGCTGGCATGTTCGGCAGCACCTCGACCGAGATCATGTGCAGCGCGGTGCCGGCGCGCTTGGCGATGTCGCAGGCCAAGGCCAGCGCCTTGAAGCCGCCGACCGATCCGTCATTGGCCACCACGATCAGCTTGAACATGTCTCACACCTCCTGCTTGGCCGACGCGATTTTCGGTAGGAACCAGGTCTGCGCGATCACCGTCGGCACCACCGCGCTGGCGATCACGGACGTCAGCAGGACAGTATACTGCTCCTGGTCGATGATGTGGTTGGTCAGACCGTAAAGGGCCGAGATCGAGCCAAAGGTCAGGCCTGTCGACATCAGCAGCGTGGTGTACATGCCCTCGCGTTTGTCGAAGCGATAGTAGCGCGTCAGCGGCAAAATGCCGACGAACTTGGTGGCCATCTTCATCCCGAGAAAGAGCGCGATCAAGCCCGCGCCGGCAATGAGTGCCTTGGCTTCGATCAGCGAGCCGGCCTTGAGGAAATAGAACGGCGTCAGCACCGCGAAGGCGATCACCCGCATGCGGTGCGGCAGCTCGGGGTCATGCTGGAAGGCCGGCGCCAACGCCATGCCGATGAGATAGGCCGGCAGTACCGCCTCGCTGCCGACCGCCGTGGCGAAACCGCCGAGCGCGAACAGGATGAGCAGCAGGAACTTGATCTCCGGCTCGCTCACCCGCTGTCCGACGAGAGCGAAGAACCAGGGTCCGACCTTCGGCAGCATCATGACTACGACAATGGTTGCTGCGGCGAAGGCCAGCAGCCAAATCGTGAAGGAAGCGAATACGATGCCGAGCGCCAGCACGGTGCCGAGATCGGTGATGAAGCAGGCGGCCAGGATGATCTTACCGAGCTCGGTCTTGTTGAGGCCGGTCTCCACCATCACGGCATAGACCACGGCCACCGATGTCGTGGACAGCGAGATGCCGGCGATCTGCGCTTGCGGCCAGGGCCAGCCGAGCAGGTAGCGGGCGGCCAGCATGCAGCCGATATACGGCAACAAGAAGCTGACGAAGCCGATGCCGAGGCTAGCTCCGAGATTGCGGCGCACCACCGCCATGTCCACTTCCGCGCCGGCGAGAAAGGTCAGCAGGATGGCGCCGAAGCCGGCGAGGTAGTTGATCCAGGGAGTCAACGGCATGCCGATAATGTTGCCGCCGAGCGCGCCCATCATGATCTCGATCAAGGCGACCGACAGTGCGATCCGAATCGAAATCAGCGCGGATGCGAGTGCGAGGGCGATCCACAGCGCCGAGGTAAACCAGATATTGTCCATCATCAGTCACGCTCCTGTGCGTGCGTGCGGCACCAAGCCGACGCGGGATCGGAAGCGTGGCGGTGCGATTCGCGCAATAAAAAACCGCCCTCGCTCGACCGATCGAATCCTACCGTTCCACGCGCATGATCCCGAAAAGTGGGAACCGCTTTTCGGGCCAGATCATGCGCAATCTAAATGTCGGTAGGAGTCATCAGCCGTTACGGGCGGTTTCGGGGGACTCCATCCCCATCGCGACGAAAGGTACCGGCGGTAGCGGGCACGGTCAACGGGGCACCGGCTTGAAAGCTCTGCGTCACCCGCGCAGGATGCCGTCCCGCAACGCCAGCCCGCGACTTTGCATTGTCCTTAGATCCGATCCCTCCACGCCGCCGGCGGCGCGCCTTCGACTGGTCGACCGCGGCCATCGCCGCAATCGCGTTCGCCGCCGCGGCCGCGGTCTATTGGCGCGACGGTGCCGAGCATTTCCTCGCCATCCTGTCCGGCGATCTCATGCTGTTCGGCGAGATGCTGCCCAAGGTGCTGGCCGGCTGCCTGATCGGTGCTTTCGTGACGCTGCTGCTACCGCGCGAACTGGTGGCGCGCTGGGTTGGGAACGAATCCGGTTTCACCGGCCTGGCTGTCGCCGCGCTATTCGGCTTCATCCTGCCCGGCGGGCCGATCACCATCTATCCGGTGGCTTGCGCCTTTCTCGCCATGGGCGCTGATGCCGGCGCGGTGGTCGCCTTCATCACATCATGGACGCTGATCGGCTACACGCGCGCGCTGGTGTGGGAATTGCCGTTCTTTGGCTCCGACTTCGTGATCTGGCGCATCGTCGAGGCGCTGCCGCTGCCGATTCTTGCCGGGCTGCTGGCGCGCATCGCGGTGCGCGCCGGGCTTGCACGCATGGGGGACCGCGCATGATCCCGAGAAGTGGAAACCGGTTTTCGGACAAGATCATGCGCAAACAAACATGACGATCGCCATCGACATCATGCTGTGGCTGGTGGTCGCCGCGTTGGGCTTTATCGCGGTGCTGCGCGGGCGCGTGCTGCTCAACGACGGCGCGCGCGATGGCGCGGTGGAGTTCATCCACCTGCTGCCGCGCATCGCCATAGGCGTGGTCGGCTCCGGCTATATCGCCGAGGTGCTGCCGAAGGCGTTGATCGCCCCCTGGCTCGGCCCGGAATCCGGCTTGACCGGCGTGCTCATCGCCACGCTGGGCGGCGCGCTCACGCCGGGCGGGCCGGTGGTCGGCTTTTCGATCGGCGCCGCCGCGCTCAAGAGCGGGGCGGGCGCGCCGCAGGTGATCGCTTATTCCACCGCCTGGGCGCTCTATGCGATCCACCGGCTGGTCATGTGGGAAGTGCCGCTGATGCCNNGAGCAACCCCGGTTTTAAACCAGGGCGATACCTGCCAAAATAATCCACCAGGGACGGAAAAAAGGGAGGACACGATGGCGCACCACGCAAAATGGGCTCCATTCAAGAGCGCGGCGATGGTCTCGCTGCTGGCCGCGGCCATAGTGGGTTTGCCGTTCAAAGCGGCGGCGGCCGACGACTATCCCAATCGCGTGGTCCAATTGATCGTGCCGTATCCTCCTGGCGGCGGCGTGGACACGGTCGGCCGCGTGATCGCGCAAAAACTCACCGACGCCCTCGGGCAAAATGTCATCGTGGTCAACCGCCCGGGCGCCGGCTCGGTGATCGGCGTGCGCGACGGCGCCAAGGCCACGCCGGACGGCTATACGATCTTGATGCTGGTGACCGGCGCGAGCTTGCCCCCCAATACCGGCTACGACCTGGCCAAGGACTTCGCCCCCATCGGCCTGATCGCCTCCATCCCGATCGTGATCATGGCCAATCCGTCGGTGCCGGTGAAGTCCATGACCGATGTGGTCGCGCTCGCGAAGAAGGAACCCGGCAAGCTCACGGTGGGCACGCCGCCGTCTCCGACGCTGAACTATTTTGGCGCCGTGCAGTTCAAGAGCATGACCGGCACCGACGTCACGATCGTCACCTACAAAGGCACCGGGCCGCTCACCACCGATCTGCTCGGCGGACATGTGATGCTGGCGTTCAACACGTTGCCGCCCGCCATCGGCAACATCAGAGCCGGCAAGCTGCGCGCCATCGCGGTGGCCGCGCCGCAGCGCCTGGTGGCCATCCCGGACGTGCCGACGACAGCCGAGTCCGGAATGCCGGGGCTCGACATCGTGCAGTATTACGGGCTGGTGGCGCCGGCCGGCACGCCGCCCGCCATCATCGCGCGGCTCAACAAAGAGCTGCGCAAGATCGTGTCGTCTGAAGACATCAAAGCGCGCATCATCGCCGATGGCGGCGGCCCGGTCGCCAGCACGCCGGAAGAATATGCGGCCAATATCCAGCGCGAGGAAGGCCGATGGGCGGCGCTGATCAAGAAGCTCGGATTGAAGGTCGAGTAGGGCGCTACTGCCGCAACAACCCGCAATACCGTTTGATCCCGTTATCCCAGCAGCCCGTTTGCTTGCAATAGTTTGTCCGTGCGCGGCAGTTGGCAATGCAATCCCCAATCAAAGCGCGAGGATTTATCTGGCAGACCGAGATGCAGGTTTTTTGCTCGCCGCTGCAAAGCATTGGCGCGGCGAGCGCGGTCTGGGCGCTGAATAGATAAAGTCCAACGACGATGGCTATCGCATTGAGGATTTTGTATCGCATAGCCGTTCCCACACTTTGCTTGCGCATGAACTTATCCGAAAACCGGTTCCCGCTTTTCGCGATCATGCGCTAATGCACCGCAGCCCCGGCGCGCGGCACGATTGATCCGCGATGCTGGATGACTTGCCCGGCGAGTCTGTGCGCGGCGCTCGCCGCCTCGAACGGCCCGCGTCCACTGAGCCGCGCGGCGAGATAGCCGGCATTGAAGCCGTCGCCGGCGGCGGTCGGATCGACCGGCACCACGACTTCCGGCACCGGCACGGCATCGCACGCGCCTGAAGCCGCGACCAGCGCGCTGTTCGGCCCGTTCTTCACGACGATTTCAGCCACGCCGAAGGCCTGCAGCCGCTCGATGGTCGCCTCGGGCGAAGGATCGCCCCACAGCACCGCCTCGTCATCATAGGCCGGCAGCGCGATGTCGACGCGCTTGAGCGCCTCCGCGAATACGGTGCGGGTGCGGGTGAGGTCACCGTGCCAGCCATGCGGGCGGAAATTTCCGTCGAAGGCGATCTTGGCGCCGTTGCCGCGCGCGAGTTCGAGTGTCGCGAAAAACCGCCCCAGCCCCACGTTCGAATAGAGCGAGAGCGTGATGCCGGTAAAGTAAATCAGCCGCGCCTTGACCAGGCCTTCCGCCATGCAGCTCCATTGCGGCAGCTCGAACAATTCGCGCGCCGGCGCCGCCTCGCGCCAATAATGCACGCGCCGTTCGCCCTTGCCGTCGGCATCGACCAACGCGAGGCCGGGCAGCCGCCCGCCCGCGCGCAATATCAAATCGGTGCCGATGCCTTCGGCTTGTGCGAGCGAAACGATCGCGTCGGAAAACGGATCGTCGCCGAGCGCGCTGGCGAAGGCGACAGGTAAACCGGCGCGGGCCAGATAGATCGCGGTGTTGAAGCTATCGCCGGAGCTCGCCAGCGCGAAACGGCCGTCGGCGCCGCGGGCGAGCTCCACGATCGCCTCGCCGATGCACACCGCGCGTTTGTCCGGGTCAGTCATGCCCGTTATCTAGCGCGTCCGCATGCGACTGTCTTGCCCACAGCGCCGGCATGCCCAGGCAGACGAAATAGCCGAGCGCGCTGAGCACGGCGATGCAAAAGCTCACCGGCCAGTCGGTGTGATAGGCGATCGTGATGCCGAGCCAGGCCTCGGCCAGAGCTAGTGCGGCCGACAGCCCCAGCCCGCTCCACAGCCCGGTGGTCACGCGCTGCGCGGCGGCGGGCGGGCCGACCATCAGCGTGAACACCAGCAAGACGCCGACGATCTGCGCGCATTCCGACACCGCCAGCGCCACGGTCGCGAGAAACGCCGTGGAGACAAAGCGCAGCGGCACGCCTTTGGCCTCGGCCAATTCGGGCTGCAGGCTGGCGAAGATCAGCGGCCGCATGATCAGGCCGAGCGCGAGCAGCGTGATGGCGCCGAGCACCGCCAGCGTCGCGATCATCTGGCGGTCGACCGCCAGCACGTTGCCGAACAACAGCGCGGTCGCTTGCGTCGCGAACGACGTATAGTAATGCAGGAACAACAGGCCGAAGCCGAGCGCCAGCGACAACACAATACCGATGGCGATGTCGCGGTTGCTGATGCGCTCGCTCAAGGCGCCCATCACGATGCCGGCGGCCAGCGTGAAGCCGAGCAGGCCCCACAGCGGCGCCAGCCCGATCAGGCCGGCGCCGGTCGCGCCGGCAAAGCCGATATGGGAGAGCGCGTGGCCGGCGAAAGTCTGCCCGCGCATCACCAGGAAATAACCGACAATACCCGACACCACCGCCACGATGCCGGCGGCGGCGAAAGCATTGTTCATGAATTCATATTGGAACATGTCAGTGCTGATGCTCGTGGCCGCCATGGCCGTGATCGTCGTCGTGCAGATGGTCGGCAACCTCCACGTCGCGGCCGCGCGACATCACGAAGATGTGACCGTCGGCGCGCACCACCTGGATCTCGGTGCCGTAGAGGCGCGAGAGCACCGGCGCGGTGATTACTTCCTCCACGGTGCCGAGCACCACCTGGCCGTTGCCGAGATAGAGCACGCGATCGAGCGTGCCGAGCAATTGATTGAGCTCATGCGCGCTGAACAACACGGTGATCTTGCGCTCGCGGCAGACCTTGCGCACCACGTCGATCGCCACCTCCTGATGGCGCGCGTCGAGGCTGATCAGCGGCTCATCGAGCAGTAGCAATTTCGGCGATCCGATCAGCGATTGCGCCAGCAGCAGCCGCTGCCGCTCGCCGCCGGACATGTCGGAGAGCGGACGCTTGGCCAGATCGCGCGCGCCGACCGCGTCGAGCGTCTCCTCGATCATGCCGCGGTCATGGCGGCCGAGCTGCGGCAGACCCCAGCGCTCGCCATGCAGCGAGCTTGCGATGAAGTCGAGCCCGCGCACGCGCAGGTCCGGCAGTACCGTGCGCACTTGCGGCAGATAGCCGATACCCCGGTCGCCGCGCTGCGGCGCGCGGCCGAACACGCGCAACGTTCCCGCGCTCGGCGGCAGTAGCCCGAGGATGGCGCGCATCAGCGTGGTCTTGCCGGCGCCGTTGGGGCCGAGCAGCGCGAAGATCTCGCCGCGCTTGATGTCGAGATTGATATCTTTGAGCGCCCGGAACCCGGTCGCGTAGCTTTTCGACAAATGTTCGATGGAAATGATCGGCGGCATGGATGCTGCGGATATAGTCGGCTGTGCGTGGCTGCGCCAGCCCCCGCGATGGTATCCTCCCGGCCGGGCCGCTATGCTTGCGCTTATAATAACAAATGGATGCGGGGGAGTTGAATGGCGCCGGGACAGAGCTGGTCGAAAACCTGGACGTTCTACGAAGGCGATTGGCACGAGGGCAACATCCCGATCATGGGCGTGCGCTCGCACGCCGCCTGGCTGTGCTCCTCGGTGTTCGACGGCGCCCGCACCTTCGAGGGCGTTTCGCCCGACCTCGACCTGCATTGCGCGCGGGTCAATGCCTCGGCCGCCACCATGCATCTCAAACCGACCGTCTCGGCCGAGACCTGGCTCGGCCTCACGCAGGACGGCATCAAGCGCTTCGCCAAGGACATCGCGCTCTACATCCGCCCGATGTATTGGGCTGAGCGCAGCGGCGCGCTGCTGGTCGCGCCCGATCCGGAGTCGACCCGCTGGTGCCTCACGCTCTACGAGGCGCCCATGCGCGCAGCCGAAGGCTTTTCCATCACGCTGTCGCCTTATCGAAAGCCGAGCATGGAATGCATGCCGGTCGANNGCCGTTGGGGCCGAGCACGCCGATGAATTCGCCCGCATTGATCGAGAAACTCGCGTCCGCCAGCACCGTGCGGCCGCCGATCCGAATGGTGGCGTGATCGAGCTCGACGACGTTCACGAAGACGGCCCCGCTAGCGCCTTCTCGGTGTCGCTGAGCTCACCCAGCATCCAGTCCTGGTAGCTGAGATCGGGCGGCGCGGTTTCCGTCACGCCGACCACCGGGATGTTGGCGGCGCGCGCCAGCGCGACGAGATGCTGCACGACTTTGCTGGACGCCTGCTTGTTGTAGAACATAACGCGGACCTGGTGGTCTTTCAGGTCCTGCTCGAAAGCGGCGACGTCGCGCGCGCTCGGCTCGGTGTCGTTCATCATGGAAAGCTGGAACCGCTCGTTGCGCATTTTCAAGCCCAGCGCGCCGGCCATGGGGCCGAACACCGGCTCGCTGGCGGTGACGGCGGTGCCGGCATATTTGCCGCGGATGGCCGCAATCTTATCGTTGAGCGGCTTGAGCGAGCCGAGGAAATTCGTGAGCCGCGCCGCATAGTCGGACGCGTGCGCGGCATCGGCGGCGCCGAGTGCGGCGGTGATCGCCTTGGCCACCGCCGGCATGGTGGCGGGATCGTACCAGAAATGCGGATTGTCGCCGGCTTGTCTGTGCATCAGGTCGGCGGCAATGATGACCTTGCGGTTTGGCTGCGGCGCCGCGCTCAGCAGCTTTTCCATCCAGGGGTCGTAATTGGCGCCGTTGAGAACCGCGATCTGCGCGCCCGCGATCTGGCGCACGATGCCCGGCGTGGTCTCGAACAAATGCGGGTCCTGGTCCGGGTTGTTCATGATGCTGACGACCGCGACCCGGTCGCCGCCGATCTGGCGGGCGATGTCGCCATAGAAATTCTCCGCCGCCACCACGGCGATCTTGCCGTCGGCGGCGCGTGCGCCGGGAACCGGAGCAAGCGCGAGGAGAAGGGCGAGGGCGAGCCCTGCGGTGGTCTTCATGTCTGGAAAGCCTGTATTATTAAGTGCAATCGGGGCGCCCGGTGCAGGTAATATGTAACATTATAACATATCTGAAGGCAAGGCCGCGCTCGACGGCGCCCTTGCGAGGACGGACCGCCGCACCCGGTCCTATGATCCAGATCATTTCGGCGGCCGCGCCGCGTTGCTATCAGTCGTAGGCAAAATCAGACAAGCGCCCTGCCGAACAAGCGTTAAGGGGGGCGCTTGGCGTTGGCCTTTGAAAGGCTTCGCGAATGTCCGTTCTTCGTTACGTTTGGCGCGAGCCTTTCGCCGCAGCCGGTCGCTCATCGCCGTCTTGAGCTTCGCGATTGCTGTGCTGGCCGCCGTGCTGCTGACGGCGCTTGCGGCCTCCTATGCGCGCGCGGTGCGCGCGCCGATCGAGACGGTCGGCGCCGATGTGATTGTGCAGATCACCGGCGACATTCCGCCGAAACTCGAAGGGCTGGTTTTCCCGCACCCCAACGCTCTGTTCCCGGCGGCCGCGGTGGCGGCGGTCCGCGCCATGCAGGGCGTGATCTCGCTGACGCGCGGCGTCTATATGTGGGAACTCGCGCCGGACCACTACCAATCGATTCTCGGCATCGATGACAGCGAAGCTGGCCTCGGCTCGCTCGCGTCCCGCCTGATCGATGGCAAGCCGTTGGGCGCCGGCGATCAAGCGGTTCTGCTCGACAGCGATTTTGCTACGAAACAAAATCTCAAAGTCGGCGCCAGCATCGGTGTCGGCGGTACGAAATTTCCCGTGCGCGGGATTGTCGACGCCGCGCGCGGCGGCAAGGTGGTGCGCGCCGATGTCTATATGGCGCTCGCTCCGGCGCAGGCCTTGGCGGCCGCGGCCCCGATGGTGCAGGCGCTCTATCCGTTTAGCCGCAACGACGCCAACCTGCTGCTGGTGAAGGTCGATCGCCAGCATCTGGAGGCCGTCGTCGACAAAGTCGTCGCGCTGCTCGACAAGAAGGGGATCGTGTCGAGCGAGCTGTCGTTCCGCGAGGCGCTGAGCGGCGTGCTGTTCCTGTCGCAGCGCATGGGCTTGATCGTCGCCGCGGTGATCGGCGCGTTTGCCGCCGCCTTTGTTTTCCGCGCCACCGCCTCGGCGATCCAGGAGCGGCGGCGCGAATTGGCGGTGCTGCAGGCGATCGGATGGTCGTGGCGGCACATTCGCCAGCAGGTCTTGCTCGAGAATGCCATGCTGGCGATCGCGGGCGTCGCGCTCGGCATCCTGCTGGCGCTAGCGATCGCGGGCCTGCTCGGCCATATCTCGGTGACGCTCGATCTGCCGTGGGATTTGAGCTCCACGCCGCATTTCATTCCCGAAGCGACGCTCAACCGCACGCAGACCATCACCGTGCCCATCGGCATACCATGGCAGGCGGCGGCGATCGCGGCCGGCGGCAGCCTTTTCGTCGGGCTGGCTGCGGCCGTCCTGCTGCTGACCTCGGCGCCGCAACCCTGGTCGCTGCTGCACAGCGAGTGAGAGAACCGCCAAAAGGACTACCCATGAGCGAAACTGCCATTCAAGTCGAAGGTGTGAAAAAGCACTACGGCGCCCTCGAGGTCCTGCGCGGCGTGAGTTTTTCGGTTACGGCCGGCAGCTTCTCCGCCATCATCGGAAAATCCGGGTCGGGCAAGAGCACTTTGCTGGGCGTCGTTTCCGGGCTCGAGAAAGCCGACGCCGGCCGCGTCGTCGTGCAGGGACAGGATCTCTCGAGCCTGGACGAGGCACGCATGGCCGATTTGCGCCGGCGCGCCATCGGCATCGTATTCNNCGCGCGGCGCCAACGCGCGGTCGATCTTCTCGCCCAAGTCGGTCTTGGCGATCGCATGCATCATCGTCCGTCCGAACTGAGCGGAGGCGAGCAGCAACGGGTGGCGATGGCGCGCGCTTTGGTCAACGAGCCGGCGATTCTGCTGGCCGACGAGCCTACCGGCAATCTCGACGTCGAGACCGGCACGGCGATCCTCGAACTGCTGCTCGAAATGAGCCGGGCGCACGCGACCACCCTCGTGGTGGTGACGCACGACGCCGACATCGCCGCCAAGGCCGATACGATCATCGAAATGAAAGACGGGAGAATTCAACATGATGTCGCGTAGACAGGTATTCCTCATGATCGGTGCGGCCGGCATCGTTCTATCCGGTGGTTATGCCGCGGCGGCCCAGCCTGTGGTTGAGGTGCTCGCCATGACGCACTGGCCGGTACAGAAAGCATTGAAACCGGTGCGCGATTTACTTGCCAAATATGACGGACGGGTCCGTGTCGTCGATATGGATATTGAAGGCGCCGACGGTGTGAAGCGCCTCAAGGCCGTCGGCCTGAAAGGGCACATCCCGATCGTCCTGCTGATCGACGGCAACAAGAGCTTCAAGCGCGCCGACAGCAAGACCGTCGATTTCGTCAACTTTCCCGTGGCCGCCGACAATCCGTTGAATTTGAACGGCACCTGGAGCGTCGCCGATTTCGAGGCGGCGCTGCGCGCAAGCCTCGGCGAGAAATAGGATTCGCGATGAGCCGGCTGATCCATTGGCGCTATCTGACCAGCGAGATGACCTATCGCTGGAGGCGCGCCGCGCTCCTCATCGGGGGCATCGCGTTGGCGGCGACGCTGGTGGTGATGCTCGACGTGCTCGGGCGCGCTTTTGCTAATGTGGCGACCGTGCCGTTCCGCAATCTCGGCGCCGGCTTGATCGTGCAACGCAGCGCGACGGCATCCGTCGTTCCGAAAGAAATGGGAATCATGCTGCCCTTTTCGGCGCAGCCGATCACGCCGGATGAACTGACCAGGCTGGCGGCCGGACACGGCGTGACGCAGGCCGCCGGTTTCGTGCTGTTGTGGAATCTGGGCGCCGGCCGTTTTTATTCGATCAGCGGAATTCCGCTCGGCGCCGATGCGCCCGCACTGGGGCCCGGCCGCGTGCGCGAATGGCTGTACGCCGGACGGCTTCCGCTTGCCGGCAAGTCCGAAATCCTGGTCGAGCGCCATTACGGCGCCTTCTACCGGCTGGAACCGGGCAGCAGCATCGATATCGGCGGCAAGCGCTTCGCGGTCGTCGGCGTCGCCGAGATCAAGGAGGGCAGCCAGATCGCCGCCAGCAATTTCTACATGGACATCGACCAGGCGCTCGCGCTCGCGGGCTTGCCCGCGGGTCTGGTCAATCAGGTGTTCCTCAAGGTCGCCGATATGGCCGAGTCTGAACGCGTCAAGCAAAGCATCGCGTCCTGGCTGCCGCGCGCCTCGATTGCCTCGCCCGGAACCATGCTGCAATTGTTCGGCGGCGTCTCGCAAACCATCGGCCGCTTCGGACCGCTGGCGGTCGCGGTCGGCGTCGCCGCGGCGCTGGCCTTGAGCGCGATGCTCGTTCTCGGCGTCATCGCGGAGCGCCGGCGCGAGCTCGCCGTATTGCGCGTGCTCGGCTGGCGCAGCGCCCAGGTTCGCCGCCAGCTGGCGGTCGAGATGGCCGTGCAGGGCCTGCTGGGCGGATTGCTGGCGCTCGCCCTCATCGCGCTCGGCGTCGCGTTGATGTCACGCGTCGCGATTTCCCTGCCAGCCACTCTGTCCGGAGAGAATCCGGTCAATTTTGCGCATGGCGGATTCAAGGCCGCCAGCAGCGCCGTCAACTTGCCGATCGCGACCACGCTGTGGGACTGGATCGGACCGGTCGCGATCGCGACGTTCGGGGCCGGACTGTGGGGATGGCTGTGGTCGGCGGAGAGCGGCCAGCAGAGCCTATGGGCCGCGATTAAGTCCTGATGCCGGGCAAGGCCCTGTATTGCAGCGCGGAATTCGGCAGTTGCGCCGCGTGCAATCTATTAAAGCAACATTAATTTTTCCGTCGTAGCTCTACCGGTGGCAATTTGACGCATGACCAATCGATTGCGTGGCCAAAATCGCGTTTAAGACGGCAGGAAGAATTCCTGCCCAAGATGGACAAGAAATGTCTCAAGCGCTGCAAATTATCGACGAGCTCGAAGTCGCTCTTAAAAGTAATTCAACCGAACGCCACCACGCGATCTTGAAGAGCGTCACCGGCCTGTTCCTGGCCGGCTGCGACCGGATGACCGAGGAAATATCCTCGCTTTTCGACGACGTCATCGTCCGCCTGGTCGATCATGTCGAAAGCCGCGCGCGGGTCGAGTTGAGCCGGGACGTCGCGCCGATCGCCAATGCTCCGCACAATGTCATCCATCGCCTCGCCGCCGACGACGACATCACCGTCGCCGGGCCGGTGCTGGCGCAGTCGCCGCGACTGACCGACCAGAACCTGGTCGAGATCGCCGAGAGCAAGGGCCAGTCGCACCTGAGCAAGATCGCCGAGCGCAGGCAGCTCAGCCCGGTGGTCACCGACGTGCTGGTCGATCGCGGCGACCGCGAGGTCGTCACCAAGGTCGCGGGCAATTCCGGCGCGCGTCTCTCGAAGACCGGCATGTCGATGCTGACGATGCGCGCCAGCGGCGACAACGATCTGACCCAAGCGATGACCCGGCGCGTCGACATCTCGCCCGCTTTGTTCAAGCGGCTGCTCAGCCACGCCACCGAAGAGGCGCGCCAGCGCATGCTGGACGCGGCCGGTCCGGCCGAGCGCGAAGCCATCAACCGGGTGCTCACGCAGCTTGCCGACCAGGCCGGCAGCCGAATCATTTCGCAGAAGGAATACGTCGCAGCGCAGCGTCTGGTGCTTTCCTTCAGCCAGGATACCGAGCAGACCCGTTCCAAAGTGCTGCAATTCGCCGACGGCAACCGCATCGCCGAACTGGTCGCCGCGCTGTCGATCCTGAGCTGCGTTCCGGTCGTGCTGGTCTCGCGGTTGATCTGCGACACCGAGCCGTTCGGCACGATGGTGATGTGCAAGGCCATCGGACTGGATTGGCACATCGCGCATGCCGTGCTGAATAATCTTCCCGGCATGAGCGAGGACCGCGAGGAAAAGTTCGGCGAGATGGAAGAGCAGTACAACCGCCTCTCGACCGAGTCGGCCGAGCGGCTGCTCGCCCATTGGCAGGCCTGCCAGGCGCGCCAGCAGCTGCCGCATTGAGCGCCCCGGCGGTAAGCCGATAGGGCACAATCGCCGTTCCGGCGCATTGCTTATCGATATTCGCGAAATTGTCGGGGCGTCCTTAACCTTCATACAGCGATTTTCTGGCAAACCGGGTGGGACTTTCAAACTGGGACGTATTGCGATGTCGGTGCTGCTAGCTCAACGCCCGAAGAGAACGTACCAGCGCGGTGCGATCGCCTGCGAGAAATGCGCAGCGCCGATTTATGTCTACAAGCCGAAGACGCTGCCCGACGAATTCTCCGTGCGTTGCGCGCACTGCGGCGGCCGCGGTATTTACCTGAAACGCGCGATCGCCATCGAAGAAGCGCCCGAGCGGCGCAAGAAACCGCGGCGGTAGCGGGTAGCGATACGTTGATGCAGATCAATGCATCTGCCGCGCCGTGACTTATCGAAAAAGTCTCCGGCGTCCTTGAAAATCATCCATCCGTATCGCACCGAGCCGAACGATGACGCGCACCCGGCGAATCGCTGACCGGTTTGCCGGTTTCATTCTCGCCGGCGTCGTTTCGTGCTCGCTCCTAGGCGCAGTGTCCGCCGCGCCGCGGCAGAGCTACGATGACTTGCTCGCGCAAGCCAAGCAGAACGCTACCGCGGTCGATTTTACGGCTTTGCGTTACGCCTATGCGGAAAGCGCGCAATACAATCCCTACGACCCGAACGACGCCGAGCTGTACAAATTCATGGTCAACGCCATGAACGCCAGGGATTGCACCAGCGCCATGAAGCATGCGCAGGCCATTCTGGAAAAAAACTACGTCCGTATCAATCCACACGTCGCCTCGGCGATTTGTTACCGGCAACTCAACCAGGCCCAGGCGGCGGCGCACCATGACGCCATGGCGCGCGGCCTGATGGATTCCATCCTGGCATCCGAAAATGGCGCCACGGCGCAAACCGCCTTCGTCGTCATCGCGGTCGATGAGGAATACAGCGCGATCGCCAAGCTGGGTCTTAAATCGGTTCGCCAGCGGCTGCTGAAAAATGACGGCCACCGGTTCGATGTGCTTGACGTGACCGACAAGGCCGGACGCACCAGCACCCTATTCTTCAACATCGATCGGCTGTTCGCCTGGTACACGCGGCAGAACAAGAGCCGTCAGTAGGCGTGCGAGCGACCGCCGTTCTCGGCAATACATATCGCCACCGAATTGCCTCATAGTGGTATCAATTTCGTGCCGTCAGACCGACGCATGTCCCTCAATTCAAACGGAAGTGACCTGATGAAAAAGAACTTGCTGATTGGCAGCGCGTTTCTCGCAGTGCTCGCCATGCCGCTCGCCGCGCAGGCGCAAGGCGTTCCCGGCGGCGCCGCGCATGGCTTCTATGAGGGCAATCGCATCGCCGGTCCGGTCGGCGCCGTGGTTGGCACCGCGGTCGGCGGCGTGGTCGGCGGCGTCGAAGGCGTGCTCGGCCTCGACCAGCGCTACTACGTGAGTGAGACGCCGCGCTACCGGCACCATTGGCGTCGGCATCACCATCGACACTGAACGGTGAGCGGCGCCCGCCAGGCGCCGGCGCCACATTCGATAACAGACGTCATGCCCGGCGCTTGCGCCGGGCATTTCGTTTTGTTGGAGAGGGGCGGTGGATCGGGCGCTCAGGTCTGATCGCCGTATCTTTCCAAGACCGCGGCGGCGACGAACATTTTGCGCCCCTGCCGGCCCGGCGTCGTGCCATGCGCGGCGCACCAGGCCGGGAAGGTGGCCGGATCAATGCGCACCCGCATCACCGGGTGGCCGTAAGCCTTAAGGCCTTTCTCCATCTCTTCGGCCATCTTCAGCCATTCCTTCCAGGCGCGCGGCATCGTGTTGCCGTCGGCGAAGATTTTCAGCAGCGCGGGATAGTCGGCCTCCTCGATCCAATAGGCGCCGACGGCGGGGAGGGGCTTTTCTTCGGAAGGCAGCATGCGGGTGAGCCCCATACCCTAATTGCTCGGTGCGATCCCGGCGTCCTTGATGACCTTCGCCCATAGCGGGGCTTCCGCCTTGAGCGCGGCGGCAAATTCCTTAGGCGAGTTGCCGATCACTTCCATGCCGATGTCGCTCAACCGTTTGCGGATCTCCGGCGTGGCAAGGGCTTTCACCGAATCCTGGTGAATTTTCTCGATGATCGCGGGCCGGGTTCCGGCCGGCGCCATCAGGCCGATCGAGAGGATCGACTCAAAGTCCGGATAGCCGGCTTCGATCATGGTCGGCAGCTCGGGCGCCGCCCCAAAGCGCTTGGCCGATGTGACGGCCAGCGCGCGCAACTTGCCTTCCCGCACCAGCGGGATCGCAGGCGCGATGGCGATAAAGGACATGGTGATGCGTCCGCCCAGCAGGTCGGTGATCATGGGAGCGGCGCCGCGATAGGGCACGTGCTGGATATCGATGTGCGCCATCGCCTTGAACAGCTCGCCGGCGAGATGCTGCGTCGTGCCGACGCCGGCCGAGGCAAAGCTCAGCTTGCCCGGGTTGGCGCGCGCATAGGCGACCAGTTCCTGCACGGTCTTGGCCGGCACGTCATTGGGCACGACGAGAATATTGGGCGAGTAGACCGCCTGCGAGATCGGCAGCAGGTCNNGCGTTGGTCGCCATCAAAAGTGTGTAGCCGTCGGGCGCGGTCTTGGCGACGCGGTCGCCCGCGATGTTGCCGCCGGCGCCGGAAACATTTTCGACCACCACCGGCTGGCCCCAGATCTGGCTCAGCCTGTCGGCCATGATCCGGGCGATGATGTCCACCGGACCTGCGGGCGGATAGCCAAGGATCATTCTGACCGCGCGGTCCGGATATCCGCTTTGCGCAACGGCGTTGCTGGCCGTCGAAAATATCGCCAACGCGGCAATCAGTGCAGCGATTACTTTTGTTATGATTTTCATCCCACCCGCATTTTTTGGATCGTATGACAGTAAGCCGCAACGGCCGAAGACAAGACTAGCCGAATCAATAGGCCGCCGGATAGTCGGCCTCGTCGATCCAAGTGGCGCTGACGGCGTGGAGGAGTTTTTCTTCTGAGTTGGTCATGGTGCTGAGCCAATGCAACGTCCGAAACACGTGGCGAGGTTGCGGGTTGATCAAGGTCAATGACAGAAGATCAGGTACGATTCACTATTATCATCATTCTGCGGACTCTTCAGCGAGGTTCGACATGTCCTATTTCGATGCTCTGATGAGCAGTTGGTTCAAGACTTTGCCGGACGGCCGCAAGCTGTTCTATCCGCGCGGCGCATGGGGCCGCGGCAACATCATTGCATCGGAGCAGGATTACAAACGGCTGCGGCAGCAAATCAAAGTCTATCTGATCGTCATGGTGGTGCTGATGATCGGTGCATCCGTCTCGCCAGGCTACCTTTGGATCCTCGGTCTTGGCGTGCTTCTCTTGGGTTTCTACTACCTGGTCTTTGCGCCTTATTGCGTGCGCGGGCTGCAGCCGTCGGATGAAAAACTGTCGCTGCAAGACAGTTATACGAACGAGGCGCNNTTTCGACCCTGACAGCCGGCTCGGTGCGGTCGCCATCATCGTCATTTGCGGATTCAGCGCGGCCGTCTTTTTGTGGATGCTGCTGCTGCGGCGGCGCGCCAGCCATTAATAGCAAGCCGTAGGGCGGGTTAGCCCATCGGGTCCGCGCAAGGCGCGGCCCGAAGGCAGGCTCCGGCGTAACCCGCCGGTCGCTCGCTATGAACGTAAAGGTGCTCAGCCGGATCGAATCAGCCGAGCAAAAGTTTTGTTAGCTGGCCAAGCCAAGTCAGCACCGGAAACGGCGTAAAGACCTGGAGCAGAACGGCGGCGGCCAGAACCACGGCCACATAGCTTATCGCCCCGCGCACCATGCGTTGCGCCAGGGGAAGGTAGGGTGGTTTGTTATTGGCGGGCCAGGCAAATGTCTCTTCCCATTGTTCCTGCGGAATATTGGCCGGCCTGATCCGCTCGAACGGCACCCATGCGCGGTAAGCCGCAATGCCGCGCTCCCGCGCAATGGCGTTTCTCAACCAGAACGCATTGCTCCGCCCTATAAGATCAACTGCAACTCTGATCATGAAACGCATAAGGGACAGGATCAGCAAACATGCGAGGTAGACATAGCCAATCCAGAAGCCCGATGTGAGCCATGATTTGGTGAAGGACTTCACGTTGAACACGGCAGAAAACAATCGCACGGTGGCGTCGACGAGATTGTCCAGGCCCTTGAAGATTTGCCCGAGCGCCGATGTGTCATCGGCGGCCTGCAGCCACAGAATAACGGTGACCACGACCGCGAGCTGAAACAGCGGAAATCTCACGAGGCTCCGTATCGGAGCCGTAATTTGCTTGATCATGACCATGGGTGCTCCTGGGAGTGGTTCAGCAAGCGGTGGGTAACCTAAGGCGCGGGCTTGTCCGCCGATAAATGTCCGTTATGTGGGCTACCGTTGAATAAGCCTATTCTTGATTGAACTTTCGCCGACCTCGTGCGTTTTACTTACATGGAAATTCTGCCACGGAGGAGCATCGCTCCCATCCGTTGGTGGCAGGGAGAGAGGCCGGATCAGCGTCCAGGGCGGCGTACGGAGGCTCTCAATAGCAACCGCCCCAAGGATAAGTACTATGACAGAAGCCAACACCACAGCGGCCGGCACGAAGTTCGCCGGCGCTACGAAGATGGGAACCCCGCAGGCCATCCGTGAGATGGCCGACAAAGGGACCGCGCAAGCCAAGGCATCCTATGATAAGATGAGCGCGGCCACGGCAGAAGCGTCCACCGTCATGCAGAACGCCGGTGCGACAGCCGCGCAAGGGTTCAAGGACAGCAACGCCAAGGTGATCGAGTTCGCTCGCGCCAACAGCAACGCCGCCTTCGACTTTGCAAACGAGCTCCTTGGCGTGAAGTCGCCGTCGGAGTTCATTAGACTGTCGACCGAACAGGCGCGCAAGCAGTTCGAAGTCCTGTCCGAGCAGACCAAGGAACTCACCGCGCTAAGCCAAAAGGTGATGCTTGAGACGGCGGAGCCGCTCAAGGCCGGCGCCGCCAAGGCGGTTGCAGGTTCTCACACGTGAGGTGTCCTGCTTAGCTGACGCCAGCTTTCAAATCGATGCAAAGCCCGGGCCGCTGGCCCGGGCTTTTGCTTGCGACAGCGCGCTCGATCTCTATCGCGACGGCCGCGACACTTTTTCCGCCTGCATGGCGCCACCGAGCCGGAGAGCATCGGCCAGGCCGTCTTCAGCCGCTAGGGCGTGAGCACGATGAAGTCGGTGTCGGCATCGGTCTCGTCGCTGAGCGCATTGTCCGACACGATCAGCGACGAGCCGGGCAAAAGCAGCGCGGAAATCCGATCGATCGCCTCGCCCGGCAGCGTGATCCGATCGAGCGCCGCGGCGGCGGTCGAGGCCACCGGCTGGGCCTCATCGGCCTCCGCGGTCTTGCGCCCGTGATGCCGCTTGTCGGCGTGGCTGACGCGATGGCGGTAGCCGCTCGCGATCGACACCGCCGTCCAGCGCATTGCTTTGCCATCATCCTTCAACGCCATGGCGGTGAAAACATGGGTGCCGAGCGGGCGCTCCGGCTCGGCGATGGTCACTGGCAGGTCGAACAGCGCCTCGAAGCCCTGGCGCACGAAGACCCGGCTCTGTTTCAGGCTCACGAACACCGATATCGCGCGCGGCGGCCCGCTCGCCGGCTTTTGCTCGAGCGGCGGCACCGCCATTATGCTGGTGACGTCGGTCGTCGTCGCGGCGGCCGGCCGGGCAGCGCCGGGAGCATCGGCGCCGCTGACGGCCTTGGTCGTTTCGGCGGCAAACGCCAGCGTTTTCTCCGCCGGCTTTGTCGGGACGAACAGCTTGGGATGCGCGAACTCGACCGGTGCCGCCGGCTCGCGCGTCACGATCACCCGCGCGCCGACCTTGGTCGTGTGAAACAGCCGGATGGCGAAATCTTCCGGCAGGCGGATGCAGCCGTGCGAGGCCGGATAGCCGGGCCGCGGCCCGGCATGCATCGCGATGCCGGACCAGGTGATGCGCTGCATATAGGGCATGGGCGCGCCGCTGTAGATGTTCGATTGATGCCACTTGGCCTTCGAAATGACGGTGAAGACCCCCATCGGCGTCGGGTGCCCCGGCATCCCGGTGGAAATTCCCGCCCGCACGATGAAGCCGTCTTGGCCGTAGAGCGCGACCTGCTGTTTGGCGATGTCGACGACGATCTGGAACGGGCCCTGCGGGGGCGGCTGCTCACGCGTCGCTTTGCCGTCGTGGCGCATGGCCTCGCGATGCGGCTTGCGATCCGGTTTGGCCGCGCGCGGGGGCTCCGCGTTTGGATTTTCGTAGCGCGGCTGGTTCGGGAAATCGAAGAAACCGGCGCCTGCCGGCGCGCTCGACGCCAGCAAGAGCGCGAGCCCGGCGGCCAGCGCCGGCTGCGATAGCAATTGCTTGATGCTTGCGGCTCTTGGCAAACTATTCCTCCGCACGAAACGAATCATCCGACATTCTACAGCAAGCGTAAAGTAGGCGAAGGCGGAAACGCGGCCAGAGCCCCCGCGTTTAGGTGAGACGAAAAAGCTTTTTCCGCTCGGCCCGTCAGCTTCCGCAATTTTCGAGCGCCGTGATCTAGATCAATGCGCGCGACACGGCATTATGCCGGTTTTATCCATGTAGGTCCAAGGAAGCGCCGCGGCGCCTGATCGCCATCAGCCCTTCGCCACGGCACCTCCGCAGGCCGCGTCGAAGTGCGTGCAGGAGGCAGCCATGTCCGATCTCCTCTCCCGGCGGATGCTGGCCCTTCAGCTTGATCAGGATGAGATCGCCCGCCTTGATCCCATTACATTCGGTGAACTTCAGTGGCTTTGCGTGCTCTGCGAAGACCGCGACCGCTGCGAGGCGGGCTTGGCGGACGATTTCGCCGACGTGGCGTGGCGCGCTTATTGTCCGAACGCCGCCATGCTGACTGCGCTCGGCGAATTGCCTTGGTTTCGAATTGCAGCGGTCTGATTGCGGGTGCAGGCGGTGGGTGGGCTGAGACGCTCGCCGCAGCCTGCTCCCTCCCCCCTTGTGGGGGAGGGTTGGGGAGGGGGTAAGCAGCAAAATCCGAGCTTGCAGTTTATGCGCGGCATCGTGTCGCCGTCGTCGAAGATTTTCAGCAGCGTGGGATAGCCGGCCTCGTTGATCCAAAAGACCCCGACGGCGGGGTTTTCGTCGGAAGGGAGCAGGGGGGAGACTAACACATTCGGTGCGATGCAGGCGGTGGGTGGGTTAGCCGACGGCGTAATCCGCGGGTCTCTCGGAGAATGGCGGATGACACCGCGCTGATTCGCCCTACGCGCTAATTGGCTTCGAGTGCGGCACGAAGCTCCGCGATCATCTTCTCGCACGTGGGCAGATGCGCTTTCTCTCCATCTAGAATCCGAAGGATGGCATTCTTCTTCAGCGCGGCCACCGCGGCTCGACTCTGAGCATCTGGGCCGGCTGCGTCGCAGACGATATCGATCAAACGATCGACCGCATGCAGACGACCTAACAGGTAATCGTTTTCGCGAAACGCGCGCGACAAAAACGCCGCAAACTGGTTGAAGGTGGTGCCCTTCAGGCGAAAAGCCCCAAGCCGCTCGATCCCGCTGGCGTCCTGTGCACTGATCCGGTCGATGCGGATTTCATTGAATTCGCTGGCCTCCCGCGACGGCACGACCGGAAACGTCAGCACGTCCCAGAACGAAAAGCCGAGATAATTCACCAGCACCTCGTGCCGCCCGCCGGACGGCCAGCCCTCGGTTTCAGCCAGCAGAGCATCGATGTCGCGTGTACTGGACTTGAGGTCGATATCCGGACCAAGCTGCGCGATCAGCAGATCAAGTTGATCTTTGTGCTGCGCAGCGAATGATTGCGCATAGGTTGCGATCTCCCTCACCTCGGTCGGCGATGGCGCCGAGCGGAAGATGTCCTCGACCAGGTTCCTGGTCGCGGCATTGAGGGATGTCGCTTCCTCCCGCCGTTCTAGCGTCTCGACACATTCGTAGAACTTGCGCTTGAGCCGATCGACGGCAGCGGCATCGAGATCTTCAAACCCTTGAGAACCGAGCATTTGATAAAGCCGGTTCTGACCTTCAATGAGAAAATGCAGCCGACGCTTGCGATATTCGACGTCAAACGCCAGCAGAAACGCCACCCATTTCGATGGGATTTCAGAATCGGTCGAAACTTCCGCCTGTAGCGATCTGCTGTCCGTGGGCTCGTATGTCACGCCGGCCTGGATTGCCCAGGCGTCGACGATTTCCGCGATGGCCCGTGCGAACGGCGATCCCGGGCGCACGCCGCGGATGTCCGTGATCAGTTTGCTGACGAAGCTGAGCGCCGAGGCGAGTTTGAGGCGCACATAAGCTTCGTACGCATAGCCTGCATCGCGCGCCGCCTTGCTATTGGCCTGTTCGCGCCAGCTTCGGATGCGATCTTCGCTGACCCGTTCATTGCGGTCGGTGGCCATTACCTCGGCGACGAGTCGGTTGATATGCGGACGCGCACTTTCGACGATGGCGCTGAGCCGGCGCGCCCGCTCGTTGAAGCGGACAATCCAACTTAGCTCATCCGTCAAAGGTTCAGCCAATGGAATGTCTGACAGCGCGCCCTTCAGCGTCGCGAAAAACCCCGGCATGCCGTGATGCGCGGGTGAGCCTGCTGGCGCCGGATTCGGATCGATGTAGACCAGCCTGCGATCCACCTCCCGATAGGCGGGGCGGCCGCGGATCGCCGTGATCGCCTCCCGGAACGGTCTGCTGTTTAAGACGCTGCCGTCAATGAACGGAACGGAAGCCGCATCAACATTGATCTGGGCATACTGCTCAAAATTTTCCGCTATGAACTCCGAACGGCGTGGCCAGACGTCCGATCGCGCTCTGACCAGCTGGTCCATCTCCAGGATTCGCGCCGGCGGAAATGCCCCAGGAATGGAAGACGTTGCGCGCGCGGCAAACGCTAGCGCCGGTGCATTGGCGAGGTCGAAATCGCTGTCGGCGGCTCCGCTTGTGCTGCGGCGATATTTGAAATGCAGCACATGACGGTGCTCTCGTTCGTGGATAACGGGCGGATCGTGAATCTGCATGAGCTGCTGGGAGCCATAGAAATCCGTCACAGTCACGAACAAATCGAGCCCCTGACCCGATGGAAGAAGGGACGATGCCGGTTCGCGTAGCGGGTCCATCGCTTTGACTGCATCGTACATCAATGCGGCCATCTTCAGCCCGTCGAGCGGCGGCTGGAACCAGCGCGACCGCATGAATAGCGACAGCTTGGTTCGTACCTCCGGGTCGCTGATGAGTTCCCGGCCTGCCATGCGGGCCGCCCAGAAGAACGGTCGAAGCAGCCACTTGCTCCAGCTGCGCGCTCTCGCTTCCGGTGCGAGGAGTTCGGTGACATCGGCATTCTCGAGCCAGAGGTCGCGCAGCCGACCCATGGACAGGTCGTGACTCAACGCCCGTGCCAGCATAATGCCATTGATTCCGCCCGCAGAGGCTCCCGCGACGATATCGACGATGACCCGCAGCTCAACCGTTCGACCGATGTCGCGCAGAAGATCAAAATAGATCGTTTCGGTGTCGTATTCGGGATCGGAGCTGTCGCGCGTGTCAAAAAATGTTGCAGTCGAGCGCGCGGCCCGATTGGCGATGGCATGAAGAGCGCTCGACGCGCGGGTTAACTTCAAGATCTCCTTGGTGATCCCATGCATGTAGACAGCGAGCGAGACGCCGCCGAAACAGACAAGGGCGATACGAAGTTCCTTTTCGCGCAATCAAGTCTCCGTTCTTGAAGTATTAGCAAGAAGGCATAAGCAATAATAACGCGCCAGCCAATATGGCGCGCTCAGCGATCTTGCGCCACTCGGTCCGCCTGTACGGCACCACCGAGACGGAGAGTATCGGCCAGGCCGTCTCCAGCGGCGGCATCCGCATGCCCAATTTGGACATCGTCGATCTCGCCAACCGCGTCCCGGTCGGCACGCATGGGGCGGTGGTGCAGGGGGTGATGGGGGCGCAGGAACGACGCCCACACCGCAATACGCGNNGCAATCGGGAAACCTGCGTTTTTATTCGTTGTTTTCAGGAGATTGATCATGTCGTCAAAGCTTGGCCATCCATCGTTTCTGCTCGGCGTATTCACGCTCGCGACCTTGAGTCTGGCGACCGTTGCCGAGGCGCAGCCCTACGGTCCCGATCAGGGCGGCGGCGGCATGATGGGCGGAAACTGGGGATGGGGAATGGGTTACGGAATGGGCGGCTTCGGAGGGATCGGCGTGCTTGTGCTCGCTTTGGTCGTCCTCGCTATCGCCGCCGTTACGTTCCGTCGCCGCAATACCTGACCCGCCTATCGCGCAAACGAACCTGCGGGCTTGGACCAGGCGGTCGTTCCGGCCTCGTCTTGCAATCCGCATTTGAGGAGATCTTGGTGATGACGAAATTATTTATGCTTGCAGCAGCGGCTACACTCATGTTGAGCGGATCGGCATTGGCCCAGGACAAGACGCAAGCCAGTGAGCTAAAGCCATCGCTCAACTGCCATCCGCCTTCCAACGGCAAACCCGCCTGGGACTCTCAGGCCGTTGAGAAGAGCGCCATTCTGCCGTCTGCCGGCGAGGATGCTGCGCCGAGTGCACAACGCCATGGTTTGCCCGTCGAGGCGCGCAACGATTGCCCGCCGGAATCGACCGCTCCCGACGCCGGAAAGCCCAAAGACTAATCACACTACACGAACCTGCGGGCGCCCGGCTCTGTTGAGGGATTGAGATGCAATACTATATCGCCAAGACCGTGAGCGGGACCTTCCCCGCCACGGTAGAACGCGTCATCGCGTCGCTCAAAGCCGAGGGCTTTGGCGTTCTGACTGAAATCGATGTCAAGGCGACGATGAAGAAAAAGCTCGACCTCGATTTCCGGGAGTATCGGATCCTCGGCGCGTGTAACCCGCCGCTGGCGCACCAGGCGTTGACCGCCGATGACAAGATCGGAACGATGCTGCCGTGCAACGTCATCGTGCAGGATATCGGCGGCGGCCGGATCGAGGTCGCCGCCATCGACCCGGCCATATCCATGCAGCATGTTGGAAATCCGACGCTGCAAACGATCGCCGAATCCGTCACCGGCAAGCTGAAGCGCGTTATCGCCGCGATCTGACACGGCAGATGACGCGGAGCCTGTCATCGGGCGGCGCACGCAAGTCGGCTGTAGCCGACTTGCGCATATGAAAATGCCGATCTCGGGTAAACCCGAGATCGGGTGCCGGCCCGTGACTAATCCGCCCTACGCGCCCTGGCCGGTCTTCATTCTCTGCGGCCGATTTTGATTGCAACCATTTCAGCAGGTCAGGCGTTTTCTACCTATGAGACGAACGTCCATGGAGATGTCCGATGACAATGCATAGCAATCATTATGACGTCAGGCTATTCGACAATCTATCGGAACACCTGACATGGCTGGTTGTAGGGATCATCGGCGTGGCGGTTCCCGTATTCTTGTTCTATGTCTTGTGATGAACCTATCAAGACGGAGCCCGCTCCGCGCCAGGGTTGTTCTATTTGGTGGCCGCCTCAGTTGGCGGCCACTTTCATTTCAACCAAGCGTGCGATGTCGCCTATCGGCAGCACGCAGCGTGGGTTGGCCGACTTGGGTGCCGGCCCGTTGGCTCATCCGCCCGACGCGCTCTATTTGACCTATGTCATTTCCGCGTGGCAGCCGTAGCGCTTATATACGTTGCACTCATCAGCCGTGCGGAGGCCACATGCGCCATATTGCATTCTTAAGCCTTCTTCATCGCCGCAGCATTCGCGCTACCAGCGCAAGCGCTCGCCCAGCCTGCTAGCAGCCATTCTCTGGGACGCCAGGTCGCGATAGAGCTTTGCAGTTCCTGTCATCGGGTTACCTCGGGACCACGCCTCTCCGGTCGGAACGTCGCGAGCTTTTTTGCTATCGCTAACTTACCGTCAACCACCGCCCTTTCCCTGAAGGTGTTCCTTCGGTCAAACCACAAGGGAATGCCTAACCTGATCGTCTCTGAATCAGATTCCGACGAACTCATCGACTATATCCTCAGCCTTAAGCGGCGATAAGTTTCGCACCGATAGCAGCGGCGCTGCTATGCCCATGGCCTGACGGATTTTTTTATACCAGCGCGCGGATCGCGATCGCCTCGCTAGGCCACCTTTGGGTGCGGCATCGTGTGGTTATGTTCCACTGTGTACGATTGCTCGCGGCCGCACTTTGCGCAGACGAATATCTCGCTCTCCAAATCAAGCGCACTATTGGCTGGCTCAACCCGCTTGAGCCTTAACTCGCCACCGCAGTATTCGCAGTGCGACGAGGGCGGCGGCTGGACGAGTGTGCGCATAGGATTTCCTTTCGCCCGACATGCTTCGGAGCGAGCGGGACGCTCAAAAGGGCCCCGATTGAAAGGTTGATTTGAAATCCCGAACGCTTTGCGCTGGCGTCTCGGTCGATATGAAGCTGCGCCTTTAAGAACGGCGTGTCGAGTCACCTTTCCGGTGGCTCACTTGGGAACAGCTCGCCAAAGCGACCGGCGCGCCGGCCAAGAGCCTGATCCGCATGTTCGGCCCGCGCGGCAATCCGCAGGCGAAAAATCTCTTCGCCGTCATCGGCTACCTGCAAAAGAAAGCCGACCTGCATCTGCGCGTGGCGGCTTAGAACCGCAGCGTAGGGCAGGTTAGCCGACTTGCCCGCCAAAGCTCGAAGAGCGAAGGCGGGAGGCGTAACCGGCCGGTCGCTCGGCAAATTGCGAATGACGCGGAGCTAATCCGCCCGAGCTATAACGAGCGTCTAAGCCTTGTATAGTCGCTATAGTAATCGTTGGGATGTATGAAAATTGGAAGTCCCGGTGCATTCGTTTTCCGCTCAAGTCCGACGTGAAAGATTATTGCTTCTGTGCTATCTCGATCATGATGGACTGCCTTTTTTATCAGACAAGATAGTATGTCTGTTAGCAACAACGACATCTTATCTCCAGTCTCAGAGATCTCGTTCTGCGCAATGCGGATCGCGCGACTTCGATCAGCATCCAGTTGGCTTAATAGGTGACCAGCCATCGCTACTTCACCAAAATGATACAGATTGTTGTAGCGCCGCCCGGTAGCGAAATAAAAGAGGCATCCCTGTTCAGCGTTCACGTACTCAAGAGCCTCATGCACGCTGGATTTGCTGTAGTGGAAGGCAGCCTCATTTCTAATCAACGCAATAATATTTTTTGATCTGTTAAAATAGGTCTTGATTGCTTTCAGGTTCCGCTTTGTCGTGCGAGAAAGAAGAGGATCGTAGATTTTACTTAGACTGCTGCCAAAGTACCGCGCTTGAAACATTCTCCAGCTTTCAAAAATTTTCCCAGCAAATAGTTTAATTACGGTCATCTGTTGTGAAAGTAAAAATGCATCGTATATCCGCCCCGATCTAGTTTGATGCCCGCTTATCGTTGCGAGCCGCGTGAGGAATCCAAGTTCGTTGCAGGCCAGAGATAGAGCTATGAAAAGGTTTTGCTCTGCAACGCTTAGGGATTGCACAGACGATGTCGGAATTCTCAATTCGCTGACCTCAACTGAGCCAGTCTTTTTTATGGCTGCATGTTTAGCCTTAGTGACAGCCTGCTGCTCTATAAAAGCTCGAAAGTGCTTTCGTAAGAGCACATGGAGATCTATCAACTGATCCCCTGTTGTTAGGGATGGTATCTTTTGTTTCCATTCCTCCACAAAAGGACGATCATTGGGATTGGTGAGGCGCTGTAAAGCGTACTCCTCTTTTGCCAAGGCAATATTTCTAAGGAAATATCGAAGTACTTCTGCGAACGATTTGGTAAATGCGTGACCCGCGATTACTTTAGACAAGACATCTGCCGAAATAAGTTTATTTGGATCGATAAATTCGAGCCTTTGATATCGCAACGCGCGAGGATTAACATTCAGCTTAAGCGTAAAAGATGGCTGTTCGATTTTAAGTTTTTGTTTCCACCGCAAGCGTCTCGCGCCCTTTTCAATTCGCCGAGCAGTAGTTGTTGATACGGGCATCCCTTTACGTAAGCGTCGCAGCGTGCTGAACGAAATCCCAAGTGCTGCCGCAAGCTTGTCGTTAGACAAAGACGCATGCCGCTCGAGCTTGTCCAAGTTGCGAATATAATTCCACTTGCGCATTAGGAGCTCCGTCGATGTCTTTGCCGTACAATTTATGACATTGTACTTGATCCGTGCTGCCCGGTGCCGTGAAAGTGGAAGGGTGGGCTACGGCGCGGAAACACGCCGAGCCCACATTTGACACGAATTTCGATATCCATGTTTCTTGCGTAGTCGAAATCCCCCCTCCCTGTCCCCTCACAAGGGGGTAGGGAACGCTGGAGTCGAGGGGGCGCGCGGTCGGGCGAGGATAATTTTGCACCCCCGCCCCCAACCCCCTATATCTCCCTCTCACGGAGCCCCTTTCCCCAATGCCCCCCGCCCAGACCGCCCCCGCCAAAATTCCCGTCACCGTGCTCACCGGCTATCTCGGCGCCGGCAAGACCACGCTGCTCAACCGCATNNAACGCCGACGAGGAAGTGTTCGAGATGAACAACGGCTGCATCTGCTGCACCGTGCGCGGCGACCTGGTGCGAATCATCGACGGGCTCATGAGACGAAAAGGCAAGTTCGACGCCATCATCGTCGAGACCACGGGGCTGGCCGACCCCGCGCCGGTGGCGCAGACCTTTTTCATGGACGAGCAGGTCGGCGCCAAGACCAAGCTCGACGCCGTGGTCACGGTCGCCGACGCCAAGTGGCTCAAGGAGCGGCTCAAGGACGCGCCCGAGGTCAAGAACCAGATCGCCTTCGCCGACGT
>PKXB01000069.1:17157-29625 GCA_003133345.1 Hyphomicrobiales bacterium | reverse complement strand
GCTCGTTGATGATGCGCAGCACCTCGAGACCAGCGATTTTGCCGGCATCCTTGGTGGCCTGACGTTGAGCGTCGTTGAAATAGGCCGGAACGGTGATGACGGCCTGATCGACCTTCTGCCCGAGATAGGCTTCCGCCGTTTCCTTCATCTTCTGCAGGATGAAGCCGGAAATCTGCGAGGGCGAATAGCTCTTGCCGTCGATCTCGACCCAGGCGTCACCGTTGGAGGCCTTGGAAATCTTGTAGGGAACGAGTTTTTTGTCCTTCTCGACCATCGGGTCGTCGTAGCGCCGTCCGATCAGGCGCTTGACCGCGAAGATGGTCTTTTCCGGATTGGTGACCGCCTGGCGCTTGGCCGGCTGGCCGACGAGACGCTCGCCGTCGTCGCTGAAGGCGACGATCGAGGGCGTGGTTCGCATGCCTTCAGCGTTCTCGATGACTTTCGGGGTCTTGCCTTCCATGACGGCAACGCACGAATTGGTGGTGCCGAGGTCGATGCCGATGACCTTGCCCATGGTTTTTCCTCTCAATTGCGGCAGGCCGGCCGGGCCAATTGGCGCCCGGGCGGGATACGTCCGCGGCCCATCCGCAGACCCCCTGATCCAGCCCCCTGGATACGTTTTTTGCCGCATTTCTGCGGCTCAATGGCTCATATAGGAGGGCCGCCTCGGCCCGCAAGCCAGCCTGTCACGAAATCACGAGCCGGCGGGCCGGACCTCCGCCGTCACGCGACTTGAGGGTTAATCTAGCCGTTGCCGCGCCGGGTCGGGTGGGTTAGGCAGGCCGGCCCACCCCCGAAATGGAAAGCAGATACGCCCCATGCCGCGCCGATTGTTGGCTTACCTCGTTGCCGCAATGCTCGTAATTTGGCCTGCCGTGGCGGTCCTTAGTCCCGCTTTCGGCGCCGAGCCGGCGTTTCCGCCGGGCTCGCGGATCGGGCTCGAGCCGCCCGGCGACCTCAAGCCGAGCACGCGTTTTCCGGGCTTCGAGGACATCGACCGCAAGGTCGCCTTTACCCTTCTCGAACTTCCGGCCAGCGCCTATGCCGAACTTGCGCGCGCGGCGAATGCCACGGAGCAGCGCGGCCTCACCGACGTAAAGCGCGAAGAATTTTCATTGCGCGGCGGCACCGGGCTGCTGGTCACCGGCCGCGCCCAGATCAATGACGTCGCGCTGCACAAATGGATTCTGCTGGCGACCGCGGCCGCCGACAAGGACCTTACCGTGCTGATCAACGTGGAAGTGCCGGAAGCCGCGCGCGCCGTTTATTCCGACGCGGTTATCCGCCAGGCGCTGGCGAGTGTCACGTTCCGGCCGATGCCGATCCAGGAGCAGCTCGGCTTGCTGCCGTTCAAGCTCGGACAACTGGCCGGCTTCCGGGTGATGCAGGTGCTTGCCCAAGGCGGCGTGATCCTGACCGAGGGTCCGACCGATGACCTCAGCAAGCAGCCTTATGTGATCGTCTCGATTGGGCAGGGCTCGCCGGAACAGCCCGACGACCGCGCCAGGTTTGCCCGCGACCTGCTGTCGTCGGCGCCGCTGCGCGATCTCAGCGTGCAGTCGGCGGATGCCATGCGGATCGGCGGCTTGCCCGGCTACGAGATCAGGGCGCAGGCCAAGGGGCTCAATGACGAGCCGATCTTGGTGGCGCAGTGGCTGCGTTTCAGCGGCGGCAATTTTTTGCGCGTCATCGGCATCGGCCGCAAGGACGATTGGGACGCGCTGTTCACCCGCTTCCGCGCGCTGCGCGACGGAATCGAGTTCCGCTAGAATTTGATCGTGCTGCGGATGCCGGCGATGAAGGCGTTGCCGATGGCAACCGTCGGATCGTTCGGGTTTGGCACATTGCCGCCGGGATGGACGATGTATTGCAAATCCGGCTGCACGATCCACCAGGGCGCGATTTGCGCCGCGTAAGTCATCTCGAACACCACCTCTTCGTCGCGGATCGGAAAAGGCGGCGCGATCGCGAGCGTGTCGCGGTCGAACGCCGCCGCGGCCGGACTGATCTTGGAATAGGCGATGCCGAGGGTAAACATGTCGTTCGGGCGATCGCGCAGCGCTCCCTTAACGCCGATGCCGCCGTCCATGTAGAACGAAATCAGATTGCGGTCCGTCGGCGCCACGCCGCCGCGCAGGAAGACGTTGACGGAGCCGTCCTTGCCAATGCGCGAGACCATTTGGTCGACGAGGCCATAGATGCCCCAGTTGCCGCTGTGATTGAGCGGACCGGCCGCGGCCGGATCGGCAAGCGACACCACAGTGCCGGCGCCGTTCACGCCGAAATGCTGGTCGGCGTAATCCGCGGTCGCGTACCAGGCGCCGACCTTGTAGACCCCAGGCAGGTTTCCGGAGAGCTTGTATTGCAGTTCGCCCATCCACAGCGCGCCGCCGCTGAAGCTGAACGTGGTGCCGTATTTATTGCACTGCTCCGGATTGCCGGTGCAATTGCGCCCGGCGGGATCCCCGGAAAACACCGCGGTGAGTAGCGTGACGCTGTCGGTCGCATTGACCTTGAGCCGTGCACCGGGCGCTGCGAGCGGAAAGGCCGGACCGCCATGCATCATATCGGGGCCGAGGATGCCGGCCCAGCCGAAGATGCCGTTGAGTAAACCGCCATAGGTGGTGTCTTCAGCACCGTTGACGTATCCGCCGACGGTGGGGCTGATCATGAACTCATCGTCGGCGGCGAGCTGGCCGATGCGCAGCGAGAAGCGGTCGTTGAAACTCTGTTCGAACCAGGCAGTGAACAGCCGCGTCGTCGGGAGCCCGTCGATATAGCTCGGGTCGGCGATGCTGCCGACATTGTCGGCGACGTTATGGCCGCTGTTGTGGAACTGATAGATCGTGATGTGTGTCTTGGCCCCGGTCCAGCCGATCAACTTTTCCAGGTTGCTGTCGGCCGTGAATTCAAAACGGCCTTCGTAGCTGGCGCGCCGATCGATGCCGCCGGACAGCACGGCGAAGGTCTCGCCGATATAGGCGAGGGTAAACTCGATGCCCTTGTCCTTGAGCGTGGTGCGGGCCCCGCCCCAGTCGCCGATTAAAGTGTCTTGCTCCCAGATCGAGGCCGGCGGCTTGGCCTTTTCCGCCGCTTGCGCGGTCGTTGCGCCGACGGCGGCGACCGCCAGAGCCAGNNAGCCAGGCACGCGGGATTTTGCTTTGCGTCATGCGCCGAATCATTCCCCTGGTGGAATGATTCGTTATCCCGGTGATTCGGTAACGATTTGTTTAGCACGTTAGCCGGCCGGCCCGGCGAGCCGCCTGAGCGCCGCGAAAGAGCGGAGGCGCCGCTCAGCCAGCGCCAGCGGGGTTGTCGTTGGCGGAGGATGGCGGGGCTTTCGGCGCGGCCTTGACCACCGCCACCAGCGCCGGGCGCAGCACGCGGTCGCCGAGCATATAGCCGGCCTGGATCACCTGCGCGACGTGGCCGGGCGGCAAATCGGCGGTCTGTACCTCGTACATCGCCTGATGCACGTTCGGATCGAACTTCTCGCCCTCGGGCGAGAATTTCGTTACGCCATATTTCTCCAGCACCTTCATCAGCTCACGCTCGGTGAGCTCGACGCCTTCGATCAGCGCCGTCATCTTGACATCGGCATGCTCGCGCAGTTCGGCCTCGATTGTGCCCAGCGCGCGATGCATATTGTCGGCCACTGCCAGCACGTCGCGGGCGAATCCGGCAACGCCATAGACGCGCGCGTCGGCGACCTCGCGCTCGGTGCGTTTGCGCAGGTTCTCCATCTCGGCCAGCGTGCGCAGCAGTCTGTCTTTGAATTCCGCAGCCGCTTCCAGAGCGGCGGTGACCTGCTCGGCCGGCACCAATTCCGGTGCCCCGGCAGTGGCTGCATCGCCCTCGGGCTGGGCAGCCGTGTCGTCAGCGGCGGGCCTGTCCGTCATAGTGGCTAGATCCTCAAAACTGTTCGGATGCCGGGGATATCAGGCTTCAGACACGAAAAATCAAGCTCAACCCGACAGTAATTGGCTGACGATGCGCGCGGTATAATCGACCATCGGGATGACGCGGGCGTAATTGAGCCGGGTCGGCCCGATCACCCCGATCACGCCCACAATGCTGCCCTTGCTGTCGCGGTAGGGCGCCACGATGGTCGAGGAGCCGGACAGCGAAAACAGCTTGTTCTCCGAGCCGATGAAGATGCGCACCCCGTCGCCGCGCTCGGCGCGGCCGAGCAGGTCGATCACCCCGCGCTTGGTCTCCAGGGCGTCGAACAGCGAGCGCACCCGCTCCAGATCGTCGAGCGCGTGCAGGTCGTCGAGCAGATTGGCATGGCCGCGCACGATCAGCTTGCGCTCCTCGCTTTCGCCGCCCGACCAGCTCGCCAGACCCGCCGCGATGATCTTCTGGGTCAGTTGGTCGAGTTCGGCCTGCCCCGCCACCTGCGCGGCTTCGATCTCGCTGCGCAGCTCGGCCAGCGTCTTGCCGCGGATGCGGGCGTTGAGGAAATTGCCCGCTTCGACCAAGGCCGACATCGGCACGCCGGCCGGCACATTGAGCACGCGGTTTTCCACCTGGCCGTCTTCGGCCACCAGAACGGCGAGCGCGCGCTCCGGCTCCAGCCGCACAAATTCGATATGCTTGAGCCGCACGTTTGCTTGCGCGGTGAGCACAACGCCGGCCGAACGGGTCAAGCCGGACAAAGTCTGCGAAGCTTCGGTCAGCACGGTTTCCAGCGACTTGCCGCTGCCGGTGCCCGCCACCTGGGCTTCGATCGAGCGGCGGTCGCTCTCGGTCAGATCGCCGATCTGCATCAGCGCATCGACGAAGAAGCGCAGGCCGAGTTCGGTCGGCAGCCGGCCGGCCGAGGTATGCGGGGCGAAGATCAGGCCGAGCTGCTCGAGGTCCGACATCACGTTGCGCACCGAGGCCGGCGACAGCGTGATCGGCAGCAGGCGCGCCAGATTGCGCGAGCCGACCGGCTCGCCGGTGGCGAGATAGCTTTCGACGATGTGGCGGAAAATCTCGCGCGAGCGCTCGTTGAGCGCCGCCAGGCTCACTTGGTTCGCGCCGATCGGAACGTCGTGGGAAGCCACGGCCTAACTCCTTACATCCAGCCAACAATGGCCATCGCGGCGGTCTTGTTCAAGCCGGGCTTATGGTTATGGTGTGCGCCGGCAACCCATAAGGATCAAGCCCGATGCGGCCGAGCCGCCGACAAGTCGATGAACTGCGCGCGGTCTCGCTCGAACGCAGCGTGGTGAAATACGCCGAAGGCTCCTGTTTCGTGAAATTCGGCGATACCCATGTGCTGGTGACCGCCAGCCTGGAGGAACGGCTGCCGCCCTGGCTCAAGGGCCAGGGGCGCGGCTGGGTCACCGCCGAATACGGCATGCTGCCGCGNNCAGGCCGACGGCGGCACCCGCACAGCGTCGATCACCGGCGCCTGGGTGGCGCTGTCGGATTGTCTGTCGTGGATGAAGACGCGCGACATGTTCAAGGGCCAAAGTTCGGATCAAGTGCTGCGCGATCATATCGCCGCCGTCTCCTGCGGCGTCTGCAAAGGCACCGCCGTGCTCGATCTCGATTATGCCGAGGACTCGGAAGCCGACACCGACGCCAATTTCGTCATGACCGGCTCCGGCAACATCGTCGAAATCCAGGCCACCGCGGAAAAGACCCCGTTCAGCGAAGACCAGTTCCTGGTGCTGCTGGCGCTGGCGCGCAAGGGCATCGAGAAGCTGGTGGGCTTGCAGAAGCTGGCGGTGGCGTGAGCCGAAAGCTTACAGGCCCGGTGGTGATCGCCACCCACAATCCCGGCAAGCTCGCCGAATTGCGCGAGTTGCTAGCCCCCTACGGCATCGCCGCGCAATCGGCCGGCGAGCTCGGCCTCAGCGAGCCGAAGGAAACCGGCAAAACTTTCGCCGCCAACGCGCGCATCAAGGCAATGGCTGCGGCCAAGGCAACCGACCGCCCCGCTTTCGCGGATGATTCCGGCCTGGTGGTCGACGCGCTGGGCGGCGAGCCCGGCATTCATTCGGCGCGCTGGGCCGGACCGGACAAGGATTTCCGCTTCGCCATGAACCGCATCCAGACAAGGCTGATCGAGCGCGGCGCGCGCAACGCCGAGCAACGCCGCGCGCATTTCATCGCAGCACTTTGTCTGGCCTGGCCGGACGGCCATGTGGAGCAATTCGAAGGGCGCGTCGATGGCGTCGCGGCGTGGCCGCCGCGCGGCGACCAAGGCTTCGGCTACGATCCGCTGTTTCTACCTGACGGTTTCGACCGCACGTTCGGCCAAATGAGCGCCGAGGAGAAACACGGATTACCGCCGAAAGGAAAAGGCCTGTCGCATCGCGCGCGCGCCTTCATGAAGCTCGCGGACGCCTGCCTGCGCAGCGCTTGAACGGTTCCCGATCGTTACAATTTTAATCAACTGTCGGCAGCGATTGCGCATTGGCGCTGGCTGGCATGATCGGCGCGGCCTATGATGCTTAACATGACATTAACCACAGCCGCGCCGTTTGCCGTCTATGTGCACTGGCCGTTCTGCCTGTCGAAGTGCCCCTATTGCGACTTCAACAGTCACGTGCGCCATGGCGCCGTCGATGAGGCGCGCTTCGTGCGCGCGTTCGAAGCCGAGATCGCCGCGACTGCCGCGCGCGTGCCCGGCCGCACGGTGTCGACTATTTTTTTCGGCGGCGGCACGCCGTCGCTGATGCAGCCGGCGTCGGTGCAGGCCATTCTGGATGCGATCGGCAAACACTGGAGCGTCGCGCCCGACGTCGAAGTCACGCTGGAAGCCAACCCGACCAGCGTGGAAGCGACGCGCTTTCGCGGCTATCGCAGCGCCGGCGTCAACCGCGTATCGCTCGGCGTGCAGGCGCTCGACGATGGCGCGCTCAAGGAACTCGGCCGCCTGCACACCGCGCAGGAAGCGCTCGACGCGGTCGCGGTGGCGCGCGCGAACTTCGAGCGTTACTCGTTCGATCTCATCTATGCGCGGCCGCGTCAGACGACCGCCGCTTGGGGCGCCGAGCTCAAGCGCGCAATTACCGAGGCCGCCGAGCATCTCTCGCTCTATCAACTGACCATCGAGGCGGACACTCCGTTCTTCGGACTGCACAAGGCCGGCAAGCTCGCCATTCCCGACGACGACACCGGGCGTGATCTCTACGACCTCACGCAAGCAACCTGCGCCGATGCCGGACTGCCGGCTTACGAAGTCTCCAACCACGCGCGGCCGGGCGCCGAGTGCCGGCACAATCTGGTTTATTGGCGCGGCCACGAATATGCCGGCGTCGGGCCGGGCGCTCACGGCCGGCTCAATATCGACGGCCGCCGCTATGCGACCGAAACCGAGAAACGGCCGGAAAGCTGGCTGTTGCGGGTGGAGGCAGCCGGCAACGGCCTGATCGTCGACGACAAGCTCACGTCGACTGAGACCGCGGACGAATTCCTGCTGATGGGACTGCGGCTCGCCGAGGGCATCGACCCCGAACGCTTTACGGCGCTGGCCGGGCGCACGCTCGATCCCAAGCGCATTTCCATTCTGCGCGACGAGGGCGCGGTGGAAACCACCGCGACCGGCCGCTTGCGCGTGACGCAGAGCGGCTTTCCCGTGCTCGATGCGGTGGTCGCGGATTTGGCGGCGTAGCGCATGATCCCGAAAAGTGGGAACCGGTTTTCGGATAAGATCATGCGCAGAAATATTGCGATCAAGTTCCCGGCGCGAATGTCTTCGGCGCCGAGCTGACGGCCTGGCCGCCCGACGGCGCGACGCGCAGCACGGCCAGGCCGCGCTCATTGGTGCCATCGGGGCGGAAGCGGAACACACCATCAATCCCCGCGAAGCCCGAGGAGGTGGTCAGCACCTGCTCGCTGAAGCGCTGCGCGCCTTGCGTCTTCACCAGCGCGGCGACCAGCGCCACCGCGTCATAGGCGAGCGTCGCCGTGCGCACCGGATCCTGCCCGTAGCGGGCGCGGTAGCGGCCTGAGAAATTGCGGAAGCCGCTCGACTCCGGCGCCGCGTACCAGCCGCCGTCGAGCGCGGCGGTGGAGAACACGCGCGGATCGTCCCACAGGCCGGTGCCGAGTAATTGCACGCGCTTGAGGTTCACCCCGCTGGCGGTAAGCGCCTGCACCACTTGCGGCACCGCGTCGGCGCCGTCGGGAATGAAAATCGAATCGACGTGGGCGGCCGCCTGCGCCACGCGCCGCGCGGGCTCGGCCATCTTGCCAGGATCGAGTGGATATTTCTCCAACGCCACGATACGGCCGCCGCGCCGCGACACCTCCTGCTGGAACGCGGCTTCCACCACCGCGCCATAGGCGCTGTCGGGCAGCAACGCGGCGAACGAACGCTTGCCCTTGGAGATGGCGTAATCGACGATGCGCTTGACGTCGGTCTCCGGCAGGAAGCTCAACAGATAGACGCCGCGAGCGGCGACGCTGACGTCGGTCGAAAACGCGATCACCGGGATGCCGCGCGTGCGCGCGACCGAACCCACGGCGCTGACAGCTTCCGCGAACAGCGGGCCGATGATGATCTCTGCGCCTTCGGCGATCGCCTGTTGCGCGGCGGCTTGCGCGCCCTGCGGCGTGCCGCCGTCGTCCTTCACCAGCAATTGGATGTTCGGATTCTTGAATTCGGCGAGCGCCAGATCGGCGGCGTTTTTCATGGACTGCGCGGCGACGCCGGCATTGCCCGGCGCCGACAGCGGCAGGATCAGGCCGACGCGAACCTGGCCCGCGCCGAGCGTGGCGGCCGGCGGCGGCTCGGCCGACTGCGGCGGCGGCGCGCTGCTGAAAAACTCGGAATTGCCGGCGCAGGCGGTGAGCCCGGCTGCGGCGGCGGCGACGCACAGCGCGGCGCACAGGCGGCGTCGCCCGCGCGACAGCGTCCCCTCCTCAGCTCGCCACATCCCCGACATGGTGGCTCCCCACGCGACAGTTCTGTGTCAGTCCTACCGATTATCGGCGAATTTGTCCTGCAAAAGTTAAGGTGGTGAAAAAGAAAGGGAATTTGTCACGATGACGCGCCACCGGCCGCCGTCTAAAGTAGCCGGCATGGCCAAGGACAACAAAAAGGACAGCAAAACCGCGGACGCCGGCCGGCCGCGCCGCTACACGGTCGCGGGTACTGAGGTCGAAGCCCCGCCGGCGGCGGCAGGCCTTTATTTGGTCGCGACGCCGATCGGAAACCTGCGCGACATCAGCCTGCGCGCGCTCGAGACGCTCGCCGCCGCCGACGTGATCGCCTGTGAGGACAGCCGCGTCACCCGCAAGCTCACAGAACACTATGGAATTGCCACACCGCTCACGCCCTATCACGAGCACAACGCGGCCGCGACGCGGCCGAAGCTGCTCGCCCGCTTGGGCGAAGGGCAAGCGGTCGCGCTGGTCTCCGACGCCGGCACGCCGCTCATTTCGGATCCCGGTTACCGGCTGATGCGCGAAGCGGTAGACGCAGGTTTCACCGTCATTCCGGTGCCGGGCGCTTCCGCGGTTTTGAGCGCGCTCGGCGTCGCTGGCTTGCCGACCGACCGTTTCTTCTTCGAGGGCTTTCTGCCACCCAAACAAGCGGCACGGCAAAAGCGCATCGCGGCGCTCGCCGCCATTCCCGCCACTTTGGTGTTGTTCGAAAGCGGACCGCGCTTGCCCGCGGCACTCGCCGATCTCGCCGCCGGGCTCGGGCCGCGCGCGGCCGCGATCTGCCGCGAACTGACCAAGCTGCATGAGGAGGTCCGCCGCGGCAGTCTCCCCGAGCTGGCGCGCCACTATGCCGAAGGCGGCGAAACGCGCGGCGAGATCGTCATCGTGGTGGCGCCGCCCGCGGACGACGAGGGACAAGCCGACGATGTCGATGACCTGCTGCGCCGCGCGCTGGCGCGTGTCTCGGTCAAGGACGCGGTCGGCGAAGTGGCGCTCGCCACCGGCCGGCCGCGCCGCGAGGTCTATCAGCGNNTGAAAAAATTGCGGCATTCCGCGTCGGCATTTCCGCCGAGAGCCGCGCCGCCGTCTGGCTGCTCGCGCACGGCTATCGCATATTGGCGCGGCGCTGGAAAAGCCCGCTTGGCGAGATCGACATCATCGCCGTGCGCCGGCGCCTGCTGATCTTCGTCGAGGTGAAAGCGCGCGCGAAATTGGACGATGCCGCTGAAGCAGTCACCGAACGGCAAAAGCAACGGATCGCAGCGGCGGCAGAAATCTGGCTTGCCGCTAACCCCATGCCTGCCATTCGCGACATGCGCTTCGATGCGATCCTGGTGGCGCCCGGACGGCTGCCGCGTCACATCCCGGCGGCGTTCGAGAGCACGTGATCCCGAAAAGTGGGAATCGATTTTCGGACAAGATCACGCGTAAATAAAAAAGCTTAAGCGCTCAGCCGCTGAAAGAACGCGTCGACCTGGCCGCGGATGCGGCCGGCGACGCTGCCGAGATCATCGGCCACCGTCTTCACCGCGCCGGCACTGGCGCGGGTGTCCTCGGCGGCGGTGCCGACCAGATTGACCCCGGCGGCGGTCTCGACCGTGCGCTTGGCGGCGATCTCGACGCTGCGCGCGATTTCCGCCGTGGCGGCGCCCTGCTCGGTGACGGCGGCCGCGATGGCGCCGCTGATGTCGCCGATCTCGCGGATGATGTGCTCGATCGCGGTGATCGCCTCGATCGAGCGCACGGTGGCGCGCTGCATGCCGGCGATCTGTGTGCTTATCTCCTCGGTGGCGCGGCTGGTCTGNNGCCTCGATGGTGGCGTTGAGCGCGAGCAGATTGGTCTGCTCGGCGATGCCGGTGATGAGCTTGACCACGTCGCCGATGCGGCCGGCCGCCTCGTCCAGCTCCTTGACCGCGAGATTGGTGCGCCCGGCCTCGTTCACCGCCTTGGTGGCGATGGCGTTGGACTGCGCCACCTGGCGGTCGATCTCGTTCACGGAAGCCGACAGCTCGTCGGCGGCGGATGCGATGTCGCGCACATTCGAGGAGGCCTCCGACGAGGCGGCCGCGGCGCTGGCGGTCTTGGCCGAAGCTGCGTCGGCGGCGCCGGCGAGCTGGGTCGACGCCGCCAGCATCTGATCGGAAATGCGCCCGAGCTCGGCGAGGGTCGCTTCCACTTCCGCCGAGAAGCGCGAGATCTCGTTCGACATCTGCTCCTGACGCTGCGTGCGCATTTCGGCGTCGCCGCGGACGGTGCGATTGAGCTCCTCGTTGCTGCGCATGGCGCGCTGGAACACGCCGATCGAGCGCGCGAGCGCGCCGATCTCGTCGCTGCGCTCGCTGAACGGGACAGAAATCGAAGCATCGCCGGCGGCGACCGCCTCGGTGACGCGCGTGATGTCGGCAATCGGCTTGGCCACGCTGCGCGAAATAACCCATGCGCCGGCGGTCGCCAACAGCACTGCGAAGCACGCGAGCAGGCTCAGCCACATGGCGGTCTTGTCGATGCCGGTATTGATTTCCGAGTAGACGCGCGTGGCGCGCTTAGAATAAATCTCGGTGAGCTGGTCCAGATCTTTGTTGAGCGCCTTGCGCACCGAGCGGTTGGCGTCGTTGTCGCCCCACTCGCGGCCGGCGGCGGGGCTGACTTCGGTGCCCAGGCGCGCCAGTTCGCGGCGGAAATCGATGAACTGCGCGATGCGCTTGGAGAACTGAACAAACAGTTCGGCATCGTCGCCACGCACGGATTTCTTCCAGTCCACGACCACCTTGGCGATCTGCTTGTTGAATTTGAGAATGCCGTCGGCGTAGATTTTCGACGTCTTAATATCGTCCGACATGTAGACGCCGCGCGATTCCATCACCACGGCGTAAATCAGCCCGTTCACCCGCTCGACGTTCCAGGTGCCGGCATTGGCGGATTCGAATTCGTCGGTCAGCGCCGCGTGGTGGCGCGCCGCCGTCACCGCGACCACCGACAGCGCGATGGTCGTGGTGGCCATCAGGGCGAAGATCACATAGAGCTTGGCGGCAATCGAAAGCTTCGGCAAAGTCAAAAGCAGCCCCCTACCCTTGAAATACGGGTCCCTCAAGCGGCTATACTGGCGGTAATATGTTAACGGTTTGTTTTCCTTAAGCTTCTCGTTGCCTAAAAAGTCCCAAGAGCCCCGACATGAGCCTGAAAATCGCGGTTCAGATGGATCCGATCCAGCGGATCAACATCAAGGGAGATTCAACCTTTGCGCTGCTGCTGGAAGCGCAAAAGCGGGGTCACCAGCTTTCCTATTACACCCCCGACCGGCTGGCTTTGCTCAACGGCCGCCTGTTCGCCACCGTCGAGTCTTTAAGCGTGCGCGACCAGGCCGGCGACTATTTCACGCTTGATGAGCCGCGGCGCGTGGAGTTGAGCCAATTCGACGTGGTGCTGCTGCGCCAGGACCCGCCCTTCGACCTCGCTTATGTGACCACCACCCACCTGCTCGAGCGCATCCACCCCAAGACGCTGGTGGTCAATGACCCGGCGCATGTGCGCAACGCGCCGGAGAAGATGATGGTCACCGAATTTCCCGACCTGATGCC
>PKXB01000069.1:15438-17025 GCA_003133345.1 Hyphomicrobiales bacterium | reverse complement strand
GACGATCTGCGCTCCAACATGGTGCGCGGCGGCGCGCCGGCGGCGACCGATCTGACCGCCCGCGAGCGCGAGATCTGCCAGCGGCTAGGGCCGGCCTTGCGCGAGCGCGGACTGCTGTTCGCCGGCATCGACGTGATCGACGGCTGGCTCACCGAGATCAACGTCACCTCGCCGACCGGTATCCGCGCGGTGAAGACTCTCGGCGGACCCGACGCCGCGGCACTGATCTGGGACAAGATCGAGGCCAAGCGGAAAGCGCCAAAGACCTAAATTCCTCCCTCGATTTTCGAGTGAAAACCCACGATCGGCGTCGAAAAGCCCCGATAAGTCGCGGTTTCACCCCCTTGGGATACCCGACCCTTTGTTCTCTAATTGTTCTTGTCGAGCTTGGGTGGTGGTTCCGATCAATTGTGGCGGACGGGGATACCCGCTGCCACCGCCGGCTCGTTCTTCGCGCCCAGCGCCAAGTCGTGCTTCATCGCCGGTGCCTCCGGCTATCGGATCTCGGAGGACGCCTCCGCCGACTTCACGGTCCGCATCGACAACACGGCGGCGCAGCCTAACCTGCGCATGCAGCTGGTGAACGATTCCGCAGCGGCCGATTTCGTGCTGATCGACGACGGCGACGCCGTCAATGTCTGCACCGGCGCCACCGCCATCCAAAGCATCCGTCTCGATCCCGCAGCAGCCAACGCCGACCTCACGGTGACGCTGTCGCGTGCGCCCGCCGCCTACAAAATCTACGTGCGCTCGGCCAGTTTCTCGCAACAGGACGCCGCCGCGCTGTTCGCGGTGATCTGGCAAACCACCCGCAAGACCGCCGATTCCGGACGCGAATTCGCCGCGCGCAACTGATCGTTCGGGATCATGCGGTTACCATCGGCTTAACGCTCCTTTCACCACGTTCGCGCGCGCCCGCGCGACGCGCGCAACGGGGAATAGAATTGCAAGATTCATGGCGCCAAATGCCCGCTAAAGACGCGGGGATTCAGGCGGCATGCGATCGGGCTCTGCAATCGCGCAATTGGCACGCAAGCGCGCACGCAACAAAGCGGCGCTCGTGCTGTTCGGCCGCGCCGTCGTGTCCACCATGGCGGTGGTCTCCGGCTGGCTCGGTTTCCTCACCGGCATCCGCCTGCAAAGCTCGACTTACGATCCCTACGCCTACGGCACCGGCGTCGGCGCGCTGTTCGCCGCCGCCTGCGCGGTCATCGCCTTCATGCTGATGCGGGAACGTACTCACGCGGACAAAGTGCGCGCGCTGGAGACGCGCATCGAGGAATTGTCCGACGACAATTGGGAATTGCACGAAGTCAAGATGAATGCCCTGGAGAAGGCGCGCGACCTGGCGGAAACCGCCAACCGCGCCAAGTCGCGCTTTCTGGCCACGGTCAGCCACGAAATCCGCACGCCGCTCAACGGCATTCTCGGCATGGCCGATCTGCTGCTCGACACGCCGCTCACGCCCGAGCAACTGACCTATGCCAAGGCGGCAAAGACCTCGGGCGAAACCCTGCTGTCGTTGATCGAGGAAATTCTCGATTTCTCCAAGATCGAGGCCGGCAAGCTCGAGTTGGAGGCGCGGCC
>PKXB01000069.1:13386-15366 GCA_003133345.1 Hyphomicrobiales bacterium | reverse complement strand
GCGAGCGCGCAAACGACATCCGTTTCCTGGTGCGCGATACCGGCATCGGCTTGAAGCCCGAGGATCAGGCGCGCGTGTTCCGCGATTTCGAGCAGGCTGACGGATCGTCCACCCGTAAGTTCGGCGGCACCGGCTTGGGGCTGGCCATCTCCAAGCGCATCGTCGCGCGCATGGACGGCCGCATCGCGGTCGACAGCGAGCCGGGCGCCGGCGCGACTTTTAGTTTCACCGTGCCGCTGGCGCCGGCCGACGGCGCCCACGAATTCATCGCACCCGACCTCTCCGATACTGCAGTGCTGATCGTCGCCGCGGCGGAAATCGAATCCGCGCTGCTGGCGCGCCGGCTCGCCTGCTGGGGTGCCGAGACCAGCGTCGTGGCCTGCGAGAAAAGCGCCGTCGCGCTGCTGGCAAAGCGGCACTGGGATGCGCTGTTGGTCGATTATCCGCTGGCGCGCAGCATGATCGCCCGCAGCGATCTTGACGCTCTCGATGCGACGCGCCGCATCGTGCTGATCCGGCCGACCGAGCGGCATGAACTGCCCGCGCTTAAAGAGCGCGGCTTCACCGGCTATCTAGTCAAGCCGGTGCGCATGGCATCGCTCGCCGCGCGGCTCACCGCCGAAGATGCGTTCGAAGACATGGCGCCGGAAATTTCCGGTCCCGACCAGACGGACGCCGCCGCCACCGACGGCAAAGGCAAAGGCATTGGCTTGTCGATCCTGGTCGCCGAAGACAACGAGATCAACGCGCTGCTGGCGCTCACCGCCAATGCGCAGAGCGAAGATCGCGACGCCTGCCTCGCCGCCGGCATGGACGGCTTGCTGGTCAAGCCGCTCGAGCGCGAGCGGCTGCGCGAGGCGCTGGACGCGGTCGCGGCCCGGCTTGCGGCCTGAACCCCCACTGTCATAATTCCGTGTCCCGCGCGTGCTGTAGGGGATGTCGACGCTCGATCGCTGATTCGGTCGCTTGAATTCCCGGCCAATCGCCCCGTTTTCGCGCCGAAATGGAGCCATATCCGCCATGGCACGCCGCGACAGCCTCACTCCGCCGCGCAATCTGTTCGAGCGTTTCCGGCCAGCGCCCGCCGTGCCCAACCTGATTTCGGCGCTGCAAGCCTATGGCGGTTTGCAGGCCTGGGCGGCGCGCGCGCATCGCCCGACCCAGAGCCTGGGCCGGCTCGGCTCGCTGGAGGTGCGGCTGGCACAGACCGCCGCCGAGGTGCGGCAGGCGCAGAAATTGCGCTATCGCGTTTTCTACCAAGAGGGTCCCGCCATCGCCAATCCGGGCCGGCTGTTCGCGCGCCGCGACGTCGATGCCTATGACGCGATCTGCGATCACCTCTTGGTGCTCGATCATGCCGCGCGCGACGGCCAGAACGCCAACCGCCCGGCGGTGGTCGGCACCTATCGGCTGCTGCGGCAGCCCATGGCGGAGGAGTATGGCGACTTCTACAGCGCGGGCGAATTCGACATCGGCGGACTGATCGCGCGCCACGGCGATCTGCAATTCCTCGAGCTCGGCCGTTCCTGCGTGCTGGCGCCCTACCGCAACAAGCGCACGGTCGAGCTGCTGTGGCACGGCATCGCGGGCTATCTGCGGCAAAACCGCACCGACGTCATGTTCGGCTGCGCCAGCCTCGACGGCACCGACCCCAAGCAGCTGGCGATGCCGCTGTCGTTCCTGCATCACTACGCACGGGCGCCGGAAACCTGGCGCACGCGGGCGCTGCCCGAGCGCTATGTCGAGATGGCCCGGATATCGAAGGAAGCGATCGATCCAAAGCAAGCGCTGCGCGCGCTGCCGCCGCTGATCAAGGGCTATCTGCGGTTAGGGGCCTATATCGGCGACGGCGCGGTGGTCGACCACGAGTTCGGCACCACCGACGTGCTGATCGTGTTGCCGGTGTCGGCGATCAGGAAGCGCTACATCGAGCACTTCGCCGTGAGCCAGCGGGCGGCGTAATTTTTATCGTCATTCCGG
>PKXB01000069.1:0-13375 GCA_003133345.1 Hyphomicrobiales bacterium | reverse complement strand
CGCTGGCGCGTCGGCAGAATATTTTCGTGCAGATTTATTAGATTGATGCGCTCCCAGATCGACGACGCGGTCTCGACCGCTTCCGCATCGGACAAATTCGAATAGCGATGGAAATACGATTTCGGATCGCGGAACGCGGTGCTGCGCAGCGTCAGAAATCGATCGACGTACCAGGACTTGAGCACGTCCTCGTTGGCGTCGAGATAGACCGAGAAATCGAAAAAGTCCGACACGAACGGGATCGCCTTGCCGTCCTTCGGCAGGCGGCCGGTCTGCAGCACGTTCAATCCTTCGACGATGAGGATGTCCGGCCGGTCCACTTCCACCCATTGGTTCGGCGTCACGTCGTAGATGAGATGCGAATAGACCGGCGCCCGCGCCGGACGCCGCCCGGCTTTCACGTCGGTGAGGAAGCGCAGCAGCGCCGGCAAGTCGTAGCTTTCCGGAAAGCCCTTCTTCTCCATCAAGCCTTCGCGCTCGAGGATCGCGTTCGGATAAAGAAAGCCGTCGGTGGTGACGAGGTCGACCTTCGGCACATTCGGCCAGCGCGCCAGCAAGGCCTGCAGCACACGCGCGGTGGTGGATTTTCCCACCGCCACCGAGCCGGCGACGCCGATGATGAACGGCATCTTCACATCCTCGGTGCCGAGGAAGCGTTCTTGCGCGCGAAACAGCCGCTGCGTCGCCGCCACATAGAGCGAGAGCAACCGCGACAGCGACAGGTAAATCTCCTCGACTTCCTTGATGTCGAGGCGGTCGTGCAGCGAGCGCAGGCGCGTGACCTCCTCCGAGGTCAGCGTCATCGGCGTGTCCTCGCGCAGGCTCGCCCATTCCGCGCGCGAGAACGTACGGTAGGGCGAAAGCGTTTCTTCGGTGCGCTGTTCCATCACGATTTCCGCGGCCGTGAAGCCTTTTCCTCGTGCCCGCTCCGCTTGGTGCGTTTGTTCAGTTCGCCCTCGACTTGCGCCAGGGTGATGCTGCGCGCTTTCAGCAAGACCAGCAGATGATAGAGAAGGTCGGCGGATTCCGCGATCAGCCGGCGCTTGTTTTCCTGCACGGCAGCCAAGCCCGTTTCAAAGGCCTCTTCATTCAGCTTCTTGGCGCAGTGGGCGACGCCCTTGTCGATGAGCGCGCGGGTATAGGATTCCTTGGCGCTCGCCTTGGCGCGTTCGTGCACCCGCTTTTCCAGATCGGCCAGCGTAAACTTGCTCATGCGGCTTCCCTTATCACCTCTCCCCGCTTGCGGGGAGAGGGAGATTTCACGGATCGAGCCGCACGGATAAGCCCGCTTTCGCCATGTAAAGCTTCGCTTGGCGCACGCTGTGCTCGCCAAAGTGGAAGATCGAGGCGGCCAGCACCGCGGTGGCATGACCGTCGCGGATGCCCTCCACCATGTGCTNNGGTGCCGTCGCGGTCCATCGAGGTGAGCAGGATCTCGCCGGCGCCGAGTGCGACCACTTCCTTGGCGTAGCCGACCGCGTCGATGCCGGTCGGGTTGCGCCCGCCATGGGTGAAGATTTCCCATGCGGCCTTCTCGCCCGGCTTCGACACCTGCTTGGCGTCGATGGCCACCACGATGCACTGGTTGCCGAATTTTTCCGCCGCTTCCTTGACGAACGCGCGCCTATTCACCGCCGCGGTGTTGATCGACACCTTGTCGGCGCCCGACGAGAGCAGCGCGCGGATGTCCTCGATGGTGCGCACGCCGCCGCCGACGGTGAGCGGCATGAAGCAGGCTTCCGCCGTGCGCCGCACCACGTCGAGGATGATGCCGCGGTTCTCGTGGCTGGCGGTGATGTCGAGAAAGCAAAGCTCGTCGGCGCCGGCCGCGTCATAGGCGATGGCGGCTTGCACCGGATCGCCGGCGTCGCGCAGATTGACGAAATTGACGCCCTTGACCACGCGGCCGTCTTTCACGTCGAGGCAGGGAATGACACGGACTTTGAACATGGCTCAGGCCGCCGTCCGAGCATCGTGGATCATCTTCAGCGCTTCCGCCGCATCCAGCCGGCCGTCATAGAGTGCCCGGCCGGCAATCGCCCCTTCGAGTTTTTTCGCACGCGGCTCCAGCAGCGCCTTGATGTCCTCGATCGAGGCGAGCCCGCCGGAGGCGATCACCGGGATCGACACGGCATCGGCCAGCGCGATAGTGGCGTCGAGATTGAGGCCCTTCAGCATGCCGTCGCGGGTCACGTCGGTATAGATGATGGCGGCGACGCCGGCGTCTTCGAAGCGGCGCGCGATCTCCAGCGCCGACAGTTCCGAAATCTCCGCCCAGCCCTGCACCGCCGCCTTGCCGCCGCGCGCGTCGAGTCCGACCGCAATCTTGCCAGGATATTTTTTTGCCGCGTCCTTCACCAGCGCGGGATTGCGCACCGCCGCGGTGCCGATGATCACCCGGTTGACGCCTTTTTCCAGCCAGGCGTCGATCGTCGCCATGTCACGGATACCGCCGCCAAGCTGCACGCACAGACCGACGGTTTCCAGAATCCGCTCGACCGCGTCGCCGTTCATCGGCTTGCCGGCAAAGGCGCCGTCGAGATCGACGACGTGCAAATGCTTGAACCCTTGCGTCTCGAAGGCCTGCGCCTGCGCCGCCGGATCGCGATGAAAAATGGTCGCGCGCGTCCTATCGCCCTGCTGCAGCCGCACGGCGAGGCCTTCCTTCAGATCGATGGCGGGGAACAGGATCATGGCGCCCATTTCAAAAAATTTGCGATCAGCGCCAGACCTAGTCGCTGACTTTTCTCGGGATGGAATTGCGTGCCGACCATGTTGTCGCGCCCGACGATGGCGGTGAGCGGGCCGCCGTAGTCGGCCTGCGCCACCAGGTCGCCGCGTTGCGTTGGTTTGAACTCGAAGCTGTGCACGAAATAGGCATGCAGCCCGTCCGGCCCGAGCGGAATATCCTCGAGCAAGGCGTGGGGTTTCAGCATATTGAGCGTATTCCAACCCATGTGCGGAATCTTCAAATTTGCGTCGCCCGGCGCGATGCGATCGACCTCGCCGGCGATCCAGCCCAAGCCGGGCGTGACCTGATATTCGCGCCCGCGCTCGGCCATCAACTGCATGCCGACGCAGATGCCNNGCGCGCGCCACCTGCGCCGGATCGCTGGTGACCGCGATGGGTTGATCGTGCCCGCTCTCGCGCGCGGCGCGCTCGAATGCTTTCGCCGCCGAATGCAAATTGCCGGAGCCGTAGTCCACGATGGCGACGCTCATCGCCCGCTCCCCGGCTCGGGAAACAGGCCGATCACGTCGGACGGCGACGGCGTGCCGCGCCGCAGCGGCACGGCGTAGCGCGGCTCCGGCGCAGTAGATGGCGTCGCCGGCACTTTATCTGCGCGCTTGGCCCATTCGGCAAAGAACCGCTGCTCCGCCGTCTCAGTATCCTCGCCGATCACGAAGCCGAGCATCTTCCAGCCGCGCCGCGTCAATTTCGCGCGCCGGAACGTCGCCGCCTCGAAGCCGATCAGTAGCGCGACCAGCGTCCCGGCGAGGAATTGCACCGTCGATCCCGCGCCGATCAGCAGCAAGCCGATGCCTAGCAGGATGCTGACCGCGAGATAGATCGCGAACGCCAGCCACAGCCGGTACCGCAGCAGCCAGAACGGCGCCAGCACGAAGGCCCAGAAATGGAATCCGTCGCGCACGAACACGAAACGTTCCGGAGCGCTTGCGGCTTCGCCCTGGCGCGGCGGCGGTTGGTGCACGGTGTAAGTGGGCATCGTACTTTCCTACGCAACGTCCTCTTTCTTATCCCTCCCCTTCCAGGGGAGGGTCGGACCGCGCAGCGGTCCGGGTGAGGGGTTACAGCCTNNGTCATTCCGGGGCGCGAGCGAAGCTCGCGAACCCGGAATCCAGAGGCAAGCCGCCTCACCCGCCGAGCGAGCCCTTGGTGGACGGCACCTCGTCCTTGGCGCGCGGATCGATCGCCACCGCCGCCCGCAGCGCGCGCGCCAGGCCCTTGAAGCAGGACTCGGCGATATGGTGATCGTTCGTCCCATATAAAGTCTCGGCGTGCAGCGTGATGCCGGAATTCATCGCGAATGCCTGGAACCATTCCTGCACCAGCTCGGTGTCGAACGAGCCGACCTTGTCGCGCACGAACTCGGCCTTGAACACCAGGAACGGCCGCCCGGAGATGTCGAGCGCGACGCGCGTCAACGCCTCGTCCATCGGCACATGCACATCGGCATAGCGCGTGATGCCCTTCATGTCGCCGAGCGCTTGGCGAACCGCCTGGCCGAGCGCGATGCCGACATCCTCGGTGGTGTGGTGGTGATCGATGTGCAGATCGCCCTTGGCCTTGACCGTGATGTCGATGCGCGAGTGCCGCGCCAGCAAGTCGAGCATGTGATCGAGGAAGCCGATGCCGGTCGCGACCGCAGAGCGGCCGGTCCCGTCGAGATCGACCTCGACCTCCACGTCGGTTTCCTTGGTCTTGCGCTTTACGGTGGCTTTGCGCATGGCAATATCCTTTAGTTGCGCGCCTTTTATCAGGGGTGGCCGGGATTCGCCACAGTCGTTGCGAGGCGTTTGCAAACGCTTCGCGCCATGCCTAGATGATGCCGATTGCAGGGGTTAACGCGTATGGCATCCAACGAAAGTCCCTCAAGTCCCACTTGGCACGGCACCACCATCCTGACCGTCCGCAAGGGCGGCACCGTGGTCATTGGCGGCGATGGCCAGGTCTCGATCGGGCAAACTATCGTCAAATCCAATGCCAAAAAAGTGCGTCAGCTCGGCAAAGGCGACGTGATCGGCGGCTTTGCCGGCGCTACCGCCGACGCCTTTACACTGTTCGAGCGGCTTGAAACCAAGCTCGAGCAGTATCCCGGCCAGCTGCTGCGGGCTGCCGTCGAGCTCGCCAAGGACTGGCGCACCGACCGCTATCTGCGCCGGCTCGAAGCTATGATGATCGTCGCCGACAAGCAGGTCTCGCTGGTCTTGACCGGCACCGGCGACGTGCTGGAGCCGGAGGCGGGCGTCGCCGGCATCGGCTCGGGCGGTAACTACGCGCTCGCCGCCGCCCGCGCGCTGATCGACGGGCCGCTCGACGCCGAGCAGATCGTGCGCAAGTCGCTCGACATCGCCGCCGACATCTGCGTTTACACCAACCGCAACGTCACCATCGAGTCGCTGAAATCGTAAAGAGTGCCCCGTTGACCGACTTCTCCCCCCGCGAAATCGTTTCCGAACTCGACCGCTTCATCGTCGGCCAGAACGACGCCAAGCGCGCGGTCGCCATCGCGCTGCGCAACCGCTGGCGCCGGCTGCAGCTCGACGACAAACTGCGCGAGGAAGTGCTGCCCAAGAACATCCTGATGATCGGGCCGACNNGAGGTCGGCTATGTCGGCCGCGACGTCGAGCAGATCGTGCGCGACCTAGTGGAGATTTCCATCGCGCTCACCCGCGATAGAAAGCGTAAGGACGTGCAGGCGCGCGCCGAGTTGAACGCGGAAGAGCGCGTGGTCGATGCTTTGGTCGGGCCCGGCGCCAGCCCGGCCACGCGCGAGAGCTTCCGCAAGAAGCTGCGCGCCGGTGAGCTCAACGACAAGGAAATCGAGATCGAGGTGCAGTCGGGCGGCGGCGGCATGCCGATGTTCGAGATCCCCGGCATGCCGGGCGCGCAGATGGGCGCCATCAATCTCGGCGATATTTTCGGCAAGCTCGGCGGCGGGCGCGCCAAGGCAAGGCGCGTCACCGTGCTGGATTCGCACGCCATCCTGATCAACGAGGAATCCGACAAGCTGCTCGACAACGAACAGCTCATTCAGGAATCGATCAAGGCGGTGGAGCAGAACGGCATCGTGTTCTTGGATGAGATCGACAAGATCGCCGGGCGCGAGGGCCGCATGGGCGCCGACGTGTCGCGCGAGGGCGTGCAGCGCGANNTGCAAGGCCGGCTGCCGATCCGCGTCGAATTGAAGGCGCTCAGCCGCGACGATTTGCGCCGAATTCTGACGGAGCCGGAAGCCTCGCTGATCAAGCAATACGTCGCGCTGCTAAAGACCGAAGGCGTGACGCTGGATTTCAGCGAGGACGCCATCGACGCCATCGCCGACATCGCAGTGGCGGTGAATTCCGCGATCGAGAATATCGGCGCGCGCCGCCTGCAGACGGTGATGGAGCGCGTGCTCGACGAAATCTCGTTCGCCGCCACCGACCGCTCGGGCGAGACCGTCAAGATCGACGCGGCTTATGTGGAAAAACACATCGGAGATCTGGCCAAAAACGCGGATCTGAGCCGGTTTATTCTTTAGCGACGCGCGTTATTTCTTGGCCGTCATGCAATCCATGACGAATTTGGAACGCTCGGCCATCTTGATGTTCTGATCCGCCGCCTGCTTTTTGCACGCGCGCATTTTTTGCGCCTCGGCGGGCGACATCATTTTTTGCGGCGCGCTAGGCTTCATGGACGATTGCGCGTCGGCGGCCCCGTAAACCAGACTCAATGTCACCGCCGTAAGCAACGCGATCGGACGCGGCATGACGGATCCTCCTGAGGGCCTCGTGTAATGGTCGCGCATTTTACGCCGCCCGCGCAAGGATCAGCCGCGCGCGCGCCGCAGACGCACGTAAAGCGCGCCTTCGCCGCCGTGGGTGACGTGCGCGTCCTCGAAACCGAGAACAAGTGAGCGGAATTCAGGCAGGCCCAGCCACTGCGGTACCTGGCGGCGCAGTACGCCGGGCTCGCCCCCGCGTCCTTTGCCGGTGATCACCAGCACCAGCCGGGCGTCGCGCGCGCCGGCGCTGCGCAGGAACCGCAACAACGCGGCATGCGCCTCACTTTGCGTCAGCCCATGCAGGTCGAGACGGGCGTCGATCGCCTGCTTGCCGCGCGCGACGCCGCGCTTCATGCGGCGGCTGAGCGGCGTTAGCGGCGGCGGCGGCGCAGGCTGTTGCGGCGCCAGCGGCGGCGAAGCTTTCTTGGGTCCAACCGGACGCGGCGGCTTGACGGCAACCTGCGTCGCCTGGGTATCCACGTCAGGCGCGATCCGCGCCGTCGTGCGCAGCGGCGCGATCGCCTTGGTGACGGTCGTCCACAGCACGCGCTCCTCGTAGGAGAGAACGCGGCGCCGGTCGCCGTCGCGCGAACTCATGGCTTCGGCTTGTGCAGCGCCGCCGTTGTCGCCGCCTGCGCGGGCGCATTATCCGCGATGATGTCCTTCGGCCGCGGCCTCGGCAGCGGCACATTGATCTTCTCCGGCGCGGCTCCGCTCATCGACACGTCCTTCGGCATCAGCATGACGAATTTGCCGAACTGCTTGATGCGGCCGGCGATGTGGGGGGTATCCTCGCCGTGGCCAAAATAGATATCGGCGCGCGCCGCCCCGCGAATGGCGGAGCCGGTATCCTGCGCGAACATCAGATGCTGGAAGGTGTCCTGCGGCAGGTCGCTGGTGATCGGAAATTTGGCGTCGATCCAGATCGGCGTGCCGTAGACGTGCATCGAGGGATCAACCGCCAGCGAGCGCCATGGCGTCAACGGGATGCCCTGTGCGCCGACGCATTCGTCCGTCGGACCGAGCTGCGTCTCGGAGAAGAACACGAAGGAGCGGTTCTTCTCGCGCAGCGCCTTTCCCTCGTCCGGATTGGCTTCCATGAATTCCCGGATCTTGTCCATCGACATTTCTTCGGGCGTGTAGACCCCTTGGTCGATCAGAAGCCGGCCAACCGGCGTGTAGGGCTTGCCGTTGCTGGCGATGTAATTAAGCCGCAGCAATTCGCCGTCATCGAGCTTGACGCGCGTGGAGCCCTGGATCTGCGCGAAGAAGGCATCGACCGGGTTTTTGATCCAGCAAATCTCCAGTCCCTTGCCGGCGAGCGCGCCGCGCTCGATTTCAGTGCGGTCGTATTGCGAGAACACCCTGCTCTTCTTGCCCGCGAGTTTTGCCGGCACCCGGTAGATCGGGACGTTGTAGTCCTCGGTCTTGACACGCGAGCCTGCGACTTCGGCCTCGTAATAGCCGGTGTAAAAGCCGTCGGCGCCAGTGTAATAGCCGTAGGTGTGGACGGCCGGCAAAATGCGCACCGGCTTGAAATTGTCCTCGAAGAACTTGCGCGCTTGCGCGCGATCGACTGTGCCGGCGGCGGCGGCGAGCGTGGCCGCTTTCCCGCAAGCATTGTACAGCCCGCCGTAGACCGGCCGCGCCGCGCGCTTCGCCTTACTGCCTTGCAGGATAGCGCTGCAGCTTTTCAAGTATGCGCCGAAAGCGGCGGCGTGGTCGTCGTCCTGCCAGCCGGCCATTTTGGTAAAGCTAAGCGGTTCGACCTGCGCGTTGCGGAATTTCATCTCGGACGCCGCCGCCGGGCCGCCTGCCGCGATCAGGCCCAGTGCCAAGCCAATGCCCAATTGCGAGCGAGGTGGTAACGCCGCCATGCGGTCATTGCCCGGCTTCGGTTGCGACCAGTTTCCAGTTCGGATCGCGCGACGACAGATCGCGGGCGAATGTCCAGACGTCGGTGACGTCGGTCACCTTCTCGGCATTGCCGTCGATCACGTTGCCGTTCTTGTCGCGCGTCACCGATATTAGCTTGGACTGGAAGCGCACAGTCAACTGCGCGGTGCGTGCGCGCAACTCGGCGGCGGTGATCTCGGCGTTGTCGATGGAGACGAAACGGCTCTCCACCGTCTCGCCGCGTTTCTCGCGCTCGGTGATGGCGGACTCGAAGCCGTCGTAGACTTCGCGCGACAGCAAATTCTTCAGGGTGCGGCGATCGCCTTCGGCAAACGCATTGACGATCATTTCATAGGCCGCGCGCGCACCGGTGAGGAAATGCTTGGGATCGAAATTAGCGTCGGCGGCAACGAGGGCGTCGAGACCCGTTGCGAGCACGGAGCCGGCTTCGGCGATGCCCTTCCAGCGCTCGCCCGGCGCGACCGGTTCGGCCGGCTTCACCGCGGCCGCTTCCGGCGTTCGATTGGGCAGGGTGACGACTTTTTCAGTCGCCGGCCGCCCCGGCTCGCGCGCGGCGTAAGGATCGTATGGCGGCCGCTCCCGGCCGGTACGCTGGCCGAGCACGCTGCGCAGGCGCAGGAAGATGAATACCGCCAGCGCCAGGAATATGATGGTGTAGATGTCGAACACGTCTCGCATGCTTTCGGTAACCGTAACGGCAGATCGACCCGCGGCCCGATCGACGGCGTGGCGGCCGGGTCCACCGTACCTATCTATGCCGGTGTCCGCGCCAATCCATAGGCCCTGCGCCGGTATTTCGGCGCAATTGTGCTTCGCGAACAAAGCTTAAACGATCGGGACGCCTACGCCAACCTAGACAGCCAGCGCATGATCCCGAAAAGCATATCCTTGACTTGATCGGGGATGGGCACCGGTTTTCGGATAAGATCATGCGCCTAGGACAATAACACCTATGAATGTGGCAAAATGGCTGCTGCTGGCCCTGCTGGCGCTCCCGATCATGGAACTGGCGGTGTTCATCGCAGTGGCAGGGACGATCGGTTTTCTGTGGGCCTTGGCGCTGGTGGCGGCGACCTCATTGGCCGGTGCCATGGTGCTGCGCCATGCCGGCGGCAACCACATCGCCCGCGTGCGCGTCGCAATGGGCCAAGGCGGCTTCACCGCCCTGCAAGCCGACAGCGCCGGGACCCTGACCCTGCTAGCGGGAATTCTCCTGCTAATTCCAGGGTTTATAACGGATGTCCTGGGCCTTTTGCTATTGCTCGCGCCGCTCCGGCGGGCACTGGGCGTGCTGCTCGGGCTAAAGCCGGCGCCCGCCCGCGCCGACGGCGTGGTCGATCTCGCGCCCGAGCAGTGGCTTCAGGTGCCCGACGCCGCGCTGACCGACCGGCGCGACAATCAGCGGGAACACCAATAGCGCATGATCCCGGAAAGCTTGTCCTCGACTGGCTCGGGGATGGGTACCGGTTTTCGGACAGGATCATACGCCAATAAAGGGCTTCTTCGAATCCTTGTTCCCCTATAGACGCCGTGTTAGCCAACCGCCGCATCAGTTCTTTGGTGACGTTCAGGAGTTTTCATGTCCACAACCAATGGCGGCCCGGCACCGGCCCAGAACCCGCAGCCGCAACTCAACGTGGTGGCGCAATACATCAAGGATTTCTCGTTCGAGAACCCGAACGCGCCGCAGTCGCTGACGGTCGGAACGCAGCCACCGCAGATCGGCATTCAAATCAACGTCAACGCCAAGCCGCTGTCGGACAACGACATCGAGGTAACACTCAAGCTTGACGGCAAGGCGGAAACCGACGGCAAATTGATTTTCAGATTCGAATTGGAATATGCCGGCATATTCCGCATCCAGAACGTGCCGCAGGAAAGCATAAACGCGCTCGTGCTGATCGAATGTCCGCGCCTGCTGTTCCCGTTCGCGCGCGAGGTCATCGCCACCACCGTGCGCAATGGCGGCTTCCCGCCGCTGCTGCTCGATCCGGTGGATTTCGTCGGCCTCTATCAAAAGAAGATGAGCGAGATGCAGGTGGCCGGCGCGCCGGCGCCGCCGAGCTGAGCCGTCAGGCGTCGTCCGTCAGATAATCTCGCCACAGAGCGTTCGCCCCCAGCGTCGAGACGAATTTGCGGTGCGCCTCGCGATCGGCCGCGCTGACGCGGACGGCCAACGCCACATCACGCTCGCACCGCACCGCGATGCCGTCGCGTGTGTTGCCGCGCCGCACGCCGCTCTCGGCGAGGCCGAGCTGCGCCTGGCGCGCGCCGATCAGCTCCAGATAGACCTCGGCCAGGATCTCGGCGTCGAGCAGCGCGCCGTGCTTGCTGCGCCGCGAATTGTCGATGCCGTAGCGCGCGCACAGATCGTCGAGCCGGTTCGGTCCGGCCGGATGCTTGCGGCGCGCCAGCAGCAGCGTGTCGACCAGCCGATCGCGCGCGATCGGCGGACGCTCGACGCGCTTGAGTTCGGCGATGAGGAAGCCGTGGTCGAAGCCGGCATTGTGGATCACCAGCGGCGCGTCGCCGATGAAGCTGAGGAAATCGTCGGCGATGTCGGCGAAAAGCGGCTTGTCCTTGAGGAATTCGGTCGCCAGCCCGTGGATGGCGACGGCCTCAGCCGGTACTTCGCGCTCCGGGTTGAGATAGCTGTGGAACGTCGCGCCGGTCGGAATCCGGTTGAGCAGCTCGATGCAGCCGACCTCGACCAGGCGATGACCCTGCAAGGGATCGAGGCCCGTGGTTTCTGTGTCGAGGACGATTTCGCGCATTTTTTTAGTCCGCTCAGGCGGTGATCAGAATCACGGCCGCCGGTTCGGCATCTTAGCGATGCTTTTGAGAATATCACGCACTTGCGCACGCGCCGCGTCAAAACCTTTCGAAGTATCCACCACGAAATCGGCGCGCCGCCGCTTTTCCTCGTCCGGCATCTGCTTGGCGAGGATGGCCGCAAGCTTGCCCGCGGTCATGCTGGGGCGCTCAAAGGCGCGCATCCGCTGCAGGTCGGCCGGCGCCGAGACCACCACCACCGCGTCGCAGCGGGCGTCACCGCCGGTCTCGAACAGCAGCGGGACGTCGAGCACCGCCACCGGCGCGCCCCTGCGCTCGGCCTCCGCCAAAAACCGCGTCGAGGCGGCCCCCACCAGCGGATGCACGATTTGCTCCAGCCGCTTGATGGCGGCGGCATCGCCGAGCACGCGCTTGGCCAGAGCGTCGCGATCGACTTTGCCGTCTTTGGTCGTTCCGGGAAAAGCGGCCTCGATCGCCGGCGTGGCCTCGCCGTCATAGAGCCGGTGCACGACGGCATCGGCATCGTGCACGGGCACGCCTTCTTCGGCGAACATCTTCGCCGTGGCGGATTTTCCCATGCCGAGCGAGCCGGTCAGGCCGAGAATAAACATTTGCTTCTCTTGTCCCGGACGCGGTGCACCGCCATAAGCGCGTTTACGCGCGTCTTCGACGCGCTATGGCGGTGCGCCGCTGATCCGGGACCTTTCCAAATTCTGAGTTTCGTAACGGTCCCGGGTCTGCGTCGCAACATTTCATGTTGCGCCGCGCCCGGGACATGAGCCTACCCATCCACAAAGCCGTTCTGCCGCAGATAGGCCAGCAGCGGCAACAGCGGCAGGCCGAGAATGGTGAAATAGTCGCCCCCGACGCGCTCGAACAGGTGAATGCCGATGCCTTCGAGCTGATAGCCGCCGACGCTCGCCAAGGCGGCGCCCCCCGCCATGTCGAGATAATCCTCGAGAAAGCGGTCGGAAATATCGCGCATGGTCAGCCGCGCGCTGTCGACGCAATCGAACAGCACGGCGCCGTCGCGCACCAGCGCCAGCGCAGAATGCAGCTCGTGCGTGCGCCCGCGCAAGGCTCGCAACTGCTCGGCCGCCGCGGCGCGGTTGGCCGGCTTGCTGAAGCGTTTGGCTCCGCGCGCCAGTGTCTGGTCGGCGCCCAGCACCAACCGGCCGGGCAACGAGCGCGCCACCGCGTCGGCCTTGGCGCGCGCGAGCAAGCGGGCGACGGCGGCGGCATCGGTGGTCCCGGCTTTGGCTTCGACCGCGCGTTCGTCGATCTGCGCCGGCCTGATCTCGAAGCGCAGGCCGACCGCCGCCAGCATCTTGCCGCGCACGTCGCTTTTCGATGCGAGCACCAGCGGTTGCGGGCTAAGCCAGAGCGCCATGAGTTTCCTTAATCCCTCCCCTTTCAGGGGAGGGTCGGCCGCCGGAGCGTCAGCGACGGCGGGCGGGGTGGGGTCTGCGATTCCAATGTCATGATTGAACTACCCCCCACCCGGCTCGCATTCGCTCGCCACCCTCCCCCTGCGGGGGAAGGATAACATCACCCCACCGGTTGACGGCGGCGTTCGCTCAGCAGCTTCATCACCGCGGCGGCGGTTTCCTCGATCGAGCGGCGCGTCACGTCAATAACGGGCCAACTGTACTTGGCGCAGAGCCGGCGCGAAAACGCCACCTCCTCGGCCACCGCGGCCTTGTCGATATAGCGATCGTCGTCGCGGTGCGCTTTCAAGCCCAACAGCCGGTTCTCCCGGATCTGCACGATGCGCTCGGGACTGGCATAGAGCCCGACCACCAGCGGCCGCGTCAGCTTCTCCACCGCGGGCGCCAGCAGCACGCCCGGCACCAGCGGCACGTTGCCGGTTTTGACGCCGCGATTGGCGAGATAGATCGAGGTCGGCGTTTTCGACGTGCGCGAGACACCGACCAGCACCACGTCGGCGTCCTGCAGCCCTTCCACGTGCTGGCCGTCGTCATGAAACATCGTGTAGTTGAGCGCGTCGATGCGCTGGAAATATTCCGCGTTGAGCACGTGCTGGGCGCCGACGCGGTGGATGGTCTCAGCGCCGAGATAGGACTGGAACAGGCGGAGCACCGGCCCCAGCACCGACATACAAGGCAGCGCGAGGTCGCGGCATTTGTTTTCCAGC
>PKXB01000020.1 GCA_003133345.1 Hyphomicrobiales bacterium | reverse complement strand
CCAGGGCATCGCGCGCGGCGGCTCCGGCACCTTCGCTGCGCGCGGTCTCGGCTTCGGCATCCCCGCGCTCAGGGTCGACGGCAACGACTATCTTGCTGTGCATGCCGTAGCGAAATGGGCAGTCGAGCGGGCACGCCGCAATCTCGGTCCCACGCTCATCGAGTATGTCACCTATCGCGTCGGCGCTCATTCCACCTCCGACGATCCGTCCGCCTACCGGCCGAAGACCGAGTCCGACGCATGGCCGCTCGGCGACCCCGTGATCCGGCTCAAAAATCACTTGATTACAATCGGCGCCTGGTCGGACGAACGCCATAAGCAAGCGGAAGCTGAAGTTCTGGATACCGTGATCACCGCTCAGAAGGAGGCCGAAAGCCACGGCACACTGCATGCCGGCGGCAAGCCCTCGGTGCGTGACATGTTCGAGGATGTCTACGCGGAAATGCCGCCCCATTTACGATGGCAGCGCCAGCAGGCGGGGGTCTGAACCATGCCCCGCAAAACCATGATCGAAGCCATCCGCGACGCTATGGACGTGATGATGGACCGCGACGACAATGTTGTCGTGTTCGGCGAGGATGTGGGTTTCTTCGGCGGCGTCTTTCGCGGCACACAGGGGCTACAGGCGAAATACGGCAAGAGCCGTTGTTTCGATACTCCGATCAATGAATCGGGGATCGTGGGCGCTGCGGTCGGCATGGCGGCCTATGGGCTTCGCCCCTGCGTCGAGATTCAGTTCGCTGACTACATGTATCCGGCCTACGACCAGATCGTTTCAGAGGCCGCGCGACTGCGTTATCGCTCCAATGGCCAATTTACCTGTCCGCTCGTGGTGAGAATGCCGACCGGCGGCGGAATCTCAGGCGGACAGACCCACAGCCAGAGCCCCGAGGCTCTGTTCACCCATGTGTCAGGTCTGAAGACAGTCGTGCCGTCGAACCCGAGCGACGCCAAAGGGCTGCTGATTGCAGCGATCGAGGATCCCGATCCGGTGATCTTCCTGGAGCCGAAGCGGCTCTATAACGGCCCCTTCGACGGTCATCACGATCGGCCCATCACACCTTGGTCGAAACACGAACTCGGCGAGGTTCCGGACGGTCATTATGCCGTGCCTCTGGGGAAGGCCATCGTCCGGCGCCAAGGCGCGGCCCTGACCGTGCTCGCCTACGGGACGATGGTCTATGTCGGCATGGCGGCCGTTGCCGAAACCGGTGTCGATGCTGAAATCATCGACCTGCGCACGCTGTTGCCGCTCGATCTGGAGACGATCGAAGCATCGGTCCGGAAGACGGGCAGATGCGTGATCATCCATGAGGCGACGCGGACATCTGGTTTCGGCGCGGAGCTTTCCGCGCTGGTGCAGGAAACATGCTTCTACCACCTGGAGACCCCCGTCAGGCGCGTCACGGGTTGGGATACACCCTATCCGTATGCGCAGGAATGGGATTACTTCCCTGGTCCCGCTCGCGTCGGCCGCGCGCTGCTCGAAACAATGGAGCAGTGAGATGACCGAGCATGTGATTAGACTGCCCGATGTCGGCGAAGGTGTCGCCGAGGCCGAGCTGGTCGAGTGGCACGTCAAGATCGGCGATCTTGTCCGGGAGGATGCAATCCTTGCAGCGGTCATGACCGACAAGGCGACGGTGGAGATTCCCTCGCCGGTCGAGGGCGAGATTGTTTGGCTTGGCGCCAAGATCGGCGATGTGGTCGCCGTCGGTTCCGACCTTGTCCGCCTGAAGGTCCGAGGCGAAGATAACAGCTCGGCTCTCACGGGCGCGCGGGTGGCGCCGAGAGTGAAGGCTCCTGCCTCCGAAACAGCGGAGTCCGCTCCGTTGGCAAAGCGTCCCATTGGCAATTCACTCGAGCGTGCCCCGGCCACGACCGCCCTGCCGGGATCCGCCACAGGCCGGCCGCCCCGAACCGCTCCGTTCCGGCAATCCGCCCGTGGTGCTCCGCGTCCCGAAGGCGAAAAGCCCCTGGCCGCGCCGGCGGTTCGTCTGAGGGCGCGAGAGGCCGGAGTAGACCTGCGACAAGTACCCGGCACTGGCCCGGCCGGCCGCATCACGCATGAGGATCTGGACGCTTTCTCCGCTCAGGGACCGGGGCTGACGAGAGCGCTAGGCCTTCAGCCAAGGACTGCCGTGGAAGACATCAAGGTGGTCGGCCTGCGCCGCAGGATCGCCGAGAAAATGTCGATTTCCAACTCGCGCATTCCCCACATTACCTACGTCGAGGAGGTCGATGTCACCGGACTCGAAGAGCTTCGGGCAACGCTCAACAACCAGAAACGGCACGATCAGCCGAAGCTGACGCTCTTGCCCTTCCTGATGCGCGCCATGGTGCGGGCCATCGTCGAGCAGCCCAATCTGAATGCGCTGTTCGACGACGAGGCAGGCGTCGTGCATCAGCATGCCGGCGTGCATATCGGCATCGCGGCGCAGACGCCCGCGGGCCTCATGGTGCCAGTGGTCAGGCACGCAGAGGCGCTCGACCTTTGGGGCTGTGGGGCGGAGGTGAGCCGGCTTGTCGAAGCAGCGAAGAACGGCACCGCTACCCGCGACGAGCTGAGCGGCTCCACTATCACCATTACGTCGCTCGGCACCATGGGCGGTGTGGTAACGACACCCATCATCAACCATCCCGAGGTCGCGATTATTGGCGTCAACAAGATGATGGTGCGTCCCATCTGGGACGGGTCGGCATTCATTCCCCGCAAGATGATGAATCTTTCGTCGAGTTTTGATCACCGCGTGGTGGATGGCTTTGACGCCGCGCTCTTCGTGCAACGCATCAAGACACTACTTGAAACGCCAGCGCTGATCTTTATAGAAGGCTGAGGCCGTGAAAGACATCTTCTGCAAGCTCTTGGTGATCGGTGCTGGCCCGGGCGGCTATGTCTGTGCGATCCGGGCAGGCCAGCTTGGTATCGACACTGTAGTAGTCGAGGCGAAAAAGCTCGGTGGAACCTGCCTCAATGTCGGCTGCATTCCCTCCAAGGCCCTGATCCACGTAGCCGAAGAGTTTAAGAAGATTGCACAGATCGCGAGCGGCGCTAGCCCGCTCGGCATTTCCGCCGGCAAGCCCGCGCTCGATCTCTCGAAGACCGTGCTCTGGAAGGAGGGCATCGTCGGTCGCCTCAACAACGGAGTTGCGGGACTGTTGAAGAGGGCGGAGGTGAAGGTCGTCGAGGGCTGGGCGCGATTTCGCGACGGCAAGACGGTCGAGGTGGAGACGGAAATCGGCCCGCAGGTGATTCGCGCGGAACAGGTGGTGATCGCCACGGGTTCCGACGCTATCGAACTTCCGTTCCTTCCGTTCGGCGGCAACGTGATCTCGTCGACAGGGGCCCTGGCGCTGACCGAAGTGCCGAGTAAGCTTGTCGTCGTGGGCGCTGGCTATATCGGGCTGGAGCTGGGGACCGCATTTGCCAAAATAGGTGCCGCGGTGACCGTCGTTGAAGCTGAGGGCCGCATCCTACCTCAATACGACGCCGAGCTGACGCGGCCGGTCGCCAAGCGTCTGCGCGAACTCGACATCGAGGTGTTGACCGGCGCCAAGGCGAAAGGGCTCGCGTCCAAAGGCGATGCCCTCTCGATCGAGGCGGCAGATGGCAAGGTGGTGACGCTAGCGGTCGACAAGATCCTCGTTACGGTCGGCCGCAAGCCGGCGACCGAGGGCTGGAACCTTGATGCGATCGACCTCGATATGGATGGCCCGTTCATTCGCATCGATGATAAGTGCCGCACCTCGATGCGCGGCATCTACGCCATCGGAGACGTGACGGGCGAGCCGATGCTGGCACACAGGGCCACGGCGCAAGGCGAGATGGTGGCCGGGATCGTCGCCGGCGAAAAACGCTCCTGGGATAAGGTTTGCATCCCCGCAGTTTGCTTCACCGATCCTGAGATTGTCACCGCCGGACTGTCGCCCGACGAGGCTAAGGCGGCCGGCATCGGGTTTAAGACCGGGCTCTTTCCTTTCCGGGCGAACGGCCGCGCCATGACGCTCGAGAAAGAAGCCGGCTTCATTCGCGTCGTCGCCAGAGCCGACAATCATCTTCTGCTCGGCATTCAGGGAGTGGGCGCCGGGATTGCGGAATTGTCGGCCGGCTTCAGCTTGGCGCTCGAGATGGGCGCGCGGCTCGAGGACGTCGCCGCAACGATCCATGCCCACCCGACCCAGAGCGAAAGTCTTCAGGAGGCCGCCCTCATGGCCTTGGGCCATCCGATGCATATCTAAATTGGGCGATCAACGGTAGTGTCCTAATTTGAAAACTCAATGCTTACTAAGCCCGCAGTCTTTGACGAGATCGCCGTTCCAGCAACCAGTTTGCAGGCAGCCGGTTTTCCAGCCTATGCAATGATCGCGGCATGTTTCAGCCGATTGAGGATGCGGATGGTCCGCGCGGTTCCTGCCGAAACCGTATTGTTTGCACATATTAAAACAGGTGTCGTACTGCCCACTACAGCTATTTGCAGCGCGCGCTGAGTTTGCGGGCGCTAATAAGATCAGGCCCATAATCACAACTGCACAAGTGACGAGGACCGCTTTCATTGCTTCGTCAACGTTCCCGCTGTTACCACGCCAACCAGCGCTTGGTCAGAGATTTGAGCGTTGGGGTCAAGCGCGTGCGGTTATAGGCCTCCGCCGCCATTTTTATGGCGTCGGCTTGCGTCGGGTAGGTATGAATGACCCTCGCGAGTGCGCGCAAACCGATACCCGAGGTGATCGCAAGAGAGATTCCGTTGATCATCTCCCCAGCATGGCGCGCGACGACGGTGGCTCCCAGAATACGATCACTGCCCTGTCGCACATGAATTTTAACGAATCCTTGTTCTTCGCCGTCGGTCACCGCGCGGTCAACGTCCTGCATCAAGATGGTGAATGTCGTCACCGGGATCGCTTTTTCCCGCGCCTCCCGAACATAGAGGCCGATATGGGCGATCTCCGGATCAGTAAAAGTGCACCAGGGGATAGTCAGCGCGCTCAGACGCTTGCGGCCGAGGAATAGCGCATTTCTAATCGCGATGCGCGCCGAAGCCTCAGCCGCGTGCGTGAACTTGTGTTCCAGGCACACGTCGCCCGCCGCGTAGATTCTCCGGTTGGTGGTTTGCAGGAAGTCGTTGATATGAATTCCGGTCCCGATGTCGTAGCGGACGCCAGCAGCCTCAAGATTCATGCCTTCGACATTGGGCGCCCGGCCGATGCCAGCAAGGATTTCATCGACGGAAACACTGAATCTATCGCCGGCACACACGAGATCGACAATTTTCTCTGCGCCCTCTTTGCGAACTGCAACCACTGTGGTGTTAAGGTGAATTTCGACACCATCGCTCGCCAAGGAATTCGAAAGAATCTGGGCCGCGTCGCGCTCTTCCTTGGGCAGGAACATCGGGTCGTCTTGTGCTATAATGACGTGCGAACCGAACCGGCAAAATGCCTGCGCCAATTCGCAGCCGAGGGGGCCGCCGCCGATCACCAAAAGGCGGCGCGGGCACTCGATCAGATTGAAGACATTCTCGTTGGTCAAATAGCCGACTTCGGCTAGCCCTGGAATTGGTGGGGTCAACGGTCGCGCACCGGTCGCGATGAGCGCCTTACTAAACCGCAGCTTGTCGCCGGCCACCTCGACTGTGTCGGGTCCCGCAAAACGCGCTTCACCAAAATATACATCGACGCCCGTCTCACTCAATCGCTGTGCCGAGTCGGCCCGGCTGAGGCGGGCCTGGATGCGCCGCATTCGTTCCATCACCGTTTGGAAGCCGATGCCGATACTGCCCGGCACCTGGGCGCCGACATTGTCCGCGTCGCGCATTTCCGCATAGAGCCGTGCGGTGCGAATGATCGCTTTCGACGGCACGCAGCCGACGTTCAGACGATCGCCGCCGATGAAATTGCGCTCGATGAGCGCCACCTTTGCGCCGAGCGAGGCCGCTTCGCGCGCCGCGGTGATCCCGCCCGGCCCCGCGCCGATGACGACCAAATTGTATTTACTCGTGGATTTTGGATTGCGCCATGCGAGCGGGTGAACATTATACAGGAGCGCTCGATGGAAGCGGTCATCCGGTGGCGTGTTCGGCGGTGATTGATCGTTCCGCGTAGCAAGCTCTTGCTGTAAGGGTGAATTTGTCATGACAACCAACCGTCGGTAAATCCGGCGCGGCGTAGTCCGCTGCCGATATACGGGCATTGCCGCATCAGTTTCCAAATCAGCCCCGAGCGATAATTCTCGATCATCAGGACCACGATCCCCTGGTCGAGCCCAAAATAGCCCTCTGAGACCCAGCCGGATGGCCCATCTCCCGACAAAGTCGGATTGAAGCTGCTTGGTAATCTGGAATCTTGGATCATCTCCGGGTAGAGCGCACAAAAATGGCGCAGCGCCGACAAGGAAAGTTCGGGTGTGAACGGNNAGCGATGCGAGCACCGCGCACGGATCGATGGTGCCATCGTCAGGCCCGTAGGGCACGCCACGTGCGGCATAGCCGAGAAAACGGCGTTCCCTACTGTCGATCTTCAATGTCTGGAAACCGGGCCCGTCGTTTGCCGTGATACCCCAACAGTCCTTGCCATAGCCTTCAAACCCGAACGGATTACGCCGTGCGTATTCGCGCTGCACATACGTGGCGCACCGGCTGTTTTCGAAATAGTCGCTCTTTTTCTCGCGCATGAAGAGATCGCGTATGCCGGAAAAATCGATCCAGGCCTGAGAAAAATGGTGAATGAAGAGCGGCCCCGCATAAAGAAATTCGTAATCGTAGATGTTTTCCCACTGATAGGTCGCAGTCCATTCTATGTAGCTGCGCTCTGGAAGGGGATGGGTCGGCGATGCNNAAAAATCCGCACTCCGGCTTCCATCCCTGCCGGACGGTCGTTCCACCGCCGCGCGCCCATTGCCAATTGACGCGACGGTAGATCGCATCAGCGTGTCGCCGGATTTCTTTTTCGCCTAGTGTGTCATCGCTGAAATACACGCTCGCGGTCAGCACCCCCGCGAGTAGCAGCGTGGTGTCGATCAGCGACAGTTCCGACTGCCAAACACGCTTGCCGATCTTCATGTCGAGAAAGTGATAATAAAAGCCCTTATAACCGGTTGCGTCCGGTTGTTCGCTTTGCGGGCTGTTGCAGAAAAACCGCAAAGTGGCGAGCGTGCGTGCCGCCGCATCCGCGCGCGTCATCCAACCACGCTCAACTCCCACCGGATAGCACGACAGCGCAAAGCCTACGACCGCTATGCTGGCGGGCGCGCCCGCGCGGCTTCTATCGGCCACTAGGCCGTTTTCAGGATTGTATTGTTCCAAAAAGTAACCGAATGCAGCACGCTGAAAACGATCCAGCAATTCTTCATCCGATTGAGCGGACAATTCAGCCATGATCACGCGCCGCAAACCGAAAGGTGACGGCCGCCACCGAGAGAGGCGGCATAGTGACATCGAAGTCCAGCGCGCCATCCCGGAAGTCAAACGGAAAAGGTTCAGATTCGCAACGTGACACGGTCTTGAGTTCCGCCACGACCGCCGCGTTTAGATATTCCGGAGACCCCATTTCCTGCCAGCGTCCTTTCGCATTGGCATGATCAGAATCGATCCGCCGGATCGTGGCCTCCTTCGGGGCTTGGGCGCTGTCAAGTTTAATTTGAATGGTTTCCGAGGCGATCGGGTGACGTGGCAAAGCGTAATTGGTGAGAAGAACAGTCGCAGCCCCGTAGTCACGAACAACCCATGCGTCCACGGTCGGATGCGTTCCTTCGACCGTCATCATTTCAGTGCCAAGCGCGTGCAACAATTCGAAGGCGCGATA
>PKXB01000004.1 GCA_003133345.1 Hyphomicrobiales bacterium | reverse complement strand
AATTTATATTCCAGGCAAACATCGCCCGCCGCATAGATTCGCCGGTTACTGGTTTGCAGGAAGTCATTGATGTGGATTCCGGTTTTGGTGTCGTAGCGGACGCCGGCAGATTCGAGATTCATCCCCTNNGCCGCGTCGCGCTCTTCCTTGGGCAGGAACGTCGGATCGTCTTGTGCGATGATGACATGCGAGCCGAATCGGCAAAATGCTTGCGCCAATTCGCAGCCGAGGGGGCCGCCGCCAATCACCAACAGACGGCGCGGGCATTCGGTCAGATTGAAGACATTCTCGTTAGTCAAATAGCCGGCTTTGGCGAGCCCTGGGATCGGCGGCGTCAGCGGACGCGCGCCGGTCGCGATGAGCGCCTTCCTGAACCGCAGCTTGTCGCCGGCCACCTCGACTGTATCGGATCCCGCAAAGCGCGCTTCGCCGAAATACACATCGACGCCCGCCTCACTTAATCGCTGTGCCGAGTCGGCCCGGCTGAGGCGGGCCTGGATCCGTTGCATCCGCTCCATCACCGTTGCAAAGCCGATGCCGATCCTGCCCGGCACCTGGGCACCAACACTGTCCGCGTTGCGCATTTCCGCATAGAGCCGTGCGGTGCGAATGATCGCCTTCGACGGCACGCAACCGACATTTAAACGATCACCGCCGATGAAATTGCGCTCGATGAGCGCCACCTTTGCGCCCAGCGCGGCCGCTTCGCGCGCCGCGGTGATCCCGCCAGGCCCCGCGCCGATGACAATCAGATTGTATTTGCCCGCGAATTTTGGATTGCGCCATGCGGCCGGGTGAACATCGTGCAGGAGCGCCCGATGGAAACGGTCATCCGGCGGTGCGCTTGGCGGTGATTGACCGTTCCGCGTAGCAGGCTCTTGCTGTAGGGATGAATTTGTCATGATAACCAGCCACCAGTAAATCCGGCGCGACGCAATCCGCTGCCCACATACGGGCATTGCCGCATTAAGTTCCAAATCAGCCGCGAGCGATAATTCTCAATCATCAGAACCATGATTCCCTGGTCGAGCCCGAAATAACCTTCCGACACCCAGCCGGACGGCCCATCACCCGGCAAAGTCGGATTGAAGCTGCTTGGCAATTTCCATTCCCGGATCATCTCTGGGTAGCGCGCACAAAAATGGCGGAGCGCTGACAAGGAAAGTTCGGGCGCGAACGGCAGCGATGCGAGCACCGCACACGGATTGATCGTGCCGTCGTCGGGTCCGTAAGGCACGCCGCGCGCTGCATAGCCGAGAAAACGGCGTTTCCTGCCATCGATCTTCTGTATTTTAAAGCCTGGCCCGTCGTTCGCTGTGATCCCCCAGCAATCTTTGTTGTAGCCCTTAAAACTAAACGGATTGCGTCGTGCATATTCGCGTTGAATGTAAGTTGCGCGCTGACTGTTTTCGAAATAGTCGCTTTTCTTCTCGCGCATGAAGCGATCGCGTATGCCGGCGAAGTCGATCCAGGCTTGCGAATAATGGTGAATGAACAGCGGCCCGGCATTGAGAAACTCGTAATCGTAGATGTTTTCCCACTGATAGGTCGCGGTCCATCCTATATAGCTGTGCTCCGGAAGGGGATGGGTAGGCGATGCGAGTCCAAGTACATAGAGAATGATCGCTTCGTCATAACCATCCCAGCCATAATGCAAAAATCCGCTCTCCGGCTTCCATCCCTGCCGCACGGTCGCTGCGCCGCCGCGCGCCCATTGCCAATCAATGCGCCGGTAAATGGCTTCGGCGCGTTCGCGAATCTCATTCTCGCTTGGCGTGTCCGCGTCTAAATATGCGCTTGCGGTCAACACCCCCGCCAGCAACAACGTGGTGTCGATCAGCGACACTTCTGACTGCCACACGCGCCTGCCGGTCTTCATATCGAGAAAATGATAATAGAAACCCTTATAGCCGGTTGCGTCCGTTTGTCCGCTTTGCGAGCTGTTGCAGAAGAAACGCAGGGTGACGAGCGTGCGCGCCGCCGCATCCGCGCGCGTCATCCAACCGCGCTCAACTCCCACCGGATAGCACGACAGCGCAAAGCCTACGACCGCTATGCTGGCGGGCGCGCCCGCGCGGCTTCTATCGGCCACCAGGCCGTTTTCAGGATTGTATTGTTCCAAAAAGTAACCGAATGCAGCACGCTGAAAACGATCCAGCAATTCTTCATCCGATTGAGCGGACGATTCAACCACGATCGGGCCCCGCGAACCGAAAGGTGATGGCCGCCACCGAGAGCGGCGGCAAATCGACTTCAAAACCCAGTACGCCGTCCTGGAAATCGAACGGGTGTGGTTCGGATTCGCAACGCGACACGGCATTGAGTTCTGCCACGACCGCCGCGTTGAGATAGTCCGGAGACCCCATTTCCTGCCAGCGCTGTTTCGCGTTGGCGTGCTCCGAATCTATCCGCCGGATCGTGGCTTCACTCGGGGCCTTCGCGTTACCAAGCTTAATTTGAATCGTCTCCGTGGCGATCGAATGGCGTGGCAAGCCGTAGTTGGTGACGAGAACGGTCGCGGACCGCGCGCCCAGAACGACCCAGGCGTCGGCGGTCGGATGCGTTCCTTCGACCGTCATCATTTCAGTGCCAAGGGCGTGCAACAATTCGAAGGCGCGAAAGGCGGGCTTGGCGATGCCGTGAATGTTGAGCAAGCCGAAGCCGCCGTGAAACGGCACCGACGGAAAATAATTTTCCTCAAAGATATCGGAAAAAGTCCAATAGCTATAGCCTTGAACCAGCCCGTTCGCTTCCATGATAGTCT